>NZ_JAMXAX010000238.1 GCF_023913775.1 Acidovorax facilis
GATGTGCATGGTTGTCTCCAGTCAGGGTGAGCGCCCGGGTGCGCCGGGTCTGGTGTGTTGTGGTGATGGGGTGAGCCGGGAAGAACGGGTTGTGCAGGGCCTGTCAGGCCACGTCCACCTCAACCAGGATGGCGCGCGGGCTGGCCAGTGCATCGCGCAGCGCCTGGTGCAGCAAGGCGGGGTCGCTCACACGCACGGCCTCGCAGCCCTGGCCACGGGCGAGCGCGAGGAAGTCGAGATCCGGCAGGTCGGTGCCTTCGAGCTTGTCGCCTGCGTGGAAGCCGAAGGTGGGGGCAAACTCCTGCAGCGCCGCGTAGCGGCGGTTCTTGAGGATGATGAAGGTGATGGGCAGCTTCAGCTGCGCCGCGCTCCACAGGGCCTGGATGGAATACATCGCCGAGCCGTCGCCCAGCAGTCCGATCACCTTCTTGTCGGGTTTGGCCAGCGCCACGCCCACGGCGGCAGGCATGCCATAGCCCAGGCCGCCGCTGCACATGGTGTAGAAGGTTTCGCTTTGCACAATGGGCAGGTAGGCGTGCATGGCTGCGCGCGAGCTGGGCGCTTCTTCCACCACGATGGAGGCCGCATCGCGCACCTCGGCCAGGGTCTGCATCACATAGGGCACGCTCATCAGCGGCCCCGTGGGCTCCACACGCGGGCGTGCGGGGCGCGGTTGTGGCAAGGCGCGTGGCGGTGGTGCGGGGCGCGCCAGCAGGTCGAGCACCCCGAGCCGGATGCTGCCCACGGCCGAGGTGCCTTCAGGCGTCCAGGCGGCGGTGCCGGGGTCTTCAATCAGCTGCACCAGTTGCGCGCCCGGCGGCACATGCGGGCCAAAGCCTTCCACGTGGTAGGTGAAGGCGGCGGCGCCCAGCGCAAACACCAGGTCGTGCCTGCCGAGCAGCGCCACGATCTTCTCGCGCATGGCGGGCAGCACACCCGCAAACAGGCGGTGGTCTTGCGGGAAGCCGTAGCGGCCGGACATGGGCGCAATCCACACGGCAGCGTTGTGCCGCTCGGCCAGCGCCACCACCTCGTCCCAGGCACGGTCGCGGTCCACGGCGGCACCCACCACGAAGACGGGGCGCCGCGCGGCATCCAGCGCATCGCCAATGGCCTGCTGCACGCGGGGCTCGGGACGCGTTTCGGTGCTCACGGTGCGCGCCTTCAGCGGCTCGCAAGGCTTGTCCCAATCGTCGGCGGGGATAGACACCAGCACCGGCCCACGCGGCTGCTGCATGGCGATGTAGTAGGCGCGGGCGATGGCCAGGGGTACGTCTTCGGCGCGCGCGGGCTCCACGCTCCACTTCACGTAGGGCTTGGGCAGCTCGGTGGCCTGGCCCGAGAACAGGAAGGGGTCGAACGGCAGGATGGAGCGCGCCTGCTGCCCGGCCGTGATGACCATGGGCGTGCGGTTCTTGTGCGCCGTGAAGATATTGCCCATGGCGTGCCCCACGCCGGCCGCCGAGTGCAGGTTCACAAAGGCGGCGTTATGGGTGGCCTGCGCATAGCCGTCGGCCATGCCCACCACCACCGATTCCTGCAGGCCCAGGATGTAACGGAAGTCGCTGGGAAAGTCGAGGAACAGTGGCAGCTCGGTGGAGCCCGGGTTGCCAAAGATGGTATCGATGTGAAAGCCGCGCAACAGGTCGAGCACGGCCTCGCGCACGGTAGGGAGATGGGGGTGTTCTGAAGGCATCCCCGCATCTTCGGATGGCTTACTCTATCCATCAATACAATGAAGTGACTAAGCGGTATTCATTCAATGCATATCAAAGACATCGACCTCAACCTGCTGCGCCTGTTCGATGCCGTCTACCGCACGCGCAACGTGAGCCGGGCCGCAGAGCTGCTGGACCTGACACAGCCGGCAGCCAGCCAGGCGCTGACGCGGCTGCGTTTGCTGATCAAAGACCCGCTGTTTGTGCGCGCGGGCGGCGGCGTGCAGCCCACCCCCAAGGCCGACCGGCTGGCAGACGCGGTGCGCAGCGCGCTGGGTTTGCTGGAAGAGGCCCTCAACGAGTCGGCCCTGTTTGACCCTTTGCAGTCGCACAAGGTGTTCCGCATTCACATGAGCGATATTGGCGAAGGCCGTTTTCTGCCCGACCTGATGGTGGCGCTGCAGCATCAGGCGCCCGGAGTGCGTGTGGAGACCCTGCCCGTGCCACGCCACGAGATCCCCCAGCGGCTGGACAGCGGTGCCATCGACTTCGCCTTTGGCTTTTTGCCCACGGTGAAGGATACGCAGCGTGTGCAGCTCATCCAGGATCGCTACGTGGTGCTGCTGCGCGCAGGCCACCCCTTCGCCGCCACCAGGCGCAGCGGCCCTGTCCTGCTCAGCGCCCTGCACCAGCTGGAGTTTGTGGCCGTGCGCACCCACTCCGACACCCTGCGCATTCTGGAGATGCAACACTTGCAGGACCGCATCCGCCTGACCACCGAGCACTTCATGGTGCTGCCCGCCATCGTGCGGGCCACGGACCTGGCCGTGGTCATGCCCCGCAACATCGCACGCACTTTTGCGGCCGACGGTGGCTACACCCTGATCGAGCCCGCGCTGCCGCTGCGTGACTTCACGGTGTCGCTGCACTGGAGCCGCCGCTTTGAAAGCGACCCCGGCAACCAGTGGATGCGGGGGCTGATCGAGCAGCTGTTCAAGGAGTAAACCGTGCCAAGGCCGCGCGCATGCTTGCGGGGGCGGAGGGGCAAGCACGCAGCACCAAATGGCTGTATATTTATAAGGGGTATCTATTTAGCTCCAGCAGCCCCGTTGATACTGTGATTTCATCCAGCAATAGTATCCGATTGCCTCTCCCCGGTGTTCTTGCTCACGACATCCCCATACGTCACTGGCGGCGTGACCA
>NZ_JAMXAX010000239.1 GCF_023913775.1 Acidovorax facilis
CGCCCCAGGATGACTTTGGGCTGGAGCAAGCCTATTGAGGTGTATGCCGAGCATTTGGCTCGCTTGGCCCAACAGCCCGATTCAGTCCATTAACTTGATTGTTGCACTTGGACTTGAAACCGCCCTTTATGGAAAAGCGCCAATAGCTATCATAAATATAGCAATCAGGTCAGCAACGCCACCGCTGCTGAAAAGCTCAGAAACGCCAGCGCCGTGGACACCAGAATGATCCGCGCCACACGCCCATTGTTGGCGCCGAACTTTTCGGCCAGCAGCGAGACGTTGCTGGCGCTGGGCAGCGCGGCCAGCAGCACCAGCACCGTCAGCGCAAAGGGCGTGAGCGGCACCCCCATCGCCATGGCCGCCGTGCCCACGCTCCACACCAGCAGCGGGTGCACCAGCAGCTTGGCCAGCGCCACCGGCACGTAGTCCCGCGCGGACACCTGCTCGTGCTGGTTCATCTGCGAGCGCGCCAGCACGGCGCCGATGGTGAACAGCGCCACAGGCGAGGCCGCGTCGGCCAGCATGGCGATGGTCTTGTCCACCGGGACAGGCAGCTTGAACTGCAGGGCCGAAGCCAGTGCGCCCAGCGCAATCGACCAGGGCATGGGGTTGGTGGCCATGCCCTTGAAGGCATTCTTCAGCGCCGCCCCCACGCCGTGGGTGCCCGCGCCATCGAGGCGCGAGAGCGCAATACACAGCGAGCTGGTGATGACCATGTCCACCACGATGGTGACGATGGCAGGGCCCGCGCTTTGCGCCCCCAGCAGCGCGACCAACAGCGGCACGCCCATGAAACCGGTGTTGGGAAAAGCGGCCACCAGCGCACCGAAGGCTGCGTCGTTCCAGCCGATATGCGCCTTGCGCGTAAGGGCCACCGTGGCCCCCACCATCACCAGCGCACACAGCACATACACGCCCGCCACGGCCGGATCCAGCAGCTGGGCGATGGGCGTGCTCGCGCCAAAGCGGTACAACATGCAGGGCAGTGCAAAGTACAGCACGAAGGCGTTGAGCCCCGGGATGGCCGGCTGGGGAAGCACTCCGCGCCGGGCGGCGAGATAGCCGCAGAGCACCAGCGCAAAGAAGGGGAAGGTGATGAGAAGGACGGAGAGCACGGTCCCATTGTCCTTGCTGCGCCTGCGGCCGGGGTCTGCGGCGCCCGGTGTGGTCAGCGCAAAGTCAGGTGGGGGCCATCACCCATGGCGAATGCACGGCAAGGATCTCCAGCCAGCATTGCGGTTGAAGGCGCATCCACTTCACTGCTTGCGCTGGATGATCAGGTTGCGCTTGGCGTCTTCGGGATAGGCGAAGGTGATGGCGCCGTTCTTGACCATGCCCATGACCAGCATGTTGCGCGTGATCGCGTCCTTGTCCTGCACGCTGAAGGGCTTGTCGTAGGTGGTGACCACGCCGTAGTAGGTCTTCATCTTGCCCTCCAGCGACTCCTTGATGGCTTTGCCGGTGAGGTTGCCGTCGCGGATGCCGAGGAAGGAATACATCAGCAGGTAGGTGGCGTCGTAGGCGTTGGCCGCTGCCATGGGCACCGCCACCTTGCCATGGTACTTGCGGGTGTAGCTCGACAGGAACGATGCACGGCGCTCGTTGCTGGGCTCGGCGATGAAGGTCTGCACCATGAGCGCGCCCTCGGCCGCGTCCTTGGCGCCTTCGAGGAAGAAGGGGAAGGACAGTGGCCACGGCCCCACCTGCGGCACCTTCCAGCCCAGGGCCTTCTTGCCGTTGGCGATGGTGGCGTTTTCCGGCCCCACGGTGTAGCTGTAGACCACGTTGGCGCCCGCGTTGCGCGCGGCGGTCAGCTCGGCCGTGAGGTCCTTCACCCCCAGGTCAAAACGCGCCACATGCACGGGTTTGAGGTTCTTGGCCGCCAGCGCGGCCACCACGTCGTTGTAGCCGCCTTCGCCGTAGCCGGTCTTGTCGGCAAAGATGGCGACCTTGTCCCAGCCACGTTTGACGATGTCGTCCACCAGGAAGGGCGCCTGGATCGCATCGCGCGCCTGCACGCGGAAGATGTAGCTGTCAGGCGCGGGGTATTTGGCCGTCACGGCAGTGCCCGTGGCGCAGGGCACGATGAGGGGGCTGGCGGCGCCCTGGAACAGGTCGATGGCCTTGAGCGCCACGCCGGTGTTGCAAAAGCCGATGGTGGCGACCACTTTTTCATTGAGCAGTTCCTGCGACACCTTGCGCCCCTGGTCGGGGTCGGCCGTGTCGTCCTTGATGACCAGCTCCAGCGGGCGGCCCAGATAACCACCCACGGCATTGATTTCGTCCACCGCCAGCTTGATGCCGTTGAGCATGGGCACGCCAAAGTCGGCCGATGGCCCGGTGAACGGCCCCACGACCCCCACGCGCACAGGCACGGTGCTGCCGATCTGGGCCTGTGCCGGCAGCAGGGCTGTGCAGGCCAGTACACCGGATGCCACCACAGCGCTCCATGCGCGAAGGTGCACACAGCGGCGGCGTGCGTCCGGGATGCCCGGTGCGGCGGTCTGAGCGGTGGAGGGCTGGTCAGTGGGGTTCATGGCGGGGCTCGGTTCTCTACACCAGCATCCCGGCAAGAGATGCACTGGCCTGCGAGTATCAAATTGTGAAAACAAAGCCCCTAGCGGGGTTTCCCGGAGCGTCCGGCCCGCCAGGTGCCGGTGGCGCCCACCCGTCAGGGGCCTGTCAGCCGCACGCCCGGCACACGCGGGCCACCCCGACTGGGCACGGGCTAGACAGGCTGCCGGACCGCGCCGGTATCATTGCGCCCTTGCGCGGCCTGACCCGGCCGC
>NZ_JAMXAX010000023.1 GCF_023913775.1 Acidovorax facilis
GCCATCAAACGCCCACGCTTATCGGCTGTATATTTTTAATGAACCGGATCGCAAATCCAACCGAAGTTTTCTTTGCTTTCCCGACTTAGCTGCGATCAGCTGAGCCTTGAATTCTAGCACAGTTTTTGAAGAACTGTCAATCTTTTGAAAACTTTTTTGTTTTCATCACTTTTTAAACCCAGCATCTTGCGACACCCTGCTCTACTCAGCGAAGCCTTGAATTATATACCGGTTTTTACACCACCTACAACCCAAAACCAAAATTTCTTCATCCACCTTCTCGACATCAGCAGCAACAGGACCTAAACCCCATCACCACCACATCTTCAGCGTCACCACATTTCTGCAGAACCGCCTAAGTAGCGAAGCCTTCGACTATAGCACTAATTTAGAGGCACTGGAAAGAGATGGGGACGAAAATTCGCAAGACCACGAGGCAAGTGCTCCCGCTGCAACCTCTAGACGGCAAGAGCGTCCGACTCATGAGATGTTTGGGTTCTACCGGAACGCGGCCAGAGCAACAGGGGCACACACAGTGCTGCAAATGCATGTCACATGCACAGCACTAGCCATGTGAAGAGACGAGCCCAGCGAGGCGGCGCCGAAGATCCCCAACGGGCTTATACGGCCCCGCCCCGATAATCTTGCTCATATGGCACTTATCACCTTACTGGACGCCCAACTCGCATTTGGGCATGTTGCATTGCTGGACCACGCTGGCTTTTCTCTGGAGACTGCGGAACGTGTCGGCCTGATCGGCCGCAATGGCGCGGGCAAATCTTCGCTTCTCAAAATTCTTGGAGGCCTTGCAAAACCAGACGACGGCTCGCTTCAGGTACAGCAAGGAGTGCGGATTGCATTTGTGGCCCAGGAACCTTCCCTGGACGCTACCGCCACCATCTTCAAGTCGGCATCCGAAGGATTGCAGCGGGTCATCGCGATCCGCGACCAGTACCTGTCGGGCGCGGAAGGACTGGATCTGGATGCATTGCAGTCGGAGATTGAAGCGTACGACGCTTGGAACTGGGAGCAGCGGGTGGAGGAAACCCTGCAGAGGCTGCACCTTGATCCGGACGCGGTGGTCGGCACGCTGTCGGGCGGAACCAAAAAACGCGTGGCCTTGGCACAAGCCTTGGTGGCACGCCCAGACGTACTGTTGCTGGATGAGCCGACCAACCATCTGGATCTTGATTCGATTGAATGGCTGGAGGACCTTCTCCTCGACTTTCCCGGCAGCGTTGTCACCATCACCCATGATCGATCGTTCCTGGACCGGGTCGCCACGCGCATTGTGGAACTCGACCGAGGCCAGCTCCGGTCTTACCCCGGAAACTTCGCGCAATACCAGATACAGAAAGAAGAGCAGCTGGCGCAGGAGGCTGTCATCTCAGCCAAAGCCGACAAGCTTTTGGCGCAGGAAGAGGTCTGGATACGCCGTGGCGTCGAAGCACGCCGCACCCGCAGCCAGAGCCGCATCAGCCGCCTGGAGCATTTGCGTGCGCGCCGCGAAGCACGTCGCGAGGTGGTCGGCAGCGTTCGCATGGATGTGGCAACCGGTGGTTCCAATGGCTACCAGGGCAAGATCGTCGCTGAGCTGACCGGGGTGGGCAAATCGTTCGGTGACAAAACGATTGTTCGCAACTTCACGGGGACCATCCTGCGCGGCGACAAGGTGGGACTGATTGGCCCCAACGGAGCAGGCAAGACCACGCTCCTCAAGATGATCCTTGGCGAGCTCACGCCTGACGAAGGCACCATCCGCCAGGGAGCCAACCTGCAAGTTGCGTATTTCGACCAGATGCGCCACGCGGTCAATCTGGATGCCACGTTGGAAGACTTCATCAGCCCGGGCAGCGAATGGATCGAGATTGGCAACCAGCGCAAACACGTGAAAAGCTATCTGAGCGATTTCCTGTTCTCTCCGGCCCGCGCGCACTCTCCGGTTCGCTCGCTATCGGGAGGGGAACGTAACCGCTTGCTGTTGGCGAGGCTGTTCGCCCGTCCTGCCAACGTCCTGGTGCTGGATGAGCCCACCAACGATCTGGACATCGACACGCTGGATCTCCTAGAAGAGCTGCTGGAGAACTACGAAGGTACGGTCTTCCTCGTCGGCCACGACCGGACATTTCTCGACAACGTCGTCACCAGCACCATCGCATTTGAAGGCGATGGACTGTGGCGAGAGTACGAAGGCGGCGTGCAGGACTGGCTGCTGCAATCCAAGCGCAGCAGGGCTCTCAACGCTTCAGCACCCGCCACCAAAAAGGTTGATGCGGAAAGTTTGAGCCAAAATGCCGATCAGCGCTTATCCAGCAAGCCCGAACAGCTATCAAAAAAGAAGCTTAGCTACAAGGAGCAGCGCGAACTGGATCAGCTCCCGGCGCAGATCGCCAGCCTGGAATCCGAACAGCAGACGCTCCAAGAGGCACTGGCAGATGGGACCCTCTACAGCACCGATCCGGCGCGGGCAGCAGTCATGACCGCGAGGGCGGGCGCGATCGAAGACGAGTTGATGGCCGCACTGGAGCGCTGGACAGCCCTGTCCGCATAGCGTTAGCCGGTCGGGGAACATAGCGCGGCCCGCAGGAAACCATCCAGCCTGCAGCGCTCAAGGGCCGCGTTATTCCATCAGATGCGGTGGTGCAGCCGATCAGTAGCGCCGCGCAGACGGGTGATTAGCGCAGGCGCGATCTGCCCCAGCGGCAGAACCTCATCAGCAGCGCCATGGGCGATGGCCTCACGCGGCATGCCAAAGACAATACAGGTCGCCTCATCCTGCACATAGTTGTAGCTGCCGGCGTCCTTCATTTCGCGCATCGCAGCCGCTCCATCGTTACCCATTCCAGTGAGCATGATGCCGAAGGCATTGCGTCCAACCACTGCGGCGGCAGATTTGAACAGCACTTCCACCGAGGGCTTGTGACGATTCACGGGCGGACCATCATCCACCACCGCCACATAGTTGGCACCACTGCGTGCTACATGGAACTGGGTGCCACCCGGCGCGATGTAGGCATGGCCAGGCAAGATGCGCTCGCCATTGACCGCTTCTTTGACCGTAATCTGGCACAAACCATTCAAGCGGGCAGCAAAGCTGGTGGTGAACCCTGGAGGCATGTGCTGGGTAATGACAATCGCGGGGGAATCCGCCGGCATTTGCACCAGCACCTCCTTGATAGCTTCCGTCCCCCCCGTGGAAGCACCAATACAGATCAGCTTTTCGGTGGATAGACGGCCGAGGAGAGCCGAGGCTGGGGGCGCAACAGCAGCCCCGGCGCCGCCCCCTGCTGGCGCAGCGTCACGCACGGGTGCACGGCGGACCTGGGCGACCGCAGCCACACGGATCTTGTCCACGATCTGCGCAGCGAGATCATTGAGGCCGCTGGCCAGCCCCACCCGGGGCTTGGCCACAAAATCGACGGCACCCAGTTCGAGCGCCTTCATGGTCACCTCGGCACCCCGCTCCGTCAGCGTAGAAATCATCACCACTGGCATCGGGCGCAAGCGCATCAGACGCCCCAGAAAATCGATGCCATCCATCCGGGGCATCTCAACATCGAGTGTGATGACATCAGGATTGAGCTCGCGGATCATCTCGCGTGCCACCAAGGGATCATTGGCCGTGCCAATGCACTCCATGTCCCGCTGCCGGTTGATGATCTCGGACAGCAGACTACGGACCAGCGCCGAATCGTCCACCACGATCACCCGGATTTTCCTGCTCATTAACTCACGCCTTCCTCAAAACAGATCGACAGAACCGCCCGAGGTAGTCTTTGCCACAGTAGCTGCATTGCCACGCACTTCCTGGGCCACCAGGGTTTCGGGATGTGCGTGTGCCAATCGCTTGACCATGGCCTTCCCCGTGATGGGGAAAAAAACCACCTTGCGCGGATAAATATCCAATACATCCTCGGAGACGATGGGAATCCGCTCCGTGTGCAGGTAGTTCAAAACAAAATTGGTGTTGCGCTCACCGACGTTCATGGTCGTGAAGTTGTGCATGACCTGCGCACCGCCAAATATCTTGGCCTGCATGGTCTCGCGCCGGGCGCCCAGCTTGAGCATCTCGTTGATCAGCAATTCCATCGCGTACGAACCATAGCGGCCCGACGCATCCGCCACGTCACCATCGGGCAGCATGAAATGGTTCATCCCTCCCACATGCGCGCGGCTGTCCCACAAGCAGGCGGCAATACACGACCCCAACACGGTCATGATGATCATGTTCTCGTCGCCGACGAAATACTCACCAGGAAGCACCTTCACAGCGTTGTGCTGGAAATGATGGTCCAGGTAGAAAAAGGATGCTTCCCCAGGCTTGCGGCTGCGCGCTTTGAGATCTTGCAGCGATGATTCCCTTGCAGGACCTGCCCCCGCAGAGTAGATGTCCGCACTCAACGGCGCAATGCGAGGGGCACGGCGCCGCTCGGACGCGCCAGAAGAGGCGGCGGCCGGAGAAAGAGAGGATCCTGATGGAATATTGGTCATGGGCTAGGTGCGAGGCAACATGGCAGGTCAGCGACGCTCGTACACGGTCTTGCCACGCAGCGTAAACAGGTCTCTGGACTCGCTAAAGTTTTCGGCATGCCCCACAAACAGCATGCCCCCGGGTTTCAGGACCCGGTGAATCCTTTCCAGCACGCGTCGCTGCGTGGCGGCGTCAAAGTAGATCATCACATTGCGGCAAAAAACCACATCGAAGGGCTCTTTGAACGGCCAGTCGTCCCGGATGAGGTTCACGCTCATAAAGTCAATCGCGCGGCGCAACTCCGGCTTGGCCCGCACCATCCCCAGGTTGCCACCCTTTCCCCGCAGAAAAAACTTTTGCAGGCGCTCCGGGCTCAGCCCCTTGAGACTGTCAAGGCGGTACACCCCTTGCGCCGCCGTCGCCAGCACGCGGGAATCAATGTCACTGGCAGTCAGCTTGAAAGAAGCGTTGGCTTCCAGCGCCTCGAATGCGGTCATGACAATGGAATAAGGCTCTTCTCCGGTGGATGCCGCGTTGCACCAAACCTTCCAGCTGGCAGACGGCTTGCTCCGCAGGTGCGAAGCAAAAATCTCAAAGTGGTGCTGCTCGCGGAAGAACGCAGTGAGGTTGGTGGTCAGGGCATTGATGAACTCCTGCCACTCCGGCCCGTCGTGCGTCTCCAGCCATCCCAGATAGTCGTGAAAGCTGCTATGGCCCGTGTCCCGCAAGCGGCGTGAAAGGCGGCTATACACCATGGCGTGCTTGCCATCGTGCAAGCTGATCCCGGCCCTTTGATAGATCAAGGCCTGCACCCGCGCAAAATCTGCATTGGTCCAGACGAATTCACGCCCCTGAGCCAGCGGCCCCGACGGCGCTGCAGCAGCGGCAAACGCTGGATCCGCCCTGCCAACGGGAGGCCGGGCTGTTGAAGAAGCACTGGTGGGTTGGGCCATATTGATCGTCCGACGGGAAATCCTGTTCGCTCCTAGAGATCTGCAAGCCACACCTGGAATCTGACAGGTGCCGGGTCCACCACGTTGGTGACGGATAAGTACTACTCGTTGGCAGTCACCAGCCCCATGTCTACGCCGGACATGAGTTTCTCGATGTCCAGCAAAATCAGCATCCGCTCCCCCACCGACCCCAGCCCCAGGATGCAGCTGTTGTCGATGGCGCTTTCGATATCAGGCGCCGAACGGATGCTCTCAGGTGTCAGCTCCATCACATCACTGACGGAGTCCACCACGATTCCGACCACCCGGTTGCGAAGGTTCAGAATGATGACCACCGTGAAACTGTTGTAGTCGGCCTGCGCGCAGTTGAACTTGAGCCGCATGTCAACGATGGGCACGATGGTGCCGCGCAAATTGACGACACCCTTGATGAAGTTGGGGGCGTTCGCAATCCGTGTAGGTGGCTCATAGCCACGTATCTCCTGCACCTTCAGGATGTCGATACCGTACTCTTCCTGGTCGAGACGGAAAGTCAGATATTCACGGGTGCCCGTTGGCACCGCCTCTGCTGTTTTACCCATCACACTCATGGTGCTTCTCCTTTCGTGACAGCGCCGCGCCCCTGGGAACGGCCGCTTGAATCTAGTGGCGCGCCCTGCGCACCAAACCGCCTGTGTCCAGAATGAGTGCGACCGTGCCGTCACCCAAGATAGTGGCCCCCGATACGTTGGGAACCTTGCGGTAGTTCGACTCCAGGTTCTTGACCACCACCTGGTGTTGGCCCAGCAACTCATCAACCAACAGCGCCACACGGCTGCCATCCGCCTCGACCACCACCATGATGTTGCTGGACTTGTTGGGATCGAAACGCGGCACCTGGAAAATTTTCTCCAGCGCAATCACCGGCATGTACTCATCGCGCACTTTCACCAGTTGCGAACCTTGGGCCACGGTGCTCACATCGTCTGCATTGACCTGGAAGGACTCCACCACCGAAGACAGCGGAAGAATGTAGACCTCATCACTCACGCCCACGGACATGCCATCCATGATGGCCAGCGTCAGCGGCAGGCGCACAGAAACCTTCATCCCGTAGCCTTCAGCGGAATCGATTTCGACCGAACCATTGAGTGCAGCGATGTTGCGCTTGACCACATCCATTCCCACTCCACGCCCGGACACATCCGTCACCTCGTCAGCCGTGGAGAAGCCGGGCGCGAAGATCAATTGCCAGACCTCCGCGTCGCTCATCTGCTCGGACACTTCAATGCCACGCTCTTGGGCCTTGCTGAGAATCTTTTCGCGCGAGAGCCCACGGCCATCGTCGCGTACCTCAATCACGATCGAGCCGCCTTGGTGAGAGGCAGACAACGTAATGGTCCCATGCTCGGATTTGCCTTTGGCCAATCGGTCTGCGGGCATCTCAATACCGTGGTCGCAACTGTTGCGCACCAAGTGAGTCAGCGGATCGGTGATCTTTTCCACCAGCCCCTTGTCCAGTTCGGTGGCTTCGCCCAGCGTCACCAGTTCCACCTTCTTGCCCAGCTTGTTGGCCAGGTCCCGGAGCATGCGGGGGAAACGGCTGAAGACAATGGACATCGGAATCATGCGGATCGACATGACCGACTCCTGAAGATCGCGGGTATTGCGATCCAGGTCAGCCAGCCCTGCCAGCAACTGCTGGTACGCACCAGCATCCAGGCCCCGGCTGTTTTGCGCCAGCATCGCCTGGGTGATCACCAGTTCGCCCACCAGATTGATGAGCTGGTCGACCTTTTTCACATCGACCCGAATGGTCGTGGACTCCATCTGCGCCTGCATGGCAACCTTGGGCTCGCTGGCCTTGGGGGGTGCAGCAACCTTCACAGCTTGGGCTGGGGCCTGCGCTGCGTGAGGTGCATCCGCACGTGGGGCACCAGGCGCTTCGCTGAAGAAACCGTAGGCCTCACCCCCAGCGGCGCCAGCAGCAAGGACCGTTTCTTCATCCTCGTCAGCGGCAACGCCCGACGCTGGCGCCGCAGCGTCACGGATCAGCACCTGTTGCTTGGCCACATGAAAGGCAAACAGGTCGAGCAGATCGTCGTTGGTGGAGGTGGTTTCCACCGCGAAACTCCGCGTATTGGCCTGTGGACTTTCTATGTCACGGATCGCCCCGAGGCCCGGGATATCCCGAAAAAGCTCCTTGATGGCATCCGCCTGCTCCAGTCGATCCAAGGGACCAATCTGAATCTCCAGGGTCCGCGCCTGTCCGGCCACCGCCGGTGTCACTACCTTCGGTGCCGGCGCTGGTGCTGCAGCCTGTGGAGCTGGAGCTGGAGCTGGAGTTGGAGCAGGTGCGGCCGGCGGCGGGGGCGGAGTGACAGCAGGGGCATCCCCGGGGACCAACCCTGCAGCAAGTTCACTAATGCGACGCACCAGTGAGGTGGTGGAAACAGCTTCGCCCTGCCCACCTGCTTGGTGGCGGGCCAGCAGGCTCCGTGAGGCGTCGGCGGATTCGAGAAGCACATCCACCATCTGCGGAATCGGCTGGAGCTCGTGGCGGCGCAAGCGGTCCAGGAGAGACTCCATCTGGTGGGTCAACTCCGCAACATCCGAGAATCCAAAAGTGGCTGAACCACCCTTGATGGAATGGGCGCACCGGAAGATGCCATTGAGTTCTTCGTCATTGGCGCTACTCAAATCCAGATCCAGAAGCATCTGCTCCATCTGGTCCAGGTTTTCGCCCGCTTCCTCGAAAAAGATCTGATAGAACTGGCTCAGGTCGAAGTCAGCACCTGCACCCGATCCTTCTTGGTAAGTTTCCGCCATCATGGGCTCCTGTGTACTTGGTGATCCCGGACAACCCGACTCAGCGGATCACTTTCTGGATAACTTCAATCAGGCGATTGGGATCGAAGGGCTTGACCAACCAGCCGGTCGCGCCAGCAGTACGTCCCGCCTGCTTCATCTGATCACTGGACTCGGTGGTGAGGATCAGAATGGGAATGGTCTTGAACTTAGGGTTCTCACGCAGTTTCCGAGTGAGCCCGATCCCGTCAAGCCGGGGCATGTTCTGGTCAGCGAGCACAAGATCAATATTGTGGCTCTCGGCCTTTTCCAGGGCATCCTGCCCATCCACCGCCTCCACGACGTGATAGCCGGCACCCGTCAGAGTGAACGACACCATTTTCCGCATGGACGGTGAATCATCTACGGCAAGGATCGATTGCATGTAAGGCTCCAACTGACTTAAATATATAGGTTAACCAGTGATGTAAAGATCAGAACAGGTCCACCGAACCGGCATCCATCTCGCTCTGCGTGACAGGGTTAGGCCGGTCGGGCGCCATCTCCGCAAAGGGCGCCGCTTCTTCGCCATCTTCATTGCCCATGGCTTCGGAAGCCAAACGAAACGCGCATCCTTGAAGCACCTTGGTCGTGTGCCATATCAGCTGGGACGCCATATCCTGGAACTGCAACTCAGTCACTGCACTGCGCAGCGCAGCGCGGGCAGCTACCAGCTCCGGGGAATCTGCAACGGCAGCATCCGTCAGCACCGCGTTTGCCTCCCCAAAGCGTTCCAGCAGGTTATCGGTAGCATGGTTGAGCAGTCCTTCCAGGCGATGCAGGTCATGCATAACGACCAGCAACGAATCCTGCAGTTCTGCCGCCACCATGACGGGAACCTGGACAGCAGGTCCTCCAGACGTTGTTAGCGTAGATTGCATCGTTTCTCCATCGCGGCACGCAGCAGCAAAGCACGCAAAAACACAGAACTACGACACCCGCACAGTGGCCCCAAGCCCGTGTGCACCGTGGTGTCAGCGCCCATTGGACGCTGACGCTGAAACCATCCCAATCGGACAAACACCCTTGTTTGTTCCAATTTGTATCCTATGATAGCGCTCCTATGGTCACCATAGCATCAGACCAGACCCTCAACATCCTGCATCTTGAAGATTCACTGGCAGATCATGAGTTGACCGCATTGACCCTGCGGCGCTCCGGTCTCCACTGCCACCTCCATCGGGTGGATTCGCTCTCCGAATTCCAGCGGCTCACAGATATCCAGCCGTTCGACATCATCTTGGCAGATTACCGGCTGCCCGGCTTCACGGCATTGGACGCGTGGGCACATGTGGTGCAAAAGCCGCAACACCCCCCCTTTATCCTTCTGTCGGGAGCCATCGGCGAGGCAGCAGCTGTAGATGCGATCCGCCTGGGCATTGCCGATTACCTGCTTAAAGACGACCTTCAGCGGCTGCCGCATGTCATTGCACGCGCCCTGGAGGTTCATGAAGCCCGTCAGGCACGCGAACTGGCTGTCTCGCAACTGGAAGCCTCGGAGCGCCGACTGGCTGACCTGACGGAACATCTGCAAACCTCGATCGAGCAGGAACGTGCGTCCATTGCCCGCGAGATCCATGACGATATCGGCGGCGCACTGACCGCCGTCAGGTTCGATGTGGCATGGATCGGACGCCATAGCACCAATACGGAGATGCAAGAGCATGCAGCCTCAGCGGCAGAGATGCTGCAGCATGCCATTGGAGCAAGCCAACGCATCATGATGAACCTGCGCCCCCCGATTCTTGAACAGGGACTGGTGGCAGCGGTGCAATGGCTTGCCGCCGGATTTGAGCGTCGCTCGGGCATTCCCGCCCGGGTTATCAGCAGCAGCGAATCTATCCGGGCCACCGCAGATATTCAGCTGGTTGCCTATCGCACAGCGCAGGAGGCGCTGACCAACATCTCCAAACACGCACATCCCCGCACAGTGCACATTGACCTCTCCGACAAAGAGGATGTCCTGACATTGGAAGTGACTGACGATGGGCAAGGCATTGACCCCTGCATGCTCGAAAAACCAAAAGCCTTTGGGCTCAAAGGCCTGCATGAGCGTGCCCGTACCGTGGGGGGATGGCTGGACATCAGCAGTCGGCCCGGCCAAGGCACGTCCGTGATCCTGTCCATACCGCTAACATCGCACCCAACACCACCAGCTCCAGGAGATGCGCAGTGATTCATGTGGTCCTGTGCGATGACCACGCCGTCTTGCGGCGCGGAATACGCGATACGCTGGCCGAGGCGCCCGACATCCAGGTAACCGGCGAGGCCGGAGGGTATTCCGAGTTGCGCGAGGTCTTGCGCTCCGCCGCCTGCGACGTATTGCTGCTGGACTTGAATATGCCGGGCCGCAGCGGCTTGGAGGTGCTCACCAGCTTGCGCGAAACCCATTCCGCCATCAAGGTGCTGGTGGTCTCGATGTATCCAGAAGATCAGTACGCCCTGCGCTGCCTGAAAGCTGGCGCGCAAGGATATGCCAACAAGGCAGGGGACCCGGTCGAGCTGATTGCTGCCGTGCGGACCGTCATGCAGGGACGCAAGTACCTCACGGCAGAAGTGGCGCAGATGCTCGCGGACAGCCTGGCACAGCCTACGCCGGAAGCGCCACACACGACCTTGTCGGAGCGGGAGCTGCAAACGCTGGTCAAAATCGCGTCCGGACGCAGGCTGTCGGACATTGCAGAAGAGCTGATGCTGAGCCCAAAGACAGTGAGTGTCTACCGCTCGCGGGTGCTGGAAAAGCTCAAGCTGTCCAACAATGCGGAGCTTACCGTCTACGCCATCCGAAACCAGCTGGTCTGAACCTGTCCCCAGTGCCACGTATGTCTACCGCTGAGCAGCAAACAGATCGACCGCCTGCTGCATGAGCGCGAGCACGGGTTGTTCCAGTAGCGGCAGTGTGGCCACAATACCCAGCATGCCTACAGTCAACGTCACGGGGAAACCGACCGCATAGATATTCATTTGTGGTGCCACGCGGGAAATGATGCCCAGCGTCAAATTGACAAACAGCAACAGCGCAATCATCGGCAGAGCGATCCAGAGCGCGCTGGCGAACAGCGACGAGCCCAGTTCATAAAGGCGCATCTGCCCGAGCGCCTGCAAAAAATTTCCATCGACAGGAAAGCGGTCAAAGCTTTTCACCACGGCCATCAGGATCAGCAAGTGGCCATTGATGACCACAAACAGCAGCATGGCCATATGCCCAAAAAACCGCGCAACGGCGCTGATCTGCGCATTGGACGACGGGTCAAAGAACGACGCGAAATTCAAGCCCATCTGCAAACCGATGATTTCACCCGCCAGTTCCACGGCCGCAAACACCAGCCTGACAGAGAAACCGATCGCAAGGCCCACGGCCACCTGCTGAGCAACAGCACCAAACGCCTCACGACCATTGACGCTGATGACCGGCTGATCACCCAGCACACCCTGCGCGCACAGTGCCACCAGAAACGCCAGTCCAATTTTGACGCGCATGGGAACTGTGCGCATGGAGAACACCGGCGCGACCGAGAACACGGCCAGCACGCGCAAAAAGGGCCACAGAATGGGCGAAAGCCAAGCCATCAGCTGAGCCTCGGTGAAAGTGATCACACGATCCTCAACGGGCTTCGAAGCGGGCGTCTGGAGGACCCGGCTTCAGGAAAAAACCCATAGCTCGCCCTCTCACCTGGCTAGCCAATCATCGAAGGAATCGATTCGATGGTCCGGCGGATAAAGTCCACCAGGGTGCTGAGCATCCAGGGGCCTGCAATGGCAAAAACCACCATCGCGGCAATCAGCTTGGGAACAAACGCAAGCGTCGCTTCTTGGATCTGGGTTACGGCCTGAAAGATGCTCACGAGCAATCCCACCGCCATGACGACCCCGAGCACGGGCATCGAAATCATCAGAAGCAATGTCAGCGCGTCACGCCCGATGGTCAGCACCATTTGTGAAGTCATTGGCAGCTCCTTCAGGGTACAAAACTGGCAGCCAGCGAGCCGATCAGCAGGTTCCAGCCATCCGCCAACACAAACAGCATGAGCTTGAACGGCAATGCCACCAGCACCGGAGACAACATCATCATGCCCAAAGACATGAGGATGCTCGACACCACCATGTCGATCACCAGAAACGGAATGAAGATCATGAACCCGATCTGAAACGCCGACTTCAGCTCACTGGTGACAAATGCAGGCACGAGCACCCTGAGGGGTGCAGTTTCTGCGGTCACACTGGAATCCAGCCGCGCCAAGCGGGAAAACAGGGCAAAGTCAGACTGCCGGGTCTGCTTGAGCATGAAACTGCGCATCGGCGCTTCGGCCTTTTCCAGAGCCTGTTCAAAACTGATGGTGTTGTTGGTGTAAGGCACATAGGCATCCTGGTACACACGATCCAGGGTAGGCCCCATGACAAAAAAAGTGAGAAACAGCGACAGCCCGATGATGACCTGGTTGGGCGGCGCGGACTGGGTGCCCAGCGCCTGGCGCAACAGCGACAAAACAATCACGATCCGGGTAAAGCCCGTCATCATGAGCAGCACCGCGGGCAAGAAGGACAGCGCCGTGAAGAACAACAGTGTCTGAATAGGCACCGAGTAACTGTTGCCAGACGGACCGCTCCCCACCACCAGCGGCAGGGACCCGGCAGACGCCTGCGCGAAGGCCAGGTCATGCCCCATGAACCCCACAGAAGCGACCGCTCCCAGCAGCGCCACGCGACGGGTGAGCGATACATCAGCCATTGGCGGTGCTTCCTGGGGCATTCACGGCGGACGCGACTGCCTGCGCGAAAGAAGGCTCCGCTCTGGGTGCCGAATGGGGGGCGGCTGACGGACCAGCAGGGAACACATGCAGACAGCTCACTTGCTGAGCGGTAACGCCCAGCACCAGCCAGGTTCGCGCATGCTCGGGCCCGACTTCCACCGTCACCACGCGCTGATGGGGGCCGACAGCCACTGCAGACAGTACCCGCGACGCGGCTCCCACTCCAGCGCTACCCGCCGCCTGCCGCTGCTGCAACCGGCGGACAAGCCAGGGCAGTAAGGCCATGGCGCCCACAAAAAGGACGACCACGAGCAGCGTCTGGGTCATGCTGCCACTATCCACGACTGACCCGCCGCAAACGCTCGGAAGGCGTCACCACGTCCGTGAGGCGAATACCAAACTTGTCATTCACAACCACCACCTCGCCCTGGGCAATGAGATAGCCATTGACCAGAACGTCCATCGGCTCACCCGCGAGGGCATCGAGCTCCACGACCGAGCCTTGCGCGAGCTGAAGGATGTACTTGATGGGTACCTTGGTGCGCCCAAGCTCCACCGATAACTGGACGGGTATGTCCAGCACCATGTTGATGTCGTTGACCGTGCCATCGCCACCACCGGAGAAAGGGCGTACAGGCTCACCAGACAACGGGCCACCTTGCTCCCCGTCGCCAGGCTTGTCGTCGGTGCGCTTTTGTTCTTCAAGCGCCTCGGCCCAACCCGCAAACGGGTCGTCCGCGCCAGCATCCTTGTTATCTTCTTCAGTTGACATCTTTTTCTCCCAGCCAGCTCATGTCGGCATTGCGCAGGCATTCTTCGATACGAATGGCGTACTTGGAATTGTGCGTTCCGTACTGGCACTCAAAAATGGGGACCCCACCAATCGATGCGCGAATGCGGGGTTCTCGGTCCAGCTCGATGAAATCGCCAGGCTTCATGGCCAGCAACTGCTCCACGGTGGCGTCGGCGCGTGCCAATTCGGCCACCAGGGTCACTTCGGCTGCCTGGATTTCCCGGGTCAGCACGCGGACCCAGCGGCGATCCACTTCAATGGAGTCGCCCTGGGTGGACGAATACAACACGTCACGGATCGGCTCCAGCGTCGCGTAGGGCATGCAGATGTGGATGGCGCCCGAAAGGTCCCCGATTTCCAGCTGAAACGCCGTGGATACGACGATTTCGCTGGGGGTGGCAATGTTGGCAAACTGCGGCTGCATCTCAGACCGCTGGTACTCCAGCTCCAGCGGGTAAATGCCCTGCCAGGCCTTTTTGTATTCAGCACAGATCACGTCCACCAGGCGGTTGATGACCCGTTGCTCCGTGGGCGAAAAATCCCGACCTTCAATCCGTGTCTGGAACTTGCCTACGCCGCCGTACAGCGTGTCGATGATGCCGAAAACCAGCGAGGGCTCGCACACGATCAGTCCGCTGCCGCGCAGCGGACGGATGGCCACAATGTTGAAGTTCGTGGGTACCGCCAGCTCGCGCAGAAAGGCGCTGTAACGCTGCACGGATACTGTGCCCACCGAGATTTCAGGACTGCGGCGGATGAAATTGAAGAGCCCGATGCGGAAGTTGCGTGCAAACCGCTCGTTGACGATTTCCATCGTCGGCATACGCCCGCGGACGATGCGCTCCTGGCTGGAAATATCGTAGTTGCGTACGGAGCCCGCCTCCGCAACCTCCTCGACCGACTTCTGGCTCTCACCAGTAACCCCTTCGAGAAGGGCATCAACTTCTTCCTGGGAAAGAAATGAATCACTCATGACTGGTCCTCGCCCGGGTCATTGGATGATGAAGCTGGAAAAAAGCACACGGTGCACCGGGTTGCGCTCTGTGCGCCGACGCGAAGGCCGGTCCTCCGCATCCTCTTCCTTGTCGGCCGCCGCAGCGCGTGCACGCTCCGTCGGAACCGTGTAACCCAGGGGGCGGGAGACTTCCCGCAGGATGTCTGCAGCCAGCTTTTCCTTGCCTTCCCGCTGCAGCAGTTCAGTGGAAGTCCGCTGGGAAACCAGCATCAGGATGCCGCTGCGTATGGAGGGTAAATACAGCTTCACCTGCTCTGCTGTCTTGGCATCCTCCAACTCCAGGGTGATACCAATCTGGGCAAACCGGTCACCGCCAGGGTCTGCCAGGTTTACCACCATGTTCTCCATGGGCAGGAACGTGGGGGCCACCTTGGGCGCCTCCTTGCGGACTGGTGCAGCCCCATCTTCTTCGTCGGCATGGGAGCGGCTGGAAATGAACCAAGCCGCCGCGCCGCCACCAATCACCAGCACCGCCACCACAACGCCGATGATGATGATGAGCATCTTCTTGCTTTTGGCCGGGGCCGCTGCGGGAGTATTGGCTGACACGTTGCGGATTCCTTGCGGTGGGAGACGGGCCGGGCCCGCGCAATCCATGGGCGAGCAAAACCGGATGGCCCATTATTGGGCGGGGCTGCAACCAATAATAGCCAGAATAAAAGCCCAAAACCATGGCATTCACTGCGCTATGGACTCTGCACGCAAGCACCGGAACGGCGTTCGGTCGCGCTGCAGCGGCAAGACCTGATGGAATGAAGGAGTAGCCACCACTGCAAAGCAACCCATCAGAAGTGCTCTGGGGTAGGGAGCAACACGGTACTCGCGTACCGCCAGCCACAGCGTAAAGACGCCGCCCGAGCGATTTCCTGACCCAAGGGGTGAAGCGGGCGGCAGGCGGGTAGCCCCGTCTGCCCGCCGGGCTCACACAAAGACGTCTACTGCGCGATCCGGGGCGCCACCGCGCAGCAGTGAAGCCGTGCCAGTGGGTGCTGCAGCGACCACCTTCGCCTGGCGAGCGCCATCGCGCTGGCCCTGCCGCTCAGCCCCACCCGCATCGTCACGCTGCCCCGCCGATGTGCCAACCGACATGCCCGACAGCACGAGGCCCTCACTGCGCAACAGCTCACTCAATTGCGCCATGCTGCGGTCCAGCAGCTCACGGGTTTGCGGCTGGTCGCTGCGGAACGTCACGTGGGCCTCATTGCCCGACAGTGACACCGACACCTCTACCGGCTGCCCGTCGCGGTTGAGCGTCAGTTCCGCATTCTGTGTTTTCTGGTTGACCCAATAAGCCACCTGCTCGGCGACCTGCTCCTCAACACCTGCCTGTGCGGGGTCGGCAAACACCGTGGCCTCATCCAGGGAGCCCGGCTCCACCGGCGCAGAACCGCTGCCGCTATCCAGCCAAGCCCCGGCGCTGGAACGCCCCTCGCCAGAGCGGCCTCCAGCGTCCGCACCCTCCCCACCTCGCGCGGACGCTACCGGAGACAGCAACCCCTCTGCAACGGAGGCGACCACAGCGCCACCCGCCGGGTCCACCATGCCCCCCGGACTGCGATCCGATGCGCCAGCAACTGGCATCCCCACCATTCGCTCGCTGACCATCTGCACCGCAGCCGGGGCCACGCCTTGATGGCCCGGCAACTGCTGCGCAGCTCCTCCTCCGAGGGAGCGACCTGTAGACATTTCCACTGCATCTGTCTTCTGGGCCAAGGCACTTTGCAGGCGGGAGAAAATCCGGCCCTGCGCCATCCCGCCGACCGGCGGGAGCCCTTCCTGCATGTCTGCCGAAGTATCAAGCCTGGCTGTTTCAGCCACGATGCCTTGCGAAAGACCGTCCGTTCCGGGAAGGGCTCCCGCCAGGGACGCCAGCCCCCCTTGGGCGCTACCACCCTGCGCGTCCAGCCCCAATACCGTTCCGGTCTGCGCTCCAGCACTCAAAATGCTGCCGCCCTGCCCGCGCTCTGCCGCAGCAGCATCAACCCGCACATTGGCGCCGGGCACCAGCAAACCCTGCCAGGCAGCCATGGCGGAGGCCTCCATGGCCTCCTTTGCAGCGTCCGTCAAAGCCACATCGGAAGGAGCGGCACCGGAGGCCGCCAGATCCAGCGGAGCGCCATCGCCTCCGCCCATCACCCCATCGCCCAAAGCTGCCAGCAGCGCTAGAAAGCCGCCAGAGCCCGGTTCGTTCGCGTCCGGGGGCTGCGCTGTGGAGCGGTGCCGAGCGGCATGGGCGGACTGGGTGCCCTGGGGAGAAGAAATTTTGGTGGGTTCCATGGTCAATACTCCCGGCCCTCAGAGCCCTGAATCGCACTGCGGTACTGCAACGCAGCCCGCTCATCGGTTTGTTTCTGATCTCTTCGCATTTCGGCCAACTCCAGGTCGTGGCGCCGCTTTTCCATGACCTTGCGCAGGCTTGCCAGACGCAATTCCGCCTCCAGCAAGGCGCGCCTGGCGGCCTCCACCCGATGGGCGTGGTCTCCCACCACACCATTCTGGACACCCGCCGCGTGGCCCAGGCGGTCCATGAACTGGTAGTGGTGGTACATCACCTCGGGCTTCATCGTGGTATCGGCCTTCATGCCCCAACGCGCCTGGGTCTCTCGGGCGTAATCTTCCAGCTGGTCGAGCTGGGCACGCGCCGCCTGCTGCGCAGCCAACATGTCTTGCAGCGCCTGGCGCGCGTCGTCCCGCTTGCGGGAGGCGACTTCCACAGCGACGGCGAGCGAGTTCAGGCTGGACATGGCTGACTACCCCAGGTGTTCAATGGTCCAACACCGCTGCCATGCCCGCCACGCTCTGGTCCATCGAGGCGGCCTCGAACATGTCCTGCTGCAAGAAGGCGGCCATCTGCGGCTGCAGGCGAATGGCTTCGTCCAGGGCGGGATCGGAGCCGCTCATGTACGCACCGACCTGCACCAGATCCCGGCTCTTCTGGTAGCGCGAATACACCGCCCGAAAGCGTCGCGCCAGATCAAAATGCCCGCGCGACACCACGTTGTGCATCACGCGGGATGCAGACTGCTCGATGTCGATGGCGGGGAAATGCCCCGTCTCGGCCAAAGCCCGCGACAGCACGATGTGCCCATCCAGAATCGCACGCGCCGCGTCAGCGATCGGGTCTTGCTGGTCATCGCCCTCAGACAGCACCGTGTAGAAAGCCGTGATCGAGCCAACCCCGTGCAGCCCATTGCCACTGCGCTCCACCAGTTGCGGAAGCTTGGCAAAGCAGGAGGGCGGATAGCCCTTGGTGGCGGGAGGCTCACCGATGGCCAGCGCAATTTCGCGCTGCGCCATGGCATAGCGGGTGAGCGAATCCATGAGCAGCAGCACATGCTTGCCCTTGTCCCGAAAGTGCTCGGCAACCGCCGTGGCATATGCAGCCCCCTGCATGCGCAAGAGCGGCGGCGCATCAGCAGGCGCCGCCACCACGACCGATCGCGCACGGCCATCCTCACCCAAAATGTCTTCCACGAATTCCTTGACCTCGCGCCCCCGCTCGCCAATAAGCCCCACCACGATCACATCTGCCTGTGTGTAGCGGGCCATCATGCCCAGCAAGACGCTTTTGCCCACCCCTGAACCGGCAAACAAACCCAGGCGCTGCCCACGCCCCACGGTAAGCAGGGCATTGATGGCGCGCACGCCCGTGTCCAGCGATTCGCGCACAGGGTCCCGGTCCATGGCATTGATCTGGCGGCGCCCCATGGGCTCAGACACCACGTCCTGCACGGGCCCGCCATGGTCCAGCGGCAGTCCCTGCGCATCCACCACCCGGCCCAACAGGCCTTCGCCCATCGGCAAGCGCAGTACACCCGCACGCTGGATGGCCCGCGCGGGCTCGCCGAGACGGGGGATGGGGATGTAGGGCGCAGCGGGCACCACACTGGCACCACTGGAGAGTCCGTGGATATCTCCCGCAGGCATCAGAAAAGCGCGATCCGCGGAAAAACCCACCACTTCTGCCAGCACGGGGGCATGCCCCGGCATCTGGACCATGCACTGCGAGCCCACGGGCACGCGGATGCCCACAGCCTCCAGCACCAGGCCCGTCAGCCGGGTCAGCGTGCCACGCATCTCCAGCGGCGCGCCCTCAGCGACGCGCGCACGCGCGTCGTCCATCAGGCGTGTCCAGGCAGAAGGAGATTCAACGGCCATCACTGCCCTCTTCTTCCTCTTGCCATGGCGACTGGAGCCCCAGTGCGGCAATGGCCCGCTGCCAGCGTTTGTCAAGGCTGCCGTCCACCGCCGTACCGGCTGATTCCACCAGGCAGCCACCCGGCGGCACCGCAGCATCCGCCATCCACTGCACACCGGGGGCATCGATTTCTTCGCGCAGAGGCTGGGCCATCGCCTCCATATCTGCAGGGTTCAGGCGGACCACGGCAGGCCGCCCCTCGGTCACCAGCATGCCTACCGCCTCCCTCACCACGGGCTGCAAGGCGTTGGGGTTGACGGACAGTTCCTGGCGCACCACCTGGCGCGCAATGTCACAGGCCAGCTCCAGCAGTTGCTGGGCCATCTGCTGCTGCATGTCGATCAGGCTTGCATCGAGGGTCTGCACCACGCTCTGCAGCCGCTGCGCCGTTTCATGCCCTTGCTGGGCAATGTATTCGTCCATGCGCCGCTGCCATTCCAGCGCCGTTTGGGCCTGCCCCTGGGCAAAGCCCTCAGCATAGGCGTCATCACATGCCTGCTGAATCAGTGCCTGCTGCGCAGCCTCATCAATTTCGACCGGAATCTCCGCCACAGGCTCGGGCTCCGCTGGTTCAACCAGGTCGGAGCCGTCCACCGCACCAAACTTCCACTGCGTGAAATCGCCCACTTCCTCGCTGGGAATGAAGCGCGAATAAGAGCGCTGGCTAGACGAAGGCATCATCACCGCCGGATCCAATCACGATTTGACCCTCGTCCGACAAGCGACGCACGGTCTTCAGGATTTCCTTCTGCTGAGCCTCGACCTCGGACAACCGCATCGGGCCGCGCGATTCGAGGTCTTCGCGCAATGCCTCGGAGGCACGCGAGGACATGTTCGACAGGAACTTCTCGCGCAGCTCGGGCACTGCTCCCTTGAGTGCCACGATGAGCGTTTCGGACGCCACTTCCTTGAGCACAGTCTGGATTGCCTTGTCGTCGAGCTTGAGCACGTCTTCGAACACGAACATCTTGTCCATGATCTTCTGGGCCAGATCGGGGTCGTAACCCCGGATGGATTCGAGCACCACGGCATCCATGTTGCCGCCCAGCAGGTTGATGATCTCGGCCGCAGCCTTGACGCCGCCCAGCGAGCTCTTGCGGATCTTGTCACCACCCGCCAGCACCTTGAACAGCACCTCGTTCAGGTCCTTGAGCGCCGTCGGCTGAATGCCTTCCAGCGTGGCCACGCGCAGCAAAATCTCACTGCGCTGACGGTCAGTGAGGTGCATCAGGATGCCCGACGCCTGGTCGCTGTCCAGGTGCACCAGGATGGCTGCGACGATCTGGGGATGTTCGTTGCGCAGCAGTTCAGCCACCGACAGTGGGTCCATCCACTTGAGGCTCTCGATGCCCGACACGTCGCCGCCCTGCAGGATGCGGTCGATGAGCAGGCCCGCCTTGTCGTCGCCCAGCGCGCGGCGCAGCACGGCGCGCACGTAATTACCGGTGTCGGACACCAGCAGGCTCTGCGCAGCAGCGGCGCCGGAGAACTTGTTGATGACCTCGTCCACTTTCTCGCGCGATACCGAGCGCATGCGCGCAATGGTTTCGCCGAGTTTCTGCACTTCCTTGGGCGAGAAGTGCTTGAACACTTCGGCAGCCTCTTCCTCGCCGAGGGACATCAGCATGATGGCGGCGTCGTTGAGTCCTTGGTCGTCCATGGTCGTCGTCCGTGGTGTCGGTAATTAGACCGGCTCGCCGTTCAGCCAGGTCTTCAGGATATTGGCCACAGCCACCGGGTTCTCCTTGGCCAGCACGCGCGCCTCTTCCAGACGCAATTGCTCCGGCGTGGCAGGAAGCACCTCGTTTTTCTTGGCGGGCGCAGGCAGCGCTGGGCGTTCGGGCGTTTCGGACTCCACGGCATCCAGCTGGCCACCGGCCACCGGGATGGCACGGGGCTTGGCCGCCGCGCCAGTGCCCTTGAGGGCCGGACGCACCAAGCCCATCAGCACCAGGGCCGCAAACAGCACCGCACCCACCGGCCAGGCAAACGACTTGGCCAGATCGATCACTTCAGGCTGCTTCCACAGCGGAATGTCGCTGGTTGGCGTTGCGGTCACTTGGAACGGTGTGTTCATGAGGTTGACGGAGTCGCCGCGATCCCGGTTGAAGCCAATGGTCTCGCGCACCAGCGCCGTCATCTGCTCCAGTTGCTCGGGTGTGAGCGCCTTCGACACGGTCTTGCCCTTGTCTTCCGTGGACTGGTAGTTGACCACCACCGCCGCGCTCACCCGCTTGAGGGCTCCACTGCCGCCGCGCGTGACGCGCACCGTCTTGTCAACCTCGTAGTTGGTGATGGATTCGCGCTTGCTGCCCACAGCCTGGGCGCCCTGGGCCTGCTGGCCGGCGGCGGTGGGCGGCGGGTTGGCGCCATTGATGGGCGCGGCAGACGGTGCAGGGGGCTGGTTGGTCGTGGCGCCCGGCACACCAGTGGGCAGCGGATTGCCTTGGGGGCCTGTGCTTTCCACCACCTGCTGGCTGCGGATGGCGCTGGCATCGGTGGCCAGGTTGGGCCGGTGCTGCTCGGAGGTGGATTCGGTCTGGGTGAAATCCACCTCGGCCGTCACCTGCGCCTTGACGTTGTCTCGGCCCACCACGGGCTCCAGGATGTCCAGGATGCGGCGGGTGTACTGCTGTTCGATCTGCTGCACATACAGCAGTTGCTGCGCATCCACACCGTTTCCAGCGGCGGTATCGGGCGACTGGGACAGCAGCTTGCCTGTATCGTCCAGCACGCTCACGGCGGAAGGAGACAGCTCTGGCACGCTGGAAGCCACCAGGTGCACGATGCCCGCCAGCTGCGCCCGGTCCAGAATACGGCCCGGGTGCAGGCTCACCAGCACCGACGCCGAAGGCTTTTGCTGCTCCCGGAAAAATCCGTTCTGGTTGGGAAGCGCCAAATGCACCCGCGCACCTTGCACCGACGACAGCGCCTGGATGGAGCGCGTGAGTTCGCCCTCGAGGCCCCGCTGAAAGTTCAGGCGCTCCTGGAACTGGGTCATCCCAAATTTGCTGGATTCCATCAGTTCGAAACCCGCCACCGAACCCTTGGGCAAGCCCTGGGTGGCCAGGCGCAGGCGCACATCATGCACGCGGTCTGCAGGGATCAGGATGGCACCACCGCCATCGGCGTGCTTATAAGGCACATTCATCTGCGACAACTGGGCCACGATGGCACCGCCATCTTTGTCGTTCAGATTGGCAAACAGCACGCGGTAATCCGGCTGGCGCCCCAGCACGATGGCCGCGATGGCCACCGCCACCAGCAGCGCCGCGCCCACACCCAGCCGCATGCGCTGCGCCCTGTCGAGGGCAGACAGCCGCTGCAGCCAGTTCGGGCTGGCAGGGGGGGTGAGAGGAATTTCAGCAACTGCAGACATCTTGCTTTCCAGTAGGGTGGCCCGGCAAGGACCAAAGCGTGGGGTCGATTATTCGGTCACGCCTCCAAAATGTTCGCTGGATAAGCCGCGCGTTTGGCCATCAATTCAGAGCGATGGGTCCCGGCGCGATGGCTAGGATACGCAGCATACCGCCATTCCCACGGACACAGCCATGGACCTTCGCATCTCAAGCTCTACCGCCCCGCTCACGGGCGCTGGCGTGGCGCGCCGTGCTGCAGCGCCGCAAAACGACGCCAATGACGTGGGTTTCTCGGGGGCGCTCAAAGGCGCACTGCAGTCGGTCAGCGCCGCACAAAACCGCTCTTCAAACCTGCAGACCGAGGTGCAGATGGAAAACCCTTCTGTCAGCCTCGAAGAAACCATGGTGGCGATCCAGAAGGCCCAGATCGGCTTTCAAGCCACGCTGCATGTGCGCAACCGGATGGTGCAAGCCTATACCGACATCATGAACATGCAGGTATAGCAGCGGCACTCCCCTGAGCTGCTGCGCCGCTTCCCCTCGCTCTCACAGCGCTGCGCGCTGTGGGCAAGGGGACGATGCCCTCGCTGCGGGGCGGCCCTTGCTTGGCATCCCTGGCCTTGGGGCGCGCCAGTATCGAACAGCAGGGACTCGGAAAACCCCTAATTTGATAGCTACCTGCGATTTTTGGATAAGCCCTAGAGGCACTTTTTTGCATGCGATCACGGGGGCGCAGCGCTCCCAACCGGCGACCTTGCTGCGTCCACCCAAGGCGTACTCGCTCCATGCGGCGGGGGCCGATTTTTTACTATCAATTTGATAGCTTAATACGCTTTATTTATAAGTGCTTCAGGCGATTTTTATCCGCAAAAAAGCCGACCTCGCGGTCGGCTTAGTTTTGGGCTCGGCGCCTGCCTCAATGCATCATCTGCGGCTGGCCTTCAAACAAATGTTCAAACTGCGCCAGCCAGGGCTCAGCGAGGCAGCGAATCTGGGCATCGTTGCGCAGGATGCGCTGCATGATGCGGGTCTTCTCACGTTTGTGCTCGGGCAGCAGCTCGTGCTCTTGCGACTTGAAGCGCAGCTGCTCAATCAGCACGGCGCAGGCGCCTTCGTAGCGCACCACCCCATCCCAGTCCTTGAGCTTGGCGGCCTCCAGCATCTTGGCGCTGCTGTCTTCAATCGCCTTGTAATAGTCAATAAGCATGTGTGACATGGTTATGCCTCCACCAGCACAGGCTGGCCAGTGGCGGCGGGCGCATCGGACGAAGCCGCGGTGCCGGTTTTCTTGATTTCGTTCCAGCCTTGGGCCACGGGCTCGATCAGGCGCATGACTTCTTGCATGATGGCGTCGTCGTTGCGGGCGTTGGCCAGGATCAGGCGGCGCATGCAGTAGTCGTACAGTGCACCCAGGTTTTCGGCCAGTTCGCCCCCATCGACTTTGTCGAGCGAGGTGCTCAGGCCCTCCTCCAGAATGCGCACGGCCTTGGAGATGGCATTGACTTTGGCCAGCACATCACCACGTGCCAGGGCGCCACGTGCCGTGGCGATGGCATTGAGGACACCTTCATACAGCAGACTGACCAACTGGTGCTGGTCCATCGTGTGCATGCTGGTTTCCACATTGATACGCTGGTAAGCGTTGGCTGCACGGGGGCTGTAGGCGCTGAACATGCTGACAATCCTTCCGAGGTATTACTTAAGTTATCGGCATGTGCCAGGAAAACTGAAGCCCCTGATTAACCAGTCGATTTGTTCCAGGCAGTGACCTGCTGTGAGATATACGCGTTCAGGCCATTGAGGCTGCTCAGCTGGGTATCGAGCGCGTTATACCGCTGTGTGATGCGCTTTTCAAATGCCTCGACCTTCTCATTCACCCGCGTCTGGTCCTGACTGTTGCGCTTAAGGCTCAGCTGCAAGGTGGCATCCTTGGATTTGAAGAAACCGTCGTTGGAGAGCAGGTTGGTGGTCAACGCCTTCAGCTGGACGGCAATTCCATCGGCGGAGCCGCCACCGGTATTGCGGAACAGGTTTTTCACATCGTCGGGGTTCTCAGACAGCGCCTTGGTGAGCTTGGAGGAATCAACCACCAGGTCTCCGCCCAGCTGCTGGGTAATGCCAATGTCCGCCAACCGCTGGAAAGCACCGCCCCCTGTAGTGACCGACTGGATGGCGTTGCGCAGGGAGTTTTGCAGCGCTACGGCCGTCGAGTCACCTTGCAGTAACCCTGCCGACTTGGTAGCGGCGTCATACTTGGTGGCGTCCTGGAGCAACTGGTTGATGGCGTTGTAGGCCTTCACGAATCCATCAATGTTGGACTGGATCGCGGAGTTGTCCTTGCTCACGGTGATATCAATGGGAGCCGTCGTCACTTGCTCGGCCTTGAAAGTCACGCCCGAAATCGTGGAGGCAAACGTATTGGTGGCCGAAGACACCGCGATCCCGTTGACCGTGGCCTTGGCGTTGGCGGCCGCCTGCGTGACCGTGGAGCCGTTGACCAGGCGCGAAAGGCCAGTGGCGTCGGTGTTGCCCGCACTCTGGGGGTTGGTGTCGCCGCCCTCCATGACACTCAGGCGAAACCCGAACTCCTCACCAGTGCTCTTGCTGCGCAGCAGCAAGCGCTCGCCCGACGCATCACTGAGTACCGACGCCGTTACCCCTGCATTGGCACCATTGATCTTGCTGGCCACGTCCGACAGCTTGTCGCTCGCACTGATAGTGATGTCTACGGGCTGACCGCTGCCAGGTGTGAACGACGCGGGTGCAACACTCCACTTGCCCAGTTCGAGGCGCAGCGTACCGGATCCGAGCGCACCACCCACGGGCAGCAAAGCAGCCGATGCGGTGGCCTGCGCCTTGGCAAGGCTCTGGACCTCGACACTGAACGTGGTGGGCAGCGTGCCCCCTACTGCGGTGGCGGAAACAAATTTGGAGTCGGACGACGTGGTGGCCACGCCATTCCAACCGGTCACGCTGGTGAGCTTGCCCGCTGCGTCCTGCAGCGTGGACACCAGCGACTTGATCTGTCCAAAGGCAGAAATCTTGGTATTGACCGTGGCCGCTTGCAATTTCAGCGTGTCCAGGGGCCTCTTTTCCAGGGTGACCAACTGGGAAATGATGCTCTTGACATCAAGTCCGTTCGTGCCGACGCCTGGGGATGAAATGGTTGCCATACAAACCTCCTGAACTGGTCCAACGGAAATTATGGCGCCGAACGGCGATCAAGAACGTCCGTAAACACGCCAGGAAACCCGTCTTATCCAGCGGTCCTGGCACCCGCCTTCCAAAAAGCCAAAGGGCGGCGACAGAAATCTGCCGCCGCCTGGGGTCCACCAGGGCGCTGCAACGCCCTGGCTGCCATGCCCGCCGCTTAACGCAGCAGGGCCAACACACCTTGGGGCAGCTGGTTGGCCTGGGCCACCATTGCCGTACCGGCCTGTTGCAGGATCTGGGCACGCGACAGGTTGGCCGTTTCTGCGGCGAAGTCGGCATCCAGAATACGCGAACGCGAGGAAGAAAGGTTTTCCGACGTCACTTGCAGATTGCTGATCGACGTTTCAAAGCGCGATTGCAGAGCACCGAGCTTGGCACGCTCACCGTTGATGAAGGCCAGCGCAGAGTCCACCGTCTTCAGGGCGTTGGTGGCGTTGCTGAAAGTCGTTACGTCCAGATCAGCCACTTTTTGCAGCGCCGAACCACCAGAAACCAGTTGCCCGTTGTTCGCTGCTGCATTCACCGAGAAGGACTTGTCAGAGTCCAGGGTGATGTAGCCACCTGCAGTGGCAGTTTGTGCTGCCCCGCCGGTAGCCAAGGTGACAGCAGCCCCTACTGCCGTTCCAGCCGCGTTGTATGACGTCACTGTCACAGCCGCTGCATTGTCCACCGTGGTATCTGCCACTGAGATGTTGTTGCCCGTGTTGTTGGTCAGAATGACTTGGGTGCCATCAGAACTCAACGAGGCATTGACACCCGTCTTTGCCGATTGCTCGTTGATGGCAGACACGGCAGCTGACAGACGGTCCGTGCCGGTGGCTGAGCTGAGAGTGAAAGATACGGCACGTGCTGTGGTGTTATCACCGGTCAACTCCAGCGTATAAGAGCCAGTAGAGGCAAATCCCCCCAGACGAACCTCTGTACGGGCCGTGGCCGTCACGCCGGTGTCGGCCTTCAGTGCATTGATCTGGTCTGCCGTGGCCTTGGCGGTGGCACTCGCTGCGATTGTGGTCGTGCTGGTGCCCAGGTATCCGCTGATGGCGACAGAACCACCTGCAACACCATTGCTTGCGCCTGCCGATGCGCCCGACGCAATACCTGCAGAAGCTGCGTTTTGGTTGTTTCCGTACACGCTGGTGCGCAGGTTGGCCGTGGCCGCCACGATGGTCTGGTTGGCGTTGGCACCCACCTGGAACTGCTGCGTACCAAACGTGCCGTCCAGCAACTTGGAGCCGTTGAATTCCGTGGTTTGCGAGATGCGGTCCAGCTCGGACACCAGCTGACCCACTTCCTGTTGCAGGGCCTGGCGGTCGCCGGCGCTGTTGGAGGCGTTAGCTGACTGCACAGCCAGCTCACGCACCCGCTGCAAGATATCGCCAGAGGCCTTGAGCGCGCCTTCAGCGGTCTGCGCTAAGGAGATACCATCGTTCGCATTGCGAACCGCCTGGTTGAGGCCGCGGATCTGGCTGGTAAACCGCTCCGAAATGGCCAAGCCAGCAGCGTCGTCCTTGGCGCTGTTGATGCGCAGGCCCGACGACAAGCGCTGGATAGAGGTGTTCAGCGAGGTCTGGCTCATGCCCAGGTTGCGCTGAGCGGTGAGCGATGCCACATTGGTATTGATGGTGGAAGCCATTGCAAATCTCCAGAAAGAACTGACTGAATATGGCGTTGCCGCCAGCCGGGGCGCCAGCACCACGCTGGCCTCCTGGGTTCGCCAGTGCTTTCAAGCCATCTGGTGAACGGCGGGCCGCTTACGGACCGTTGCAATTGTTTTCGGGTCGCCGCCGGAAAACTTGAGGGGCAAACGTACAAGTTGTGCGACTTTTTTGCCGCTTATCCCCCAAACGCCCAAAAGCAGCGTCTCCACAATTCATCCATCGTTCCCCCATTGACAGCCGGACGGGTGCGCTTGAACCGGCAAACAGATCCGTCTAGCGACGTTAAGGAGTTTCGCCATGGCAGCAACCATCAATACCAACATCAGCTCGCTGACCGCGCAGCGCAACCTGGGCACCAGCCAATCATCGCTGAACACCGCCATCCAGCGCCTGTCGTCGGGCCTGCGCATCAACAGCGCCAAGGACGACGCTGCCGGTCTGGCCATTTCGGAGCGGTTTACCAGCCAGATCCGCGGCCTCAACCAGGCGGTTCGCAATGCGAACGATGGGATTTCGCTGGCGCAGGTGGCGGAAGGCGCGATGGGGTCGGCCGGCAATATCTTGCAGCGGGTGCGGGAACTGGCGGTGCAGTCGGCCAACGCATCCAACAGCGCTGGCGACCGCCAGGCCCTGCAACAGGAAGTCGGCCAATTGGTGGCAGAACTGGACCGGATTTCGCAAACCACCGAGTTCAACGGCCAGAAATTGCTGGACGGCACCTTTGGTACGCAGCAGTTCCAGGTGGGCGCCAACGCCAACCAGACCATCGTGGCGGCCACGGCCAACCTGCGCACCAGTGTGTACGGAAACAATCAGAACTCAGCTGCTGCGGGTGTTGCGTCGGGCGCAGTGGCGGCGGCAACCAATGGCGTTGCGGGTGGTTCGGTCGCCATCAGCGGATACCTTGGCACCAGCACGACCACCATTGCAGCGGGCGCCACCGCCAAGGCCACGGCAGATCAGATCAATGCTCTGAAGGCCAACACCGGCGTGACGGCCACGGCACGTACGGAGGTGCGCCTGGCCGGCTTCAGCGCAGCAGGCTCGTACACGCTGAATCTGACGGGTGACAACACCACCGCACGCTCAGTGTCTTTCACGCTCAGCTCAGCCACCGGCACAGACCGTCTGTCGGCTGCCGTATCTGCCATCAATGAGCAATCCGCGAAGACAGGCATCAACGCGTCGCTGAACTCGGACGGAACCCAAGTGATCCTGACCAACGATACGGGCAACAACATCTCAGTGGCAGATACCACGGTGGCCAATGCGGCGGATGTGACTGTGACGTCTTACAACGCCGCTGGCGCGTCTGTGGGTGCTGCTGGTATTACATTGGCATCCAACGCCACTGCCGACACTGCCACCGCAGGCGGCTACATCACTCTGGACTCTGACAAGTCCTTCGCGGTAAATGCTCAAGCGAACAACGGACAACTGGTTTCCGGCGGCTCAGGGCTGCAAAAAGTGGCTGATCTGGATGTAACGACTTTCAGCAACGCCACCAACGCCCTGAAGACGGTGGACTCTGCCCTGGCCTTTATCAGTGGCGAACGCGCCAAGCTCGGCGCTCTGCAATCTCGCTTCGAGACAAGCATCTCCAGCCTGCAGATTACGTCGGAGAACCTGTCCGCATCGCGCTCGCGCATCCAAGACGCCGACTTTGCGGCCGAGACCGCCAACTTGTCGCGCGCACAGATCCTGCAACAGGCCGGCACGGCGATGGTGGCCCAGGCCAACCAGATCCCTCAAGGTGTGCTGTCGCTGCTCAAATAGTTGGTCTGACCCACAACCGGGCAGTGAAGCTGCGTGAAGCAAGGGGCCCAGTGGGCCCCTTTGCACATGGCACACTGCTTTCAATGCCCCCCGCTCGTAGATCGGCGCCATCGTGCACACCAAAAACACCGAACCGTACGCATCCCGCCTGCATGCCGCGCTTGTTGCCGCGGACTGGCTCCTCCTCACCCGTCTGTGCCGTCAGGTTCTGCGCAAAAACAGCCGCGACCTCAAAGCCCACCGATTGCTGGGTTTCGCATTGAGCAAGCAGCGCAAATTCGAAGCCGCGCTCCAGGCGTACCGTCAGGCCCATGCATACTGGCCTGGAGATGCCGAGTTGCTGATCAACTATGCCAACGTGCTTATCGAGCAGGCACAGAATCAGGACGCACTACCCCTGTTGGAAGAGGTGTGCAAGCTGCGCCCACAGGAGGCCATTTCATGGATCAAGCTCGCAGAGTGCTGCTACCTGATGACCTTGCATGGCAAGGGGTTCGAGGCCAGCCAAAAGGCGGCTGCTCTGGCAACTACCCTGGAGGACCGCACTTCAGCACTCACGCAAAGTGCCATCCACCGGCGCGAACTGGGCCAAGTGCGCGAGGCAATCCAAGACTGCGAAACTGCCATCGCCCTTCGCCCCAACGATCCGGGCAACTACACCAACAAGCTGCTTTTCATGTTGGCAGACCCCCATGTCAGTGCAGAACAGCTCTCGGCGGCAGCACGACAATTTGGCGACACATTCGAGCCCCCACTACAACCGAGCTGGCCGCGCTTTGAAGAACACCGGGGACTTCCGTGGCGGCGTCTGAAGGTGGGTTTTTTATCTCCCGACTTTCGCGCCCATGCCGTCATGTACTTCACGGAAGGGCTGCTGGCGCAACTGGACAGACGCCAATTTGAGGTGTTCGCCTTTTACCTCTTCCCCAAGAGCGACCATGTTACAGAGCGGGTGGAACGCCATGCAGACCACTTTGTGCGCCTCGCGGGCTTCAGCCCACAACAGCAAGCGGAACTCATTCGCGCCCAAGGCATTGACATCCTGATTGATCTCGCTGGCCACACAGGACACAATGGATTGCTCGCCATGACACACAAAGCGGCGCCTGTGCAAGTGACCTGGCTCGGGTTTCCAGCCACTACAGGGCTCAGCGCGGTGGACTACAAGTTCACCGACGAGGTGACCGACCCACCAGACGCCCAGGACCAATACACCGAGCAGCTCTACCGTTTACCCACGCTGTTTGCCTGCTACCGTCCCATGAGCCGCAACCCGCTGTGGCGTTATCAACCCCGCTACCAAGTGCGTCCCACCCCCGCTCTGGAAAACGGTTTCATCACCTTCGGATCGTGCAACAACCTGGGCAAGCTCACCGACGAGGTACTGGGCTTATGGGGCCGTGTACTGGAGACTGTACCCAACTCGCGCCTGCTCATCGAGGGCAAGGGCATGGAGCGGCCGGACTTTGCCAATGCGTACCGGCAACGCTGCCAGGGGCTTGGGTTGGACCCTGCTCGGCTAGACCTCGTCCCCCTGGACACCAACAACCAATACCTCACCTACCATCGGATCGATATCGCGCTCGACCCCTTCCCGCTCACCGGCGGCACAACCACCTTCGATGTGCTGTGGATGGGATTGCCCATCGTCTCCATGGTCGGCGATAGCTTCAAAAGTCGTATGGGCGTGAGCCTGTTGACCTACCTGGACCGCACAGAGTGGCTGGCGGAAAGCCCCGAAGACTATGTCCGCATCGCGTGTGCGCTGGCATCTGATGCTCAGGCGCTCAACGCTTTGCGACAAGGGCTGCGTGCAGAGGTGGAGGCTTCGGCCCTCATGCGCGAAGACATCTTCAACCATCATTTTGGCGAGGGACTGCGGGTGATGTGGCTGCGGTGGCTGGCGCAGGCAGAGCATCCGGACGATGCGCAAGCCCAGGCAAAGGCCCTTGAGTCGTGGTTACCAGGACTTCCTGAAGAGTGGTCCCACCCACCCGCACCGGAGGTGGGGCTGCGCCCCGGCCTACGGGTGCCCCTAAGTGAGGCCCATCAGCGGCTGCAAATGCTGGTGAACAAGGCAAAGGTGTCACCTCCCCCGCAGCGCGCGGAATCCGAGTCTGCCGCTACGAAGATGGAGAGCCAACACTGGATCGCCGTAACTGAACTGGCCGAAATTGTGCTCAACGCAGTGCCCCATGACCCTGTGGCACTGGCGTGTCTAGCTGAAGTCGAACACGCGCATGGCCATACCGAATTTGCTGTGACCTATTTGCGCTATGCCACCGAAGCCATGAAGACCTTGGTGTAGCAAGCCCGGCGCTCAGACTCCCCAGATTAGCGGCGAAAAATGTCCTGAAGCGCGTCGCGTCGCGTCGCTTTGAAGACCACCTGCCCACCGGGCCCTGGGTAAACCGTGCAATTGCCCGGTGAGTCCGCATTGACCAGACTCGTCCCCTGGGAGATCACGGTGCCATCACCCACCTGGCATCCCCCAATGATGGCGGTGCCTGCATACATGACAACGCCCTCACCCAGCACCGGCGCCGCGCCATGGTTCTTTCCCACCGTTGAGTTTTGATAGACCACCAGGTAATTGCCATAGGTCGCCTTGGCAAAGACGATACCCACCGAATGGCCGATGAACATGACCTCGGGCATGTCGATCTCATAGAACAGATCAATCCCGTTGAGCGCCTTGTTCAGCCCGAAAAGCTTGGCGCAGAGCGTGCGGTTGCCCGTCGCCTTCCAGATCGTGTTGGACAGGTAGTAGAGAAACAGCGTGTATTGGGTGGAATGCAGGTGATCGAACTGGTCTGGCGTCCACCACCGCACTTCGTTGATGCAGCGGCCCAGCCGCAGTAGCGCCGCATCCAGATGCGCAGCAAGCACGGCCGGGGCGTCGGTGTTGAGCCCGTCGGGGTAGAAGGTGGCCAATTGGCGGGCCACATAGGCGGCCAGCTCGGTGCGAGACAAGTGCAGGGGCTTCAACATGTGCGGTCTCCTTGGCAAGCCGCAAGGACATCATCCAGTACATCAAAAAGAGACCGAGGCCGCCAGTGCAGCTCGGTGCGCAGACGCTCGATGTCCACCAGCGGCACAGGGCCAGGCACGGTCTGCAGAAGGGGCAGCACCTCACAGCCCCAGCGGCGCGCCAGGCATTCGAACAGGCTGGCATTGGACACATTGACGCCAGAGGCCACGTTATAGACAGGTTGTCGGCCGGATACGGCAATGCGGATGAGGGCCTCGACCACGTCATCCAGGTGCACGTAGTCGCGGGCGAAGTGGGGGGAGGACGACACTTCCACCCGCGCCACACCGGCGCTCCGGGCAGCCAGCACCTGCCGCAGCAGCGCGGGCAGGAAACCATCGGCATCCAGGGGCCCTTCATACACGCAGGCCAGGCGCGCCACCCGGGCACGCCCCTGGCCCGCCACATGGCACAGGGATTCGCCCAGGCCCTTGGAAAAGTCATACAGGTGGCGGGGGCTGGCAGGGTCCAGAGGTAACACGGCGGCCTCGTTCGCCAACCCCTCTCCCTGTCCGTCATACAGCCGGGTGGACGACAGGTAGACCAGAGACTCCAACGCCCCCTGTTCCAGCCCGTACCCCAACACCTGGGCCAGATGGCTGACATGAGCCTCCACGGTATCGAAAGGACGCGCCAGATAGTCTGCCGTGAGCCCCGCGCAATAAATGACGTGCCCTAGTGGTACCAGCCAGGGCCAAGGCTCACGGCGGGCGGGGGCCCACACCTGCGCGCCCCGCGCCTGCAGGGTCGCACACAGGCGGGCGCCCACAAAGCCCGCGGCACCGACCACCGTGAAGCGCAAGCCCTGCAGGTCTCGCAGGCCCTGCGCAACCAACGGCGCTTGCTCCGAAACCATCAGAAGCCGCCCACAGGGTGGTGCAGGTGCGGTGCCTTGTGCGGCAACAGCTTGGGGCTGACCCCTTCAACAATGCGGAAGGCACTGCCTTGCACACGGGCGGCATCCGACACCGCCAGCATGTTGAAACCGTGTGGCGGGCCTTCCAGGTACACGGAGTCCAGCGGCACCAGCTCAATCGGCTGGCCAGACATTTCGCGGTGCGAGTTGATGTCGCGCACGGCATAAACGGCATAGCCCAGGTCCAGGAACAGGCGGCACAGAGGTGTGGCACGCAGTCCACTACTCCAGTCCACATAGGTGCGGTGCAGTTCGAAGACCACATGGGGCCGGTCACGCGCCAGCACCTGCTGGGCCCCTTGCAACGCGGCCAGCTCTGCGCCCTCGATGTCCAGCTGGATCAGGCCGATGCGCCGCCCGTGGCGCTGGGCATAGTCATCCATCGCCACAGTCTCAAAACCGCTGCCGTCCTGGGCCGTGACCATGTTGGCAAAGGAGTCAAAGCCATCCAGACGCATGCGTTCGCCGCTGCGGCTCCACAGCCCGGCCACGTTCACCTCCACATTGCTCAGTACGTTGATATCGATATTGCGCTGCAGCATGGCCGCCTGCTGGGGGTTGGGCTCGAAGCAATGCACCCGCAGGCCCCGCCCTGCCAGCTGGCGGGCCACCAGCACCGCCTGATCGCCAAAGTAAGCACCGCCCACCAGCACATCCCCTTGCAGATCGCGGCCCAGCTCCAGCAACAGCTTGGTGGTTTGCGGCTCCCACACATGGGTAGGGTGCTCCGACTCCGACAACAGGAAGTCGCGAGCGATCTTGGTGCGGTACAGGAACTGAAAGCGCGTGCCATCGGCCAGCACCTTTTCGTACTGGTCCGTGTCCAGATGGAGGGCATCGATCACAGGACCGGTCACGTCGTCCCGCACCGAGCCTTCGCAGGCGATCTGCGCCTCGCTCTCGCGCAACAGCGCAATCAGGCGAGCGCGTAGCACGGGGTCACGCCCCAAGGTTTGCATGGCTTGCTGCAGGCGTTTGCCGTCCAGGTCGCGTGGGTCATTGCTGGTCATGGCGAAGGCTCCTTGAAACATGAATCCATTAGAAAATTTCCAGGCGCGGCACGGCCACCACCATCTGCGCGCCCCAGCTGCGCGTGTAGTCCAGCTGGTCGGCCACCTCGCTGCGCAGGTTCCAGGGCAGGATCAGGATGCGCTGCGGCTTGTGGGCGCGCAGGTGTGCCTCGCTAACCACGGGGATGTGGCTGCCCGGCAGGTACTGGCCCTGCTTGGCGGGGTTCTTGTCCACGGCATAAGGCAGCAGATCGGGCCGCACACCCGCAAAATTGAGCAGGGTGTTGCCCTTGGCGGCCGCGCCGTAGGCGCCCACGGTGATGCCGTCGGCCTGGCATTGCAGCAAAAACATGAGCAGCTCGCGCTTGACCCGTATGGCCTGGGCCTGGAAGTCGCTGTAAAAACCGGCACCCAGCATGCCCGCCGCTGTCTCGTTGGCCAGCAGTTGCTGCACGCGGGTGGTGCCTTCAGCCGTTACCTGGAGGTGGCCCACGGTATCGGCGCGGGCGGCGAACACGCGCAGGCTGCCGCCATGCGTGGGCAGCTCTTGCACGTCAATCACCACGAGGCCATTGGCCGCAAAAATGCGCTGCACCGCCGTGAGCGACAGATAGGAATAGTGCTCGTGGTAGGCCGTGTCGAACTGGCACCCCTGCACCATGCGCAGCAGGTGCGGGAACTCGAAGGTGGCCACACCGTGGGGCTTGAGCAGCCGCGTGAAGCCGCCCACAAAGTCGTTGATGTCGGGCACATGGGCCAGCACATTGTTGGCGGCAATCAGGTCGGCCTGGCGGTCGGCAGCGGCCAGCTCGTCGGCCAGCGCCACGCCAAAGAACCGATCCACCACCGCTATGCCTTTGGCGCGAGCCGCCGCCGCCGTGCTGGCGGTGGGCTCCACGCCGTAGCATGGAATGCCAGCCGCCTGCACATACTGCAGCAGGTAGCCGTCGTTGGACGCGACCTCGACCACGCGGCTGGCGGCGGTGAGGCCCAGGCGCTTACGCATCGCCTCGACATAGGCCTGGGCATGGGCCAGCCACGACGAGGAGAACGAACTGAAATACGCGTAGTCGTCGGTGAACAGCGCCTCGCGCCCGGCGTGGTCTTCGGTCTGCACCAGCCAGCAGGTTTCGCACACCAAGAGGCGCAGGGGGAACCAGGTTTCGGGCGCGCGCAACGCGGCCTCGCTCAGGTAGGCATTGGACGGGGGCGCGCTGCCCAGGTCCAGGAACGGCAGTTGCAGCGGGCTGCCGCAGTGTCGGCACTTCACAGGCGCACTCCTTCGAATTCTTCGGTCATCCCGGGCTGGCCTGCGTCGCGGGGCGACATTTGCCCCACCGGCAGGGGCCAAGCCACGGCCAGGCGCGGGTCCAGCGGGTTCAGGCCCGCTTCGGCGGCAGGTGCATAGGCGGCTGAATGGCAATACAGCAGCTCTGCATGGTCGGTCAGCGCCTGGAAGCCGTGCGCAAAACCGGGCAGGATGAGCAGCGCGTTGCCGTTGTCTGCGGATAAATGCTCGGCATGCCACTGCAAAAAGGTGGGAGAGCCCTGGCGCAGGTCCACGGCCACGTCCCAGACCTCGCCACGCAGGCAGGTCACGAGTTTCATCTCGGCGTGGGGCGGCTTTTGGTAGTGCATGCCACGCACGGTGCCTTGGAGGGCTGTATAGCTCTGGTTGATCTGGGCGATGGGGCCCGCCCAGCCTGCGCCCGCCAGTTCATCGGCGCAGAACAGGCGCGCAAAAAAGCCGCGCTCGTCCACCAGCGGCCGGCGTTGCACGCGGAGCAATCCCGCCAGCGGCAGTGGCGCCAGGGCCAGTCGGCTCATGGGCGCGCCTCCCAGGCGTCGATGTCGGCCAGGCACAGCGCGCGGGCGTCGGCGCCGCCATGTTGCTGGCGGTACCAGTTCATGGTGCGGGCCACGGCGGTGTTCAGCGACCAGTGCGGGGCCACGCCCAGCACCTGGCGGGCATGGGCGGTTTCGAGCGCGAGCCAGCCGGCTTCGTGCGGTCCTTCGCTCTCATTTTCATAGCTGATAGCGCTTGCTGGATAGGCGGCGGAGGCCAATTCAATGACATTTTTGACCGTGGCGGCCTCGTGGGGCAGAGGGCCGAAGTTGTAGGCACCGGCCAAGGCGGGAGATTCCCACAGGCGCTGGGCCAGACGCAGGTAGGCGGCCAGCGGCTCCAGCACATGCTGCCAGGGGCGCGTGGCCTGGGGGCGGCGGATGTGCAAGGTTGCGCCCTTTTCCCAGGCGCGCACAGCGTCGGGCAGCAGGCGGTCTTGGGCCCAGTCGCCGCCGCCGATCACGTTGCCCGCGCGGGCGGTGGCCACGGCGATGCCCTGTGCGGCCAGGAAAGAATCGCGGTAGCTGGCCGTGACCAGCTCGGTGGCGGCCTTGCTGGCGCTGTAGGGGTCGTGCCCGCCCAGCGGGTCGTCTTCGCGGTAGGGGTACGCCCACTCGCGGTTGCGGTAGACCTTGTCGGTGGTGACCACCACGGCCACGCGCACTTCGGGCAGGCCGCGCAATGCATCAAGCACATGCGCCGTGCCCATCACGTTGGTGGCAAAGGTGTCTAGCGGCGCTGCATAGCCAGGCCGCACCAGCGCCTGCGCGGCCAAGTGCAGCACCACCTCGGGCCGGGCGGCGCGCACGCGCATGGCCAGGGCCTGGGGGCTGCGGATGTCGCAGAAATGGCTCTCCATGCCCGGCGCGGCCTGCCCCAGCTGGGCCAGGGCGAACAGGTTGGGCTCGGTGGCGGGCGGCAGCGCCACGCCAGTGACCTGCGCGCCCAGGCGCTGCAGCCACAGGGCCAGCCAGGCGCCCTTGAAGCCGGTGTGGCCGGTGAGCAACACGCGCTTGCCGCGCCAGAAGTCGGGATCAGGGCGCATCGTGCTTACCAGCATTTCCAGGGCGCGCGGCCCGATTGCCACAGGTCTTCGAGCAGGTTCTTCTCGCGCAGCGTGTCCATGGGCTGCCAGAAGCCGGTGTGCTCGAAGGCGCGCAGCTGGTCGCTGCTGGCCAGACGGGCCATGGGCTCCAGCTCCCAGCTGGTGGCGTCGCTATCGATGTAGTCAATGACCTCGGGCTGCAGCACAAAAAAACCGCCGTTGATCCACCCGCCATCGCCACGCGGTTTTTCCTCGAACCCGGCCACGATGTCGCCATCGCGCACCAGGGCGCCATAGCGGCCCGGGGGCTGCACGGCCGTCACCGTGGCTTGGCGGCCATGGGCGCGGTGGAAGGCAAACTGGGCCGTCATGTCCAGGTCGGCCACACCATCGCCATAGGTAAAGCAGAAGGGCTCGCCCGCAGGCAGGTATTCCTGCACCCGTCGCAAACGCCCGCCGGTCATGGTGCTTTCGCCGGTGTCCACCAGCGTCACGCGCCAGGGCTCGGCGTGGCGGTGGTGCACTTCCATGCGGTTGTTGGCCATGTCAAACGTTACGTCCGACATGTGCAGGAAGTAGTTGGCGAAGTATTCCTTGATCACGTAGCCCCGGTAGCCCAGGCAGATGATGAAGTCATTGACGCCATGGGCGGCGTACATCTTCATGATGTGCCAAAGGATGGGCCGCCCACCGATCTCGATCATGGGCTTGGGACGCAGGTGCGACTCTTCCGAGATGCGGGTTCCCAGCCCCCCCGCGAGCAGTACGGCTTTCATGCCCGCAGCATAGTGCAGCCCCTGCGCCGCCAAAAGGCCCTGTCACTGTGGAAATACGGGCCAAATGCAGGGATTGGCACCGCGCGCAGATGGAGATGGGTGCAAACAATTGGAATATCGCTATATTTTATATAGCAACAAACCTTCTACCACCAAGCGATAGAGGCTTTTTTTTACATAATCCGCGCCCCAGGACAACCGTCAAAACCCCGGCAAAAGAGGCAAAGGTGTGGCGCTGGCGCCATTTCCCGAAGAAGGCCTGTGTTGATGGCGCTCTTGAGTGCATTCCACACTCATCAATCCGATACATTTACAGTAACCTTCGGTAAGCCGCGTTGCCAGCGGCTCCGCCCGCCCACTTGTTTAGCCCCGGCTGCCGCCCAACACGTCTACAGCATGTTCGTCATCATTGGTTACGTTGTCTGCCTAGGCTGCATCTTCGGCGTGTACATCGTGCACGGGGGGAACATCAGTGTGATCCTGAAGGCCCTCCCCTTCGAGATCGTCACCATTCTGGGCGGCGCACTGGGCGCCTTCGTGGTGAACAACCAACCCAAGGTGATCAAGGCCACCCTGGCGGCCATTCCGATGGCACTCAAGGGCTCCAAGTACACCAAGGCCCGTTACATGGAGCTGATGGCCATGCTCTATGACATCCTGCAAAAGGCCCGCAAGGAAGGGCTGATGGCCATCGAAAAGGATGTGGAAGCGCCCCACGAGTCCGAGATCTTCAAGAAGTACCCCACCGTGGGCAGCGACCACCATGTGATCGAGTTCACCACCGACTACCTGCGCATGATGGTGTCGGGCAACCTCAACTCCCACGAGATCGAAGCGCTGATGGACAGCGAGATCGACACCCACCACCAGGAAGCCCACGCCCCCGTGGCCGCGCTGGCCCGCCTGGCCGGTGCCCTGCCTGCCTTCGGGATCGTGGCCGCCGTGCTGGGCGTGGTGAACACCATGGGCTCGGTGGGCCAGCCGCCCTCGGTGCTGGGCGGCATGATCGGCTCGGCGCTGGTGGGCACGTTCCTCGGGATTCTGCTGGCCTACGGTGTGGTCGAACCCCTGGGCGGCCTGGTCGAGCAAAAGACTGAAGACGCTGCCAAGGAATTGCAGTGCATCAAGTCCACCCTGCTAGCCAGCATGCAGGGCTACAACCCCGCCACGGCCATCGAATTTGGCCGCAAGGTGCTTTTCTCCAGCGTCCGCCCCAGCTTTACCGAGCTGGAGGGGCATGTGAAAGGCAAGAAGTAGCGACGTCCGCGCCGCGAAACCCCAAACGCCATGGCAGAAAAAAAACTCCAGCCCATCATCATCAAGCGCATCAAGAAAGGCGGTCATGCGGTGCATGGCGGCGCCTGGAAGATCGCCTATGCCGACTTCGTGACGGCGATGATGGCGTTCTTCCTGCTGATGTGGCTGCTGGGCTCCACGGCCAAGGGCGAACTGCAGGGGATCGCCGCGTATTTCGCGTCGCCGCTCAAGGTGGCCATGACCGGCGGGGACGGCGCGGGCAACAGCTCCAGTGTGATTCCGGGCGGGGGCAACGATCTCTCGAAGGTGCACGGGCAGGTGCGGCGCTCTGATGTGGAAGAGGCCAAGCAGCGCCGCATGAGCATTGATGCCGCCCGCGCCGAGCGCGCCAAGCAGGACCTGGACCGCATCAAGGCCCTGGAGGCCAAGATCGACGCGCTCATCACCGAAAACCCGCGCCTGAACGGGTACAAGTCGCAGATCAGAATCGACATCACCCCCGACGGCCTGCAAATCCAGATCATCGACGACCAGAACCGCCCCATGTTCGACAGCGGCAGCGCGTTGGTGAAACCCTACATGCGCGACATCCTGCGCGAGATCGGGGCAGCGCTGGGCGGGGTGGAAAACCGCATCAGCCTGGCCGGGCACACCGACGCCGTGCCTTACGGAAACAGCGACCGTGGCTACAGCAACTGGGAGCTGTCGGCCGACCGCGCCAATGCCTCACGCCGCGAGTTGGTGTCGGCCGGCATGCCAGACGCTAAACTGGGACGTGTGGTGGGCTTGGCGGCCAGCGATCTGCTGGAGCCAAACAACCCGCGCGCACCCGCCAACCGGCGCATCACCATCACGGTGCTGACCCGCGAGGCCGAAGAACGACTCATGGGCAAAGGGATTCCCGAAATCACTTCCACAGAACTGCTGAATGAAAAGCGGGAAAATCCCCCCCCAAGCAGGTAACAGTTACGACTTGTCACCAAACCTGCCACCCATGACAATGCCTACAGTAATTCTCGACCGAAAGGGTCCCAAGTGACCACAGCCCTTCGTTTTTTGATCGTTGACGACTTCTCCACCATGCGGCGCATCGTGCGCAATCTGCTCAAGGAAAGCGGCTTTGCCGATGCCGACGAGGCCGAAGATGGCGTGGCCGCTCTGAACAAGCTGCGCAACAGCAAGTTCGACTTCGTGGTGACGGACATCAACATGCCCAACATGAACGGCTTTCAGCTGCTGGCCGAAATCAAGAAGGACGACAAGCTCAAGCACTTACCCGTCCTCATGGTCACAGCGGAAGCCCGCAAGGAAGACATCGTGGCAGCCGCCCAGGGTGGCGCAGCGGGTTACATCGTCAAACCCTTCACCAAGGCCACGCTGGAAGAAAAAGTGACCTTGATCCTGAAAAAGATGGGGCTATGACACCATGGACGACACACCGGACAACAGCCAGCCGCCTGCCGATGTACACCACAAGATTGGCCAGCTGACGCGCCAGCTGCACGACTCGCTCAACGAACTGGGCTATGCCGACAAACTGCGCGGCTCCATGGGCGAACTGCCCGACGCGCAAAGCCGCCTGTCCTACATCGCGCGGTTGACGGGGGAAGCGGCCGAGAAGGTGCTCAACCGCGTCGAACAGGCCAAAGCCCAGCATGACTACATCGCGGCGGAAACGCGCCGGGTCGTCAACTCGCTGGTGGCCGACCCGGTGGCGGCCGTGGCCAAGGGCGAGATCTTCAACTTCCTGACCGATGTGGAGCGCGTGACCAAGGAAGCCGACACGCACCTCACCGAAATCATGATGGCACAGGACTTTCACGACCTCACGGGGCAGGTGATTGCCCGCGTGGTCAACCTGGCGGCCACCATTGAAGACCAGCTGGTCCAGCTGTTGATTCAAACGGCCCCACCCAACGCACAGGTGCCCGTCGAGCCACCCCGCCCTCAGCATCTGCAGGGCCCCGTGGTGGACCCCGAGCACACCCCCGACGTGGTCACCGACCAGTCCCAGGTGGACGACCTGCTGGCCAGCCTCGGGTTCTGAGCCCGTCCGGGGCTTTTTGCGGTCAAAATGGCTGCTAGCGCTTGTCCATCAAGCGCTAGCAGCTATCTTTTTTAGTATTCCATCCCGGCACCACCCACCCTTTTTCGGGTGAGGCCACGCAGGCAAGGCCCCTTCGGCCCGCATGGAAAAGAGGGGGCTGCAGCCCCCTTATCCAGCTTTAGATTTCCGGGCTGCTCACGACAATGGCATGACACCAGCCGTCATGCCACCATGGAATCCAGCCAAGAAAAAAGCCTACCCGCGTCAGAGCGCAAGCTGCAGAAAACGCGCGAAGACGGCCAGGGAGCACGCTCGCGCGATCTCTCCCACCTGGCGATTCTGGGTGCCGGGGCCGCCTGCCTGCTGGTGCTGGCGCCCCAGCTGATGGACCACATGCAGCTGGCCATGAGCCAGCAACTGGCGTTTGACGCCGCCACCGTCATGGCGCCAGGCACCATGCTCAAGCGCCTGCAGGACATGGTGGTGGTGGGCTTGGTGGCCAGTGCCGTGTTTGCCATCCTCACCAGCGCCGCCGCCCTGATCAGCGCCATTGGCGCTGGCGGCTGGATCCTGAGCCTCAAGCCCATCACGCCGCAGTTCAACCGGCTCAACCCGATCTCGGGTCTGGCCAACCTTTTCTCCAAGCAGCAGATGGCCAACGTGGCCAAGATGGTGCTGATGACCGCGATCCTGAGCTATGTGGCCTGGAAGTTCATGGGCAACAGCATCGACACCGTGGCCATGCTGGTGCTGCAGCCCTCCCCCATGGCCATTCGCCAGTTGGCCGACTGGCTGACTTCGGGCATGAGCCTGCTGCTGCTGGTCGTGTTCCTGGCCGCGCTGGTGGACGTGCCGCTGCAGGCCTACTTCTTCAAGTCGCGCCTGAAGATGTCGCACGAGGAAGTCAAGCAGGAGCACAAGGAATCCGACGGCAACCCCCACACCAAGGGCCGCATCCGCCAGAAGCAGCGCGAGATTGCCGACCGCGCCAGCGTGGGCGCAGTTCCCAAGGCCGATTTCGTGGTGATGAACCCCACCCACTACGCGGTGGCACTCAAGTACGACGAAAAGACCATGAGTGCCCCCCAAGTGATATCGCGCGGCACCGACCTCATCGCGCTCAAGATCCGCGACGTGGCCAAGGCGCACGACGTGCCCGTGCTGCAGTCGCCCATGCTGGCCCGGGCGCTGTATGCGCATGCCGAACTGGACCAGGCCATTCCCGCCACGCTCTACACCGCCGTGGCCCAGGTGCTGGCCTATGTCTACCGCCTCAAGGCCGCCCTGCGTGGCGAAGGCCGCATGCCCGACAGCTTGGTGGAGCCCTTCGTTCCGCCTGAACTTGATCCGCTGAACCGCACTCCCGTGCAAGGCGCCGCCGTATGAACACCTCCGTAACGTCTCTTCGACAATGGGCGGGCACCAATGCAGGCGCCCTGCAAGGCCTGTCGGCACCACTGCTGGTGGTGGCGATCCTGGCGCTCATGGTGTTGCCCATCCCGCCCTGGCTGCTGGATGCGTTTTTCACGCTCAACATCGCCGTGGCCCTGATGGTGATGATGGTGGCGGCCTACATGCTGCGGCCACTCGATTTCGCAGCCTTTCCCTCGGTGCTGCTGCTGACCACCCTGATGCGCCTGTCGCTGAACGTGGCCTCCACGCGCGTGGTGCTGCTCGAAGGCCACACCGGCCCCGGCGCCGCCGGTGCGGTGATCGAGGCCTTCGGCCACTTCCTGATCGGCGGCAACTTTGCCGTCGGCCTGATCGTGTTCGCCATCCTTGTGGTGATCAATTTTGTGGTGATCACCAAGGGCGCCGAGCGCATTGCCGAGGTGTCGGCGCGCTTTACGCTGGACGCCATGCCCGGCAAACAGATGGCCGTGGACGCCGACCTGAACGCGGGCCTGATCGACGAAAAAGAAGCCAAGCGCCGCCGCGCCGAAGTGGCTGAAGAAGCCAACTTCTTCGGATCCATGGACGGTGCCTCCAAGTTCGTGCGCGGCGATGCGGTCGCTGGCATCCTGATTCTCTTTATCAACATCATCGGTGGCTTTGCCATCGGGGTTTTGCAGCACGACCTCTCGGCCAAGCAGGCGGCTGATAGCTACATCCTGCTGGCCATTGGTGATGCGCTGGTGGCGCAGATTCCCGGCCTGCTGATCTCGGTGGCTGCGGCCATGGTGATCTCGCGCGTGGGCAAGGACCACGACATGGGCCGCCAGATCGTGCAGCAGCTCTTCATGTCGCCCCGCGTGCTGGGCGTGACCGCCGGCATCCTGCTGCTGCTGGGCGTGATCCCCGGCATGCCCCACATGGTGTTCCTGACCATGGGCGGCCTCTTGGGCTACGCCGCCTGGGTACTGTACGAACGCCAGAAAGTTCCGCCCGAAGTCGAAGCACCGCCCGCCCCGGTCAGCGATGGCGAAGCCACCTGGGACGACCTGCAACCCATAGATCTGCTGGGCCTGGAGCTGGGCTACCGCCTGATCAGCCTGGTGGACAAGAGCCGCCAGGGCGACCTGCTCACCCGCATCAAGGGCGTGCGCCGCAAGTTTGCGCAAGAGGTCGGCTTCCTGCCCCCTGCCGTACACGTGCGCGACAACCTCGAACTCAAGCCCAGCGGCTATCGCATCACGCTACGTGGCGTGGTGGTGGGCGAAGGCGAGGCCTTCCCTGGCATGTTCCTGGCCATCAACCCCGGCGGTATCACCACACCCCTGATCGGCACCCCCACGACCGACCCCGCTTTTGGCCTGCCAGCCCACTGGATCGACGAACGGCAGAAGGAAGCCGCACAAATGGCGGGTTTTACCGTCGTTGATTCCGAAACCGTGATGGCCACCCATTTGTCACACTTGATGCAAGTGCAAGCCGCCAAGCTTCTGAGTCGCACAGAAACCCAGCAACTGGTGGAGCACGTGGCCAAGCTGGCCCCCAAGCTCATCGAAGAAGTGGTCCCCAAAATGGTCTCCATCGCAACGTTCCAGAAGGTCCTCCAGCTGCTGCTGGAAGAGTCTGTGCACATCCGCGATATCCGGACCATCATCGAAACGCTGGCCGAGCACGCTGGTGGCATCACAGACCCGGTCGAGCTGGCCCGCCGCGTGCGCATTGCGCTGTCGCCCGCCATCGTCCAGCAGATTTACGGCCCCACCCGCGAACTCAACGTCATTGCCATCGAGCCGGGCCTGGAGCGCCTGCTGGTGCAAGCCCTGGGCAACGCAGCAGGACCGGCTCTGGACCCCGGCGTGGCCGACATCCTCACGCAAAAGGCCGCCGAGGTGGCCCTCAAGCAGGAAGAGATGGGCCTGCCCGCCTGCCTGCTGGTTCCCGACCAGATCCGCAACGCCATCTCCCGCCTGGTGCGCCGTGTGGCGCCCCGGCTGCAGGTGCTTGCGCACAGTGAAATCCCAGAGACCCACACCATCCGCATTGGGCCGATCCTTAGAGGTGCATCAGCATGAACATCAAACGCTTTACCGCCCCCACCTCCCGCGAGGCATTGGCCAAGGCGCGCATGGCCTTTGGAGAGGGCACCCTCATCCTGTCCAACCGCCCCACGGCCAACGGCGTCGAGGTTGTGGCCACGGCCGAAGACACGCTGTCGGCCCTGGATGGAAGTGCAGGCGCGTCCAGCAACCCGCCCTTACTGGCCCCCACACCGGCGCGCAGCGCCCCCCAGCGCGCCAGCCAGGCCGCCGCAGTCAGCACCCTGGGCCGCAACGCAGTCGAGGAAGACACCGAGCAGCTGGCGATGAGCACGCTGTCGTTCCAGGACTACGTGCGCGAGCGCATGCTGCGCCGCCGCCACGAGGCGCTCAACGGCCCGGCCGAACCACAAACCTTGTCAGAGCGCAGCCGCGACCAGGAGCCCGAGCGCGAACGCATGCCTGCACCCGCCGTGGTGCGCCACAACCCGCTGCGCAGCATCCCCATGGACATTCCACCGGAGCCGCCACGCCGCCGGCAGGAAGCCGCCAGCGCCCACCTGGCCCAGTCGAACAACAACCAGCAAAGCGTGATGAATGAACTCCATGCCATGAGGGAGTTGATCGAAGACCGCTTTAACACCATGGCCTGGCTGGGCCAGGCGCGCCAGAACCCGATCCAGTCCAACCTCATGCTCAAGATGATCCGTGCAGGCTACTCTCCATCTTTGGCCCGCGCCGTGCTCGAGCGCATGCCGGAAGACCTGTCGGCCGCCGAGTCGGTGCGCTGGCTGATGGATGTGCTGGAGCGCAACCTCAAGACCGACCTGGCCGAGCCTCCGCTGTATGAGCAAGGCGGCATCTTCGCGATGGTGGGCTCCACCGGCGTGGGCAAGACCACGACCACGGCCAAGCTGGCCGCGCTGTGTGCGCGCATCCATGGCCCGGGCAGCGTGGGCCTGATCACGCTGGACACCTACCGCGTGGGCGCGCACGAGCAGCTGCGCAGCTACGGCCGCATGCTGGGCATCGTGGCCCATCTGGCGCACGACCGCGCCGCGCTGCAGGACCTGCTGGGCCTGCTCAGCGGCAAGAAAATGGTGCTGATCGACACCACCGGCGTGGCCCCCCGCGACCCGCGCAAGCGCGACATGCTGGACGTGCTGGACCTGCCCCACGTCAACCGCCTGCTGGTGCTCAACGCAGGCTGCCATGGCGACACGCTCGATGACGTGCTCACCGCATTCAAGACCGAAGGTTCCCAGCAAGCCATCCTGTCCAAGGTGGACGAGGCCGTGAAGCTTGGCCCCGCCATCGACGCACTGATCCGCCACCAGATGGTGCTGCGCGGCGTGACCAACGGCCAGCGTGTGCCGGAAGACTGGGAACGTGCCGATGCACACAAGCTCATCAGCACCTCCATGCGCGCGCCTGCCAAGTCGGCCTTCGACCCCAAGGCGACCGACCTGAATTTCTTCTTCTCGCATTCGCCCGACACCATGAACGAACGGGGGCTGGTCGATGCTTGATATCAGCTTTCACCAGGCGGCCGGCCTGCACAGCTTCACCCCGCAGTCAGAGCTGCGCGTGGTGGCTGTTGCCAGCCAGGACAACGCGGGCACCGGGCTGGAGACGCTCTGGCAGATCTGCGCCAGCCTGCAGCGCCTGGGCTACCCGGTCGTGGTGCTCGACGGCACAGCGCAGGAGACGGACGAGTACCCGGGTTTGCTGCACCTGCTGCAACAAGCGCCGTGGAACGAGGGCGTCAGCCTCAACATGGGGGCCATGGCCTCATCGCTGGCGGTGATTCCCGCAGCCAAAGGCCTGCAGCGCATCGGCCGCGAGGCCAGCCGCAACGAAACGGCACCTCTGCATGCGCTGGTGCCGTATTTCAGAACCTACGGGCTCGTGGTGCTGCACGCACCTGCGGCGACGCTGGGATCGCTGCTGACCCACACCGCCACCATTCCGCTGGTGGTCATGGGCGGAGGTTCCGCTGGCGTGCTGACCACTTACAAAAGCCTCAAGCAGATCGCCGTGGACACGGGCCTGCCCTGCATGGTGGCGGCATTGCTGCGCAGCGCGTCGGTGGCAGAGCGGCGCAAAACCCAGCATGCGTTGCAGACGCTGCAGGACTGTGCCGAACGCCACCTGGGTGGCCCGGTGCGCACCACCACAATTGCCACGCAAAGCCCTCAGGACCTTCAGCGCCTGGCCTTGCAACTGCTGGAGAATGCAGGCACCATCAGCGAATCGCTGACTGCCTTGCCCCCTTGCAACATGACAGAGATGCAGGCGCATTTTGTCCGGAGCCATTGACCAGCGTTCGAGAGCGTGTAATGCACTTGTTTTTACCCCTGCAGCTGCGGGCCGCTTGCGGTGTTCAGGCCCTGGCATTCGCTGGGCCCGGCCAACGCACCCGCCCTTCGGGTTTACGGGAACGTGAAGGTGGATAACACGATGTATACCGCCAAAGGCCAACTCGATCGTGATGCGATGATCCGCCAGCACGTTCCGCTGGTCCGCCGCATCGCGCACCACATGATCGCCAAGCTGCCCCCCAACGTGGAGCTGGACGACCTGATCCAGGTTGGCATGATGGGCTTGGCGGAAGCCCTGTCGCGCTACGAAGTGGCCCAGGGTGTGCAGTTCGAGACCTTTGCCACCCAGCGCATCCGGGGCGCCATGCTGGACGAACTGCGCGAGGGCGACTGGATGAGCCGCAGCTCCCGCAAGAGCCAGAAAGACATCGAACACGCCGTGCACCGGCTGGAGCAGAAGCTGGGCCGCAGCCCGCTGGAGTCTGAAATTGCCAGCGAGATGGGCATGAGCTTGGTCGAATACCAAGGTCTGCTCGGCAAGGTTCGGGGTACACAACTGGTGTATCTGGAGGACATGACGCATGGCAACGAGGACGATGACGGCTTCCTGGACCGCCATGTGGCAGACGCCGACGCAGACCCTCTGGAATTGCTGCGCGACCAGCGGCTCAAGATGTCGCTGGTGAATGCCATCAAGACCCTGCCCGAACGCGAGCAGCACATCATGGGCATGTACTACGAGCACGACATGAATCTCAAGGAGATCGCGGCCGTGCTGGGGGTGACCGAATCCCGGGTGTGCCAGCTGCACAGCCAGTCCATCGCACGCCTGCGGGCCAAGATGCGGGCGCACTAGAGCTCCCCCTGAGGCGCTGCGCGCCTTCCCCCTGAGGGGGACGCCACCCCTGGACTGGCAGAGCCAGATCCACGGTGGCACTGGCTTGGGGCAGCGGCCGTTTCAAAGGCCATGCTCGCTAGGTGGAACCTCGGTCTCCACCAATTCACTTCAAAACAATAGCTGCTTACGCTTGCTCTTCAAGGGTTTGAGATAGTTTTTATCTCAAACTCACTATTAAAAAGCGCAAGCAGCTATCTTTTTTGAGCGTCGGCTCAACCAGCCGATTTGTAGATACGGGCCACGCCGGGCTTGCCGGGCTGTGCGCCCCGACCGTCGCCGTAGGTGGAGGGTGTGCCCGCCTGCGGCACCAAGCCTGCCACCTGGCGATCGGCATTCACGGCCAGGCGCGCCAGGCTTTCGCGGTGCACGGCAAGCATGTCGTCAATGGCCCGGGCTCGCTTTTGCAGCTGTGCGGGCACGGGCAGACCCCTGGCTGCCGTCTGCTCCAGAACGCGCGCGAACTGGGCCGCTGCATCCCGCAGGGCCACACTGTTCTTTTCCAGGGATTGGGGGTCTGCCGCGAGAAGGGCGGCGGAGACTTTTTCGATCAGCTGTTCAACAGCCGAGAGGGATTCTTCCAGGGACATGGCGCATTGTGGGGTGGATAGCGCCTGCCTGCCAAGTCTGTCAGTAAAGGTGCGTGCGGGACGCTGAGGAATCAACCGCGCGAGCGGGCCAGGATTTCCTGGGCGTTGGAGAGCATCTTGTCGGCAATGGCTTCGGCGTCCACCGAGAAAGTGCCTTTTTCGATGGCCGACCGCACGGCCTTGACCTTGCTCGCATCAAAATCACCTGTGGAACGGGATGTCTGGTCCAGCGCACGGGCAGCGGTGGAGACGGTGACGGGCACACCGGCGGTTGACACAGCCGCAGCGTCTTTGGCGGCTCCTTCAGCAGCGCTGGCAGGACTTTTGGCTTGCTTGGCAAGCCCCGTCTGCGCCAAGGCGCCCGGGAGTTCCGGTTTTTGACCAATCTTCATCGCTCTCTCCACCACCCCGTTTGATGTGGGGCACAGTAGCAATGTTTTCGACCCATTTGGCCCGGACTTTAGCCATTTATCACCGCCCCGTCATCAAAGAGCGACGACCACCGTCCCAGCTTCGTTCACAGTTCCACTGACTATCCTGCCATTATCCATGCGGATGCGAACAATCTGCCCCGCAGCGCCTGCCGACATGGCCTGCCCTGCGGAGGTGACTGCATAGCCGGGGCCCTGGGCAATCACCTTGACCTGAGCGCCTGCGCGAAAGAGCTGGGGGGGCCGCACCATGGTCTGGCGCAATGCCTGGCCGGCCACCAGCTGGCGCGCAGCCACCTGCCCGACCCACATTTCCGGGCTGGCCATCACGGCTGCCGACTCTTCGGCCCAGTCCACTTCCGCCTCGGTGGCGTCATTGGCGGTCAGCACCGTCCCCGGAGCCACCGGGCCGGTCAGCACCCAAGCCGGGCCAAATGCCTTGACGGTCACCGGCAAGTACACGTTCCATGCGGTTTGCCCCTCGACACAGCGCAGCCCCAGGCGGGTGCGGCCCCAGAGCCGGGCGCCGACCGGCAGGTAGGGTTCGACCCGCGCACACGGCGCCAGCCGCAGCCGCGAGTCGAGTGAGCCAACGCTCACTTCCATACGCAGCGGCAAGCCGGAAGCCTGGTTGCGCGACATCGCGTCATCCAGCCAGCGTTGGGTCAGCGGGCCCAGGTCGGCACTGGGGTCGGCTGCCGCCTGGGCCAGCGCGGCCCCGCTGCTGCCAGCCACTGCAGTCAACCCCAGCACCACCGCCAGAGCGTGCCGAGCCACAGCACGCCGCCCGGCGCTCGCCAGAGCGCCCGCGCGAACCAAAGGGGACACGAAGGGGAAAACGAAGATCGATGGCATGGGGCCTCCTGGGCATCGCAAGTCAACAGGTCTGACCGCGCGGGGCGGCAAAGACTCTTTCACGACTGGAACTATAGGCAGGCGAGCCCTGCGCAAAACCCGAAACTGCGCACCCATTTCCGCGTTCTTCGCGCTTTAGAAAAAAGCGGCGGCTTTCACAATCGAACCACGCCGGAAACCCCCAACCGGCTCCTATTGCAACCCAGGGTGTGAGGCAACCATGCTTGACAAGATGACCAACCGGCTGGACTTTCTCGGCAACGCACTCGTGCTGCGTGCCGAGCGCCAGCGCGCCATCGCCAGCAACATCGCCAACGCTGACACCCCGGGCTACGTGGCACGCGATTTCAGCTTTGGCGATGCGATGCGCGAAGCCACGGGTTCCAGCTCGGGCGTGACGCGCATGGCCACGGGGGGCTCCGTGGGCACTTCAGGCATTGCGGGCGCCAAGGGCGCCACCGACCCCCGCCACATTCCGCTGCCAGCAGCAACCACGGGCACTGGCGCGCCGGGCGCACTGGGTTATTCCGTGCAGACCCAGCCCAGCCTGGACAACAACACGGTGGACCTGGACCGCGAGCGCGCCAACTTTGTCGACAACGCCGTGCGCTACGAAGCCACGCTGCGTTTCATCAACGGCAACGCCAAAACCATGCTCAGCGCGATCCAGGGCCAATAAGCCATCCGCATTGCAGCGCAGAAAGCGAGTCTCCCCATGTCCATGTTCTCCATCTTCAGCGTCTCAGGCAGCGCCGTCAGCGCGCAGTCGCAGCGGCTCAACGTGGTGGCCAGCAACCTGGCCAATGTGGACGCCGTGGCAGGCCCCGATGGTCAGGCCTACAAGGCACGCCAGGTGGTGTTCCAGACAGCGCCCATGGGGGCCGACAGCTCTGCGGGCGTCAAGGTCAGCGGTGTCAGCGAAAGCAATGTGCCGGGCCGCCGCGTGCACGACCCCAGCCACCCGTCGGCCGACGAGCAGGGGTATGTGACGCACTCCAACGTCAACGCGGTTGAGGAGGTGGTCAACATGATCTCTGCCTCGCGCTCGTACCAGAACAACGTCGAGGTCATGAACACGGCCAAGTCGCTGCTCCTCAAAACCCTGCAGATGGGCCAGTAAGGCAAGAGCCTGCTCCAAGAAGGACACCACCATGATTCTCAGTGCCACCAACGCCGCCACGGTGACGGACTCGTCCAGCACCAAGGCCAACGCGTCCACCGACCCGGCTGCCGCGCAAGACCGCTTTTTGAAACTGCTGGTTGCGCAGCTGAACAACCAGGACCCGATGAACCCCCTGGACAACGCCCAGATGACTTCGCAGATCGCGCAGATCAACACGGTGACCGGCATCCAGCAACTGAACCAGACCATGCAGAGCATGGCTTCGCAGTTCAACTCGCTACAGGTCATGCAGGGCACAGCCCTGGTGGGCCGCAATGTGCTGACCGAGGGCTCCAGCCTGGCGGTGGCGGACAAGACCGGCAAGGGCGGCTTCGAGCTGGGCTCGGCCGCCACCAACGTGAAGATCGAGGTCACGACCGCAGGCGGGCAGGTGGTGGACACCATCGACCTGGGTGCCAAGGCGGCGGGCCGCCACACCTTCGACTGGGACGCCAGCCAGTACACCGGCTCCACCGAAGGGCTGCAGTTCCGCGTGACGGCCGTCAATGGCTCCACCAAGCTGGACTCCACCGCACTGAACCTTGCCAAGGTGACGGCCGCAGGCGCCGAGGACGGACAGCTGGTGCTGAGCCTGTCCAACGGCAAAACCATCAACTACAGCCAGATCAAGGCCTTGGTGTAACACCAGCCTGCTTCGTATCGCGTCAACAGGAGAACACCATGAGTTTTCAGCAAGGCCTGTCCGGCTTGAACGCCGCCAGCAAGAACCTCGATGTCATCGGGGACAACATTGCCAACTCCAACACCGTCGGGTTCAAGGCCTCGCGGGCCGAGTTTGCCGAGATGGTGGCCTCTGCCATCGGCTCGGCAGGGGGCTCCAATGCAGGCATCGGCGTGGAAGTGGGCGCCGTGGCGCAGCAATTCACCCAGGGCAACCTGACCATCACCGGCAACAGCCTGGACGTGGCCATCAATGGCAATGGGTTCTTCACCCTCACGCTGCCCGATGGCACCGCCGCCTACACCCGCTCCGGCAACTTCAAGCTGGACAAGGAAGGCAACATGATCACCAACGACAACGCGTCGGTGATGGGCTACCCGGTGGACCCGGTGACGGGTCTGCGCACCGGCACCGACCCCATCCCCATGGTGTTCCCGACCGCCGAGCCGATTCCCGCCAAGCAGACCACCACGATCACGGCGGCCTTCAACCTGGACGCCCGCGCCACCGACGCGGCGGGCAACCCCGCAGCCACGCCCCCCATCCCGGCCACGCCGCGCGCCACCTATGGCACGTCGATCAACGTGTTCGACAGCCAGGGCGTGGCCAAACCGGTGAGCCTGTACTTTCAGAAAACCGCCACCGCCAACACCTGGGACGTATACGACGCCCTGGACGACCCCACCGCTGTGCCGCCCGTGGTGGCCACGCCGATCGGCCAGATCACGTTCGACAACAACGGCGCCATCACCGGCCCGGTGGCCACGCCACCCGCCACGGGCTTTTCGCTGCCGCTCACCATCAACCCCACGCCGCCCAACCCCAATAACCTGCCCACCTATACCGTGGACGTGAGCCTGGACAAGGTGACACAGTTCGGCAAGAAGTTCGCGGTGTCCAACCTGAGCCAGGACGGCTACACCTCGGGCGAGCTGACCGGCATCAACATCGAGAACAACGGGATGATCATGACCCGTTATTCCAACGGCGTGACGCGTGCCGAGGGCCAGCTGGCGCTGTCGAGTTTCCGCAATACGCAGGGCCTGGCCTCGGTGGGCAGCAACAACTGGGTGGCCACGTTCGAGTCGGGCCAGCCCGTCGTCGGCACCGCCACGGATGGCAGCTTTGGCTCGCTGCGCTCGGGCGCCCTGGAAGACTCCAACGTGGACCTCACGGCCGAGCTGGTGAACATGATGATTGCCCAGCGCGCCTACCAGGCGAACGCACAGACCATCAAGACGCAAGATCAGGTGATGTCCACCCTGGTGAACCTGCGCTGACCGGCTGAACCCCCACTGAACCCGCCCAGGACACCGGAGATCCCCCATGGACCGCATCATCTACACCTCGATGACAGGCGCCAACGCCGCCGCCCACCGGCAGGCGGTGCTGTCCAACAACCTCGCCAACGTGTCCACCGGCGGGTTCCGCGCCGAGATGTCCACCTTCCGCTCGGTGCCGCTGCAAGGCGACGGCGCCAAGACGCGCGTGTTTGCGCTGGAGGCCACCTCGGGCTACGTCAACACCCCCGGCCCTGTACAACGCACCGGCCGCAACCTCGACGCCATGGCGGCCGGCAACGCCTGGTTTGCAGTGCAGGGACTGGATGGCACCGAGGCCTACACCCGTGCGGGCAGCTTTGAGGTGTCGGCCACGGGCCAGCTGCTCACCCCCACCGGCCTGCCTGTGTTGTCCGATGGCGGAGTGCCCATCGACGTGCCGCCCGGTGCCGATGTGTCGCTCGGGTCGGACGGTACCGTGACCTCAAAGATCCCGGGCCAGCCCGCCCAGGCCATTGGCCGCCTCAAGCTGGGCACTCCCACGCCGGAAGACCCGCTCAAGCGCGGCGACGACGGGCTGTTTCGCACCACGTCGGGCGACCCCATGCCCAACGACGCCAACGCGCGCATGCTGTCGGGCACGCTGGAGGGCTCGAACGTGAACCCGGTCGAATGCATGGTCGGGATGATCGCTGCATCGCGCCAGTTCGAGCAGCAGATGAAGCTGCTGCAGACCGCCGAAACCAACGACAAGACCGCCAGCAAGCTGCTGAGCATGAACGGCTGATGCCGCTGCCACCCCCAGCACGCACCCGCCATAAGGAAGCACCATGATCAACTCCCTCTGGATCGCCAAGACCGGCATGTCTGCCCAGCAGACCCAGCTCGACGTCATCTCGCACAACCTGGCCAACGTCTCCACCACGGGCTACAAGCGCAACAACGCGGTGTTCGAAGACCTGATCTACCAGAACCTGCGCCAAGTGGGTGCCAACACCACCGAACAAAACCAGCTGCCCACCGGCCTGCACCTGGGCCTGGGCGTGCGCACGGTGGCCACCAGCCGCAACTTCATGCAGGGCAACCTGCAGGAGTCCAAGAACAACCTGGATGTCGCCATCAACGGCAACGGCTTCTTTGAAGTGACCATGCCCGATGGCACCGTGGGCTACACCCGCGACGGCTCCTTCCAGGTCGATGCCCAGGGCCGCATGGTCACGTCCAGCGGGCTGCCCGTGGTCAATGGCATCACCATTCCGGCCAACGCCACCAGCGTCAGCATCAGTGCCGAAGGCGCCGTGGCAGTCACCGTGCCGGGCAACACACAGCCGCAGACCGTGGGCAACCTGGCCATGGCCAGCTTCATCAACCCGGCCGGCCTAGAGCCCATCGGGCAGAACCTGTTCAAGGAATCCGCCGCCTCCGGCCAGCCCCAGCAGGGCACCCCCGGCACGAACGGCCTGGGCATCATCAAGCAGGGGTTTCTGGAAGCCTCCAACGTCAACGTGGTGGAAGAGCTGGTCACCATGATCCAGACCCAGCGCGCCTACGAGATGAATTCCAAGGCCATCCAGACCTCGGACCAGATGCTTGCCAAGCTCGCCCAGCTGTGACCGGAACGTCCCCCGCGCTTTTGCCCAGGATCTTCGCCATGCGCACTTTCACACGCCCTCTTCGCCTGCTGCAGGCACTTGGCTCGCTGCGTGCGGGCATCCCCGCGCTGGGCGCAGCACTGCTGTGTGCCGGCTGCGCCACCCTGTCGCCACCGCCGCCGGTGGA
>NZ_JAMXAX010000240.1 GCF_023913775.1 Acidovorax facilis
GCAAGTAGGCGGTGTCTCGATCTACGGCGATGAAGCGGCTCATGCAGGGGAGGTCTTTTTAAACTGGCGCGATTTTCCAGGCCGCCGCCCACTCGCGGTAGGCGGGAAAGCCCGACAAGCTCCTAGGTTTCACGGTGAGAAACTCTGGTGCCCGGGCCTGCGACGCCGGGAAAGCGTGGAGCTGTCGAACTGCTCCACGTCAGTCAGAGCCTGGGCGATGCAGACCACCCGCCGGTGGCGGTGCAGGTGACCTTGCACGGGGCGTCAGCCCTTCGGCAGCCTGTTGTGCGCAGGTGGTGGTCCGGCTTGAGATGTGTGGGGCCAAATTGTCGAAGCGTCTGTTCACGATCTCCGGCTAGATCGTAGACACGTGCTCAGTGCTGCACGTACGGGAAATGCCTGCACCGCACGCGCAGCGTTTGCCGCGTCTGGCTACTTTTTCAAGGGGCAGGTGTTGATGCCCAGCAGTGTGTAGGCGGGGCAGAAGCGGAACAGGCCGGTGGCCAAGGGGACGACGCCCAACCAGCCCCACCATCCCACAGTGTTGGTGGCAGCCAAGGCAATCAGCACCAAGCCTGCCACGATGCGCAGCACGCGATCGATGGTTCCAATGTTGACGTTCATGACAATTCCTTTGGGTTACGCATGGGCCCCGGGGGCGGGACCTTTCTTGCACAGGAGGTGGCGCATGGCTGATGCACCACCGAATCAGTCGAAAGACGGTGGCTCGGGAGACGCCACGGGTTTGCCCGCCGCAGCCCAGGCGTCAAAGCCGCCTGCGATGGACTGCACCTGCAGGTAGCCCATCTCGCGCATGGCGCAGGCTGCCAAGGCGGCCCTCCCGCTGGTCTTGCAGTACACCACCACCTTCAGATCGCGCGAGGTGAGTGCAGGCGTGCTGCTGAGCTTGAACTCCAGAACGCCGCGCGAGGCGTGGATGGCACCGGGTATGTGTCCGGCCTGGTACTCATCGGCCTCACGCACGTCGATGAGCACATCGGCCAGTCGGATGGCTTCATCGGCTTGGTCGATGGGGACTTCATGGACCTGGGCTTTCGCCGCAGCCACGAGATCGTGGGCTGTTTTCATCGGATGTTTCCTCAAGTAGTGTGACGGTGGATATGCCTTGGTGTCATTTGAGGACGGCGTTGTTGGCGTCCAGCACTTTCAGCACGATGGGAATGCCCTGCCCCACGCTCTGGGTTACCGTGCAATAGCTTTCGAACTGGCCCAGCACGCGGTCCAGGTGTTCCAGTTGTGTGGCAGGTATGCCCAGTTGCAAGGTGGCGTCCATGCGCAGCACACGCAGGCGTCCCTCTGGGTTGCGGCCCACCTGGGCCACCACGGTGGCGGTTAGGGGCTCCGGTGACTGTTTGAATTTGCGCAGCGCAAACAGCAGGGAGTCACTCAGGCAGTTGCCCACCGCTGCGCAAAGCAGCTGCACCGGCGATGGGCCCTTGCCCGAGCCCAACGGGGCGGGTTCATCGCCGATCAGGTGGGGGACGGTGCCGCCAAAATGGATGTCAAAGCGGTAGTCCTTTTGCTGGACCAGCTCAACGGTGACTTGTTCGTTGCTCATGGAAATCTCCGGGATCTTCTGAGGGGGCTCGTGGATAGCGTGTCACAGCGCGTTCACGGGAATCTTGAGATAGGTCATGCCGTTGTCTTCTGCCGGGGGCATCGCCCCGGCCCTGATGTTGACCTGCACCGAGGGCAGGATGAGAACGGGCATGTCGAGCGTTGCATCGCGCCGGGTGCGCAGTTCAACGAATGCCGCTTCGGTCATGCCGTCGTGCACGTGGATGTTGTGGGCGCGCTGATCGGCGACCGTGGTCTGCCAGGCTGGGGCGCGCTCCGCGGGGGGGTAGTCGTGGCACATGAAAAGGCGGGTCTGTGCGGGCAGGCTGAGCAGCTTGCGCACCGACTGGTACAGCGTGTGCGCATTGCCACCCGGGAAGTCGCAGCGCGCGGTGCCGACGTCGGGCATGAACAGGGTGTCGCCCACCAACACGGCGTCTGCGATCTGGTACGCCATGCACGCAGGGGTGTGGCCCGGCACGGCCAGCGCCTTGGCTTCGAGGTGGCCAATAGAAAACACTTCTTCGTCGTGCAGCAGGTGGTCGAACTGACGGCCATCCGGGTGGAACTCTGGCTCCAGGTGGAAGATGGCTTTGAACACCTCTTGCACCTGGGTGATGGCGGCTCCGATGGCGATTTTCCCTCCCAGCTTGCTGCGAAGGTAGTGCGCGGCGGACAGGTGGTCGGCATGGGCATGGGTTTCCAGAATCCATTGCACGGTCAACCCCTTCCTCTGGACGAAAGCTACCAGGCGATCCGCAGAATGGGTGCGGGTGCGGCCTGATTTTGCGTCGTAGTCGAGTACCGAATCCACCAGCGCGCAGTGGCCCCCGGGTTCGTCAAACACCACGTAGCTCACGGTCCAGGTCGCGTCGTCAAAGAAGGCTTCTATCTGGGGCTTCACGGGGGTCTCCTGTTGCAGGTTCGATGGACACAATGCTCCGAGTGTGGCGGTGGCAAGCGCCTGATCCCATCAGTCGCGTTCGATGGGGCGGCCCAGCTGCAGGGCCACGCTGCTAACACCGCCGCCATTGGACACCTGGCTATAGCCTTGCGTGCGCAACCACTGGACTGCCATGCCCGAGCGAGCGCCCGAAAGGCAGCAAAGCACCATCGGTTGGTCGCGGTGCGGCAGTGCTGCAGCGGCTTGCTGGGCCAGGCTGTCCAGCGGCAGGTTGATGGAGCCAGCCACATGGCCTGCTG
>NZ_JAMXAX010000241.1 GCF_023913775.1 Acidovorax facilis
AGCCCCCGCACCCCACACCCGCAACCCATGCCCCACACCCCCGAAGACAAACAACGCGCCATCACCCGGCTGCGCCGCATCAAGGGCCAGGCCGAGGCGCTGGAGCGCGCGGTGGAAGCGGGCAGTGACTGCGCCCCCATCCTGCAGCAGCTGGCGGCCATGCGTGGCGCCGTGCACGGACTGATGGCCGACCTGCTCGACAGCCACGTGCGCGAGACGCTGGCGGAAAAACCGGCCCCGTCCCAGCAAGCCATTGACGAAACGCTGGCGCTGCTTCGCTCCTACCTCAAATAGACCGCCCACCCGCATTCCCTACCCGATTGACCGAAAGGACCACCCCATGAAATCCCGTGCCGCCGTTGCCTTCAAAGCCGGAGAACCCCTGCAGATCGTCGAGATCGACGTCGCACCGCCCAAAAAGGGCGAAGTGCTCATCAAGATCACCGACACCGGTGTGTGCCACACCGACGCCTTCACCCTCAGCGGTGACGACCCCGAGGGCCTGTTCCCCGTAGTGCTGGGCCATGAAGGCGCGGGCATCGTGGTGGAAGTGGGCGAAGGCGTGACCAGCGTGAAGCCGGGCGACCATGTGATCCCGCTCTACACCGCCGAATGCGGCGAGTGCCTGTTCTGCAAGAGCGGCAAGACCAACCTGTGCGTCGCCGTGCGCGCCACGCAGGGCAAGGGCGTGATGCCCGACGGCACCACGCGCTTTTCGTACAACGGCCAGCCCATCTACCACTACATGGGCTGCAGCACCTTCAGCGAATACACCGTGGTGGCCGAGGTGTCGCTGGCCAAGGTCAACCCGGATGCCAACCCCGAGCAGGTTTGCCTGTTGGGCTGCGGCGTGACCACGGGCCTGGGCGCGGTGAAGAACACCGCCAAGGTGCAAGAGGGCGACACCGTGGCCGTGTTTGGCCTCGGCGGTATTGGCCTGGCCGTGATCCAGGGCGCCAAGCTGGCCAAGGCGGGCCGCATCATCGCCGTGGACACCAACCCGTCCAAGTTCGACCTGGCCCGCACCTTTGGCGCCACCGACTGCGTGAACCCCAAGGACTTCGACAAGCCGATCCAGCAGGTCATCGTGGAGATGACAACCTGGGGCGTGGACCACAGCTTTGAGTGCATCGGCAACGTGAACGTGATGCGCGCTGCGCTCGAATGCGCGCACCGGGGCTGGGGCCAGTCGGTCATCATCGGCGTGGCAGGCGCCGGGCAAGAGATCAGCACCCGGCCCTTCCAGCTCGTCACGGGCCGCAAGTGGCTGGGCACGGCGTTTGGCGGCGTCAAGGGCCGCAGCGAGCTGCCCGGCATGGTCGAAGACGCGATGGCCGGCAAGATCCAGCTGGCGCCGTTTGTCACGCACACCATGGGGCTCAAGGACATCAACGAAGCGTTTGATTTGATGCACGAAGGCAAGTCCATCCGCTCCGTCGTCAAGTACGCAGCGGCCTGACGCCTGCAGAGCAGCCAGCCTTTGAGGCGCCTGAACGAACGCAATCCGTTCGGGCTGAGCCTGTCGAAGCCATGGCACACCTTGCCACCAACCCTTTGACAGGCTCAGGGTGAGCGGGGTGCTTCCAAGGCCACAGTTCAATCCAATAGAAAATAGCTTCCAGCGCTTATCCATCAAGCGCAGGAAGCTATTATTTCAATAGCAATCACCATGACCACATCCCTGGAACGGCTCAGCAGCCACGCCTGCTTTGGCGGCGAGCAGCACTTCTACCAACACGCCTCCACCGAGATCGGGCTGCCCATGAAGTTCTCGGTGTTCCTGCCCCCGCAGGCGCAGCAAGGGCCCGTGCCCGCCCTGCTCTTCCTGGCCGGGCTGACCTGCACCGAAGAAACCTTCATGGTCAAGGCTGGCGCCCAGCGCCTGGCCGCCGAGCTGGGCCTGGCCCTGATCGCGCCCGACACCAGCCCACGCGGTGACGCAGTGCAGTCCCTGCCCGGCGCCACGGCCAGCTGGGACTTTGGCGTGGGCGCAGGCTTTTACCTCGACGCCACGCAGAGCCCCTGGAACACCCACTGGCGCATGGAAAGCTATCTGTTGAAGGAGCTGCTGCCCGTGGTGGGCCAGCACCTGCCCATCGACCTGCAACGCCTGGGCATCTTCGGCCACAGCATGGGCGGCCACGGCGCGCTCACGCTGGCCCTGCGCCACCCGGGCCGGTTCAAGACGGTGTCGGCCTTTGCGCCCATCTGCGCGCCCACCCAGTGCCCCTGGGGCGAAAAAGCCTTCACCGGCTACCTGGGCCCAGACCGCACCACCTGGCTGGAGCACGATGCCACGGTGCTGATGCAGCACCAGCCCATTGCGCCTTACCCTGCGGGCATCCTCATCGACCAGGGGCTGGACGACAAATTCCTGGCCGACCAGCTGCACCCGCACCTGTTCGAGGCCGCGTGCCAGGCCATCGGCCAGCCGCTCACCCTGCGCCGCCACGCGGGCTACGACCACGGCTACTACTTTGTGCAGAGCTTTGTGAGCGATCATTTGGCCCACCATGCGCGGGGTCTTGGCGCCGCACATTAATGCGTTCTTAAGCAACGGTGTGTACACTAGAGAACTATGCTTTTGTCCTTGCGGCGCCTGCTGCCCTTTGCCTCGGCT
>NZ_JAMXAX010000242.1 GCF_023913775.1 Acidovorax facilis
TAGCCGCTGCCTCCTATGTCCCGTGTTGCATGGCCGCCTTTACGAGGCGGGTCAACGTAGCACTGGACATAGTTCGATGCTGGACATAGTTCCGCCTATGCCCAACGGGACATAGGCGGAACATTCCCGCGAGCATTTGATAGCTGCTCGAGCCATCGTGCGCGTTCAAAACAATGATCTCGTTGGCCTCACTGCCGGTGATCTGGCTTGCGTGGCGCAGTCGGATCATGTGCTTCGTGAACTCGCGGCGGTCCTCTCGGCGCACGCGCGTCTGGGTGACCATGAAAGGTTGAAAGCCCTCCCCTCGCAGTTTGTTGAGCACCACGGAAGTTGGGATGTAGCTGTAGCGATTCGACCGGCTGTCATGGGCTTCTTCAGCAAAGATCGAAGGGGCAACCAAGCGGATCTGGTCATCGCTCAGCGGAACAGGAGAACGCAGGACGGGGGAACGGGAAGCGAAACGAGAAGCGAGTTGCATAGTGATTCTCCAAGAGTGTTGTGGCAAGCGCAAGGCCTGTGCCGGTTACAAAAACGGTCCGTGGGCGTCTGCCCTGACCGAATACCCTCTTGAATGCCGCGACGCCGCTGATAACTTCCCGCAAATGAAAACGCCCCCTGGTCAATGACCGAGGGGGCGGGGGTTTAGGTTGCCGACAAGCGGGGCGCTCTCTTTCGGGCGGCAGCTATCCTTGTCGCCAAGCCGCCTTCAACACGGCGTCAGACGCGACGTCCGGGGAATCGCGACGGTCCCAGAGTTGCTTGAGCACGACTGGCTGGCCTTCCACGACTGCCTGTGCGTCCGATCTGCAAAGTTCGGCGGTGTGCTCGATGAGCTCGATGATTCTTTCTTCCCACTGGAAGTAACTGGTGTAGGTCACTGATTGATCCCCATTGAAGCTGGTTTCGTGCCCGGGCGGAAGCCAAGGACGCCGGAAATGCGATCCGTCGCGTGACGGTGCTACGCATGCAGGACCAATTGCGCTGTCGCTTCAGATAACAAAAAACCCCCGCTGCTAAGGGCGCGGGTTGTGAGTGGCCGACGTGGCGATCAACCAATACGGAGGTACTCGATTTCTACCTGTTGAGCCAAGGTGTTCAAGAAGGCTGAGTCGAGTGCCTCTTGGGAGGCTTCGCGGGGCGCCATGAAATCCACCTGCAGGCGTTCGCCAGCGTGGGCCATGAAGCCGCTGTAGAAGGCCGACTGCGGGGTGGAGAGCCATTCTTGCACCTCGTCGCGCGTGACGTGGTGCCGGGGCCGAGAACCCTCGATCGACTTAAACAAGTCCGAATACCTTGTCCAAAGGTCGATATCGACACTGCACTGCAGCAATGAGCGGCATGTCCTAGCAGGGTGACTAGCTGATCTACTGTGGTTGCATACGCGTTCATGGCTTCCACTCGCTGAGCCTCTTCGCAATCATCTGAGGTCAAGTCCGTGATGCGTTCACTCGCAGCCCGCTGCGCCTGCTGTACATCCAAGACGGCTGAAAGGGACTGGTTGCTCTGTGAGGTTTCCATTTGATTTCTCTTGTTGAGGGTAGGGCGGATTAAATTTCCTGATGGGTATCCACATCACTTGATGAAGCCGAACTAATAACGGCGAGATGGCAGTCGGCGAAGGAGTACAGATTCCCGAAGCAGCGCCAGAAAAGCAAAAAGGCCCGAGCGGGCCTTTAATCTATAAAATTGGAGTGGTGATCTACGCGGGGATGAGGTACTCTTCGCGATTTACATCAGCGATCCACTTTGGCGGCTTACCTCGGCCGGTCCAGGTTTCGCCAGTCGATGGATTGCGGTACTTTGGTGCAACCTTGGTGCCGGCCCTCGAAGAAACCGCCTTGCGCTTCCCGAAGACATCTTCCGACGTCAGTCCAAATTCCGCCACCAGTGCCCGGGCCTTAGCAGTCGCATCAGACAGTTCTCGGTTGCGAGCCTGCTGAATCTGGGCATCCAGCGAATTCCGCTGCTCAAGCAGTTCTTTATAAGTTGTCATCTTTCAATTCAATGGTGGAATAGACTAGAACATCATATCTTTAATTTGGCGACAAGCAAGCTACTAATCACTGTCATCTGAAAATTCATCACACAAATTACCGTTGCGAGCTTGCAGTGCGCGAGATTCACTTGCTGGAGGCACAGGGATTCCATCGGGAACCGTGCTCTGCGACGCGGGGGGAATCCAGAAATCAGAAATCAGTTTCCAAGCGAGCTGTTTGCTTTGAGCTCGTGTAAGTCGTTTTCGTCCATAGTCGGCGGGCGGGCTACTAATACTGGGGTTGGGCATTTGCTTTCCTAGAAACAACAAACCCCCGGGCCTCCAGAAAGCGAGTAGCCTCCTCTATGCGAGATTGCTCTTCCGGATTCAGCTCAGGGAGGATTTGGTATCGCCCGTCCACGAACTGCACCTTGCCTAGGTGTCGCATCCCGTACGATCATATGGTCGCTTGTGAAACAGGTGCGGGTGGGTCTGGTACCACTCTTTCATCGCCTGCATCGGCGTACTGCTCTTGAGCGCTGACTGCGGTAACTGGTGGT
>NZ_JAMXAX010000243.1 GCF_023913775.1 Acidovorax facilis
TGGGTACGCCGCGTCGCATATCTCGGTGTCTCTGAATCTTTGAGCATGGTGTCCACGATGGTTTACGTGCACACGATCTTGCGAGATGTCGCGGGACTGTTCAAGGTGGTACGGCTGGTCGCTTACGTTGAGATAGCCCGCAGCTCATCAGCCCTGCGCCCGCGTGAGACTCCTACACGTCCGTGGTACACAGCGCGCTGCAGCTGGTGTACAGATTCGCCCCTGTTGAGCAAGGCATGCATCTCGCGGCGAAACTCGGGAATGGTGAAATAGTCACACAAAAAGATCGTACGCAGCAACTTGCCCAATTCGTCTGCGGCAGCGTGCACGGGATCGCCCCGCGCCGCGCTGCCAAGGCGGGCGATAGCTTCTCCAGCTGTCAAGCGCCCTTGCCGGATAGAGGCAACCAGGTGCAGTAGGTCCATCCATCCGGCTCGAATCTTCCCAAGCGAGACCTTCCCAACGGTTAGGCGCTCCAAAGCTTCCGGCACAGTGTCCCCCCTGGCCAAGAACATCTTACGTTCCGACAATTGGCGCAAACGGACGCACAGATCGAAGCCCAGCAACTTGGCGATGGCCATCGCTGCGTTGGTGTAGCCATGGGTGTCCACAGCAAGCAGGGATAGTCGGATCTGGTCCTCGCGGCGGGAACAGTTGTGCGCTTCGACACCGTCCACCGCTGGCGCTGCTTGCCGGTCATTGATCACGATAGGCTGGTCATGAAACAGTGCCCAGGTATCAAGCATGTGCACATAGATGCCAACACCATGCTGCTTGCGGCGGTATTCCATACGCGCCGAGTGCAGGTACCGTGACGTATCGAGCGTCATCGAATCAGAGGATGCTTTGTCGCCCTGGCCCCAGAGTTTGGCAATAGGCATGCTTTGCTGGAACTCAATGACCCGTGAGTTCGCCTCCCGCAAACGGCCACTGGCCTCCGTTGCACGCATGGCCATAGTGACCTGAGACACCTGCAGGCCTGGGATCATCGCGCATACACCTTTGGCAGTGTTCTCTGTTCCGTGTGTGTATAGGGCGCCGTAGACGGCCTTCAGTTCAGCCATGTCTTTGGCTCTGCGGCCTAGCAGAGCCTGGCTAAAGCCGCTTTTTGCGTCGATCTCGACCAGCATGTTGCCAAACTGGGCATCGCCGATCATGTTGAACATGCTCTCGCGTGTCTTGGTGACCTGGGGTTCGACTTCAAGCGCCTGAATCGGTGCAATGTGAATATGCCCCTGGCTGTCTATGGTCAAGGCCCCGTCCTCCACGGCCTGCACCAGTTGGCCGATGCCCGCTTTGACCCGTCCCAGCACGCGCTCCAGGAACTTATCTGGATTGTCCGTCAAGCTCAAAGCTCGGATCAGCGACTTGTGCTTCTCGGCCCACTGCGTTTCGGGTATCAGCTGATCGGCACGGTTGCGATGGCGGCTGCTGTGTTCCAGCCACAGCTTTCCGCCCTTGATCGCTTTCTTCAAAGAAGTCGCTGCGCTTGCTTTGAGAGCTGCAAGAGCAACCTTGCGATCAGGGCCTTCCAGCAGCGAGTGCCAGCTTGGGTCCGCAACCGACACATCAAACCCCTCGGGAAGGCTGCTGATGCCGCGTTTGGACAAATCGCGCAACGTCTTGAGCTGCTTGAGCGCCTTGTCCGTTTCCTCGCCTTTGATCTCAAGGACTCCGAGGGCATTGAGCAGGGCGGACATACGCGGCGCTTGTTCTTTCACCAGTGTTTCCCGGACAAATTGAGCCCGCGTACCGGCAAAGTTTTCTCCATTCTTGGGCACCAGATCGCGCATCGCCGCGACGATCTGAGCATCGGTCAACTGCGTGTCGTAGAGTATGTCCTTGAGCCTGACACGCTCAGCACGCAGATCCACAGCACTTTCGGCCTGCTTCTTTAGGACCTTGCCAGAGGCCTTGTGATAAAGATCTGTGAGACATCGCGCACCGATGTCTGCGGCGAGATCGGTCTGATCCAAGAGGGTGACATGCAGGAAAGAGACGATGCGCAGATCGCGCTGATCCTCAGAGAGAAACTTCGTCGCGGAGGGTGGACGATTGATCACCTCCTGGCTGTACGCCCTGAGACGATTCAATGGAATCGCCGACAGCTTCCACTTGTGAACTTGCAGTGACTTGAGGCACTCGATTTTCTTGGTGACCTCGCTCAGCGTGAGCTGCCCGTGCTTCCCTGGGGGTGTGCGCAGCCACTCCAGCACTGTGTGACCGCCGGGCCCTGATCGCTTTGAGAATGCGTGCGAGAGAGCCGCCTGAACCTGTTTGGGTGGCGCACAGGCGCGGACCGCTGCGATTGCTGCATTCTCCTGTTCAGCAAATGCCATGCGCGCCATGTCGCGCAGTGTCCGGTCACCAGGCAGGACGAGCCGTCGATCAAAAGTAAGCGTCCAGCCGAGGCATCTTGAGTTGAGCCACATGTCCCGCGAATATCGCGGGCATGATGAAGAAGGTGGATGCAGTTTGCGTGGCGACGATCGCGTTGTTTGCGCGCTGGCTCAGCGTTGC
>NZ_JAMXAX010000244.1 GCF_023913775.1 Acidovorax facilis
TGTACAACCACCAGTTACCGCAGTCAGCGCTCAAGAGCAGTACGCCGATGCAGGCGATGAAAGAGTGGTACCAGACCCACCCGCACCTGTTTCACAAGCGACCATATGATCGTACGGGATGCGACAATTAGGCAGCACAGCCAGAAGAGCCTCGATTTCCTGCAGCCCCATGTGAAAATCGCTCAAGAATCTAGCTGGGACTAGATTGAGCGGGATGGCTAGCTATTCGTTAAAACCGACGCCACTTCGTGGCGCGGCTTAACTTCAGGAGTTCAAATTTGAGTACTTATGCACAAGCAATATCTTCTGAAATAGACAATGCATTGCGTCTAGTGAGTCAATACATAATCGAAGGTTATGATGCCTCAGATATTAAGCTTCTAATTTCAAAGATCGCTTCAGCTACAGAGCTATTTCTCAAACGCGATGTGTTTCCCGCGAAAAGCAATAAGGATAATTTTCACTCATTCATTGAAGAGTTAAAAAATCACTCTATAAGCCAGGTTAACGTAGATTTTATTCACGATATTAGGCTTTTATATAATAATTGCAAACATGATCCTAATAGTGTCGTAAGCATACTCCAAGTCAAGGAGCTACTTGAAAAACTTAAGTTGGCTATAGTTGATATCTCAACAAGAAATGTCGGTCGTGTCAATTACCCTGTTCGAGCGACTAACACTAGAATTTTTTGGATTTGCGCATGGGATCATTATGTCAATGGGGAAACTGAGGTTGCTATCTTCCTTCCAGGTGAATACGATGGTTATTTAGGGGTGCCCTCTGTAGATCATGTAAGCATTCATGGATCGAAATGGGATGCTTTCAAAGCTGATCTACCAAATTCTGGAGCTGTTCATCCTCATGATGGACTTATACCGGAGGGGCAGCTCAAATTCTGGTTTTCTGAAGGTGATTGTTTAATACCTTTCGTGTTCGAAGGTGAATACAGCTCTTTAATTAGTTGTCTATCAAATTATCTCAAAGATGTAGATCTAATCTCAGGTTTAGCCAGAGAAGATGACCCAGTAAAACTACTGCAAGCAGCAGTAATGGCAGTGAGTGATGCTTATAAAATTGATCCTAATGCATCAAGAGAATTGCAATGTGTGAGAGCATTTACGCTAGCAAACAGACAATATGCAGTACTCCCAAAATTTAATGACCGTATAGAGCGCTATATCAGTAAAGTGGTGGATGTAATTGATCGATCTCCGCTGTTAGCGAAGTCCGCTTTAACAGGGCCAATATGGGTCACAAAGGTTTCCTATGATTCAAATGAATCAATCTATCGAGATGATTCAATTAAAACTCTCATCGATTCGAAAAATAGAATTGTGCTTGGCATCAGAAAGCTTTAACAAGGCACTGCTGTCAGAAAAATTTTCCGCAGTGTGCGGCGTTAGGCACCAAAGATTCAAGGAGGCCAGATGTCTGTAAAAGAGCCGAAACTAGAACCCACGGAACTGCAAAGCCAGATCCTCGCCAACCTCGGCACCTACTCGGATCGAAACGCATTCGAGTGCTTTGCTCTTCTGATGGGGAAGGCTCAGCTACTTGAGTTCGGACTAAAAAACCTTTTGCAGCGCACGTGTGCTATCGAGCAAAGCGAAATGGAAAAATGGACGATGGGCCGGGTTGCCAATGAAATGGCTTCGCGTGCATTTCGTGGAGACTATATTCACCTTCTAAAGAACTTCGTACAGGAGCGGAACTACATTGCCCACGAAATGTTGGTGAACAACGCCATCTTCAGATCTATGGCTCCCAACATTAGTGCACGTTTCGAGTTCAAACAGCTTCAGGACCCTGCCTATAACCTGGAACGTCTGTTGATCTTGCATGACTGGTGCGAAGAGCACAAAGCGTGGGGCCCGGTCACTAACACTTAACCCTCAGTCAAGGGGATGTTTTGCTGCAAGTTGCCCCCTTACCTCAAACGTTGAGCGTCCGTTTTTATTAGCAGCCACCGACAACTTCTGGCCGGGCTGCGACAGTCGCAGATCGACCCTGAGCCGCCATCCAGCTAGAAGCGCCATAGCCGTCACTCAATGGCCAGCATGTCCTGAAAAACCTCGGCTTACTGCAGCACCATGTCACGCGAGTCCGCAAACCGTGCCATTGCACAAATATTCGTATGCATTGCGCATGGGCCTGCTCCGTGCGTAGGCTATAGTGCTTGTTACAAACTCGCTCACGGCGCTTATTCAACAACCGCGTGGCGCGTAGCATAGGAGATGCGGCGGGTTTTATGGCTCAATTTGGCACTGTATTTTCATCCAATACACCTGCCGCAAGCGTAGGCTACAAGCCCCTTACTGCGTTCATTTCATACCAATTTAGACCGCAAGCGCCAGATATGGCCTTCGGGTTGGTGCGGTCTACATTAGTTAGAGAAATATTAAAATGAGAACTTACTTTGATGTTTATGTAAGAAGAATGCAGTTTTCAAAAATAAAATTTGACGAAGATGCTGCGCAGGAGGTTAAAGATAGATTGTGGCAAGCAGAATAT
>NZ_JAMXAX010000245.1 GCF_023913775.1 Acidovorax facilis
GGCGCCACCAACTTTCGAGACCTGGGCGGCTACACCGGCCAGGGCGGGCGGCCCGTGAAGTGGCGGCGCATCTTTCGCTCTGACCACCTCGCCGCCCTGACCCCCGAGGACCAGGCCCTGCTGGCCCAGCTGGGCGTGGCCCGCGCGGTGGACTTTCGCGGCAAGGCCGAAAGCGCCGCCTATGCCTACGCGCTGCCCGGCATCGCCTACCACCCGCTCGCCATCGAGCCCACCGTGGTGCAGCGCGCGCTAGACCTGCAGCGCACCGGCCGTCAGCTCACCGCGCAAGACGCCGTGGGCCTGATGCAGGACACCTACCGGGGTTTTGTGCACGACAACGCCCCGCGCTTTGCCGAACTGTTCAAGCTGCTGCTGGCCAGCGACACCCCCACCGTCTTCCACTGCACCGCCGGCAAAGACCGCACCGGCTTTGCCGCCGCCCTCATCCTGCTCACCCTGGGCGTGCCGCGCGACGTGGTCATGCACGACTACCTGCTCACCAACACCCTCTACCAGCGCCCGCCGGGCATGGGCAGCCACGCGCCCGAGGAAGTGCTGGCCGTGCTGTGGCGCGTGCAAGAAGAATTTCTGGACGCCGCCCTGCACAAGGTAGACACCGAGTTCGGCGGCCTGCAGCCGTATCTGGTGGACGTGCTGGGCGTGGACGCCGCTGCGCAGACAGAGCTGGCGGGGCGCTATCTGCAGGCGGCGGTGTAGCCAATTCGCACCAAGACCCCGAAGAATCGCGCGGCACCCTGTGCGTGGGTTTGTGCCGTGCAAATTCCGTTTGCTATCAAAGCAGAAGCTGCCAATGCAATACAGCAAGGCGATAGAGCCATGTTGGCGGGTTCTTTTTGCCGAACCCTCGCCCCGCACAACCCGCCGTACCTACCAACTTTCGCAGGTTGTGCCGCGCTCCCTCACCCCCTACAGTCAAGTAACAAATGCACACAAGGGCGGGAACAGGGAGGAGAGGCTGACAGCAAAGGCGACAGACAGGGTTGCTACTAGCACCGGGCGCATACCTTCGGGATGAAGGCATGCAGCCTGGTGAGAAGCGCCTTGCTGAGCAGCCCGAACACAGGGTCGAAGGCAACGACGACCTGCTCAGGGACCGCAGCTGCTACTGCGGTCCCGTGGGGCCCCGGCAGGTGCAGGCCGATAAAAAATCGGGTTGCACCTGCCGGGGCCTGTTGAGCGAATGCTGCAGCGCTCAATTGCTTATAAATCAATAGCTGCTGGCGCTTGACTACCAAGCGCTAGAGGCCTATTTGATCAAAATTCTCAATGAAATGAAGGCGGCGCAGGGCCAGCGAGCCCCTAGTGCGGTGTTGCACGCTATCCGGCACTTAAAACCGCGTCTTTTCGGCCAGGGTTGCGTTGCAAATCCGCGCGATACCTACGGGTATCGCTGTGGTTTGCGCCTTGCCCTGACCAAAAATCCATCGGTTTTCAATGTGCCGTCAAGCGTGCAACACCACACTAGCGCCCGCCACACTCACCCCGCACTGGGCTGCATCCGTCCCCCAGTCGCGCCCTGGCGCCGCACCCGCCAGTACAGCCAGCCCATGATCGACAGGTTCAGCAGATTCCACCCCATGCCGTTGATGAACGCCGCCTGGTAGCTGCCCGTCACGTCAAAAATCCAGCCCGACATCCAGCCCCCCAGCGCCATGCCGATCAGCGTGGCCATGATCACCGCGCCCACCCGGGCGCCCGCCTCTTGCGGCGCGAAATACTCGCGGATGATGATGGCGTACGCGGGCACGATGCCGCCCTGGAACAGCCCGAACATCGCCGAGATCACATACAGCGGCACCAGCCCGTCAAACGGCAAAAACAGCGCCAGCCCCACCCCCTGCAACGCTGAGCCCAGCAGCAGCGTGCGCACGCCGCCAATGCGGTCGCAGATCACGCCCGACACCAGGCGGCTGACAATGCCGCACGCCAGCATCAGCGACAACATCTCTGCCCCGCGCGCCGCGCCAAAACCCAGGTCGGTGCAATAGGCCACGATGTGCACCTGCGGCATCGCCATGGCCACACAACACGCCACGCCCGCCACGCACAGCAGCAACTGCGCGTGCACCGGGCGCAAGCCAAACGGGCGGCTGCGGTCCAGTGCCAAGGGAACCAAAGGTGCGGACGCAGTCGCTGGTGAAGCAGCAGCACCCAGTGCAGCACCCCCTGCCGAAGGTGACGACGAAGCAGGCGCCGCAGCCGCAGCTACATCCATCAACACCATCGGCGCCCGCTGGCGCATGCGCAGCGCCAACAGCAGCATGCCCGCGCCACACACCAGCCCCATCAGCACATAGGTATGGCGCCAGCCAATGGCTTCGATGCCGTGCTGCACGATGGGCGGCCACAGCGCACCCGCGATGTAGTTGCCGCTGGCACAAATCGCCACCGCAATGCCACGCCGCCGGTTCCACCACAGCGCCGTGTCGGCCATCAACGGCGCAAACGTGGCCGAGCTGCCAATCAGCCCCATCAACCCATGCGC
>NZ_JAMXAX010000246.1 GCF_023913775.1 Acidovorax facilis
CTGCCGCTTCGGCCTCCTTGCGCAGCGCATCCGCCGGATCATGGCCTGGTGGCGCATAGCCCGGCTCCATCGGCCCCTGCGCCTTCACGATGGCCGGCCCCAGGTCCCCCGGCAACGGCGGCCCCAGTCGGGGTACTTCTGGTGATCGCAATCCGCCGTAGTCGGCCGGCAACCGGTCCAGCCCTTCGGACTTCGACACCCGATCAACGTTGTAAAGCTCCGAGGAATTAGCGCCACGCCGGTGGCTGCTCTGCAGCGACCAGATGGTGGCTCCAAGCACGGCGGTAGCCAGGGAACCCACGAGAACAGCCAGCATGCGCCGGTTCAGCCGCGTCACGGGTCGCGGCGCAGCACGCAGCGCCACCGATTCGGGTGAGACCTTGGCCGGTTGCGGCGGGGTAGCGGCGTTGGAAGAGTCGCGGCTGTCCATGGTTAAAGCCGCCCACCCACACTGTCCGTGCGCTCGATGCGCACCACATCACCATCCCGGCCCTCGCCGCCACCCAAGCGCAACTCGGCCGCGCCGAACAACCGGTCCACGATGTAGTACGGCGGCCGGAATCGGTAGTTCACCAGCTGCCCGTCCCCCTGCGCCCCGATCACGAACAGCGGCGGGAGCTCGCCCTGCGCAATGCCCGCCGGGAACTGGATGTAGACCTTCTCTCCATCATCGAAGGCGCGCAGCGGCTTCCAGGCCGGGTTGCCACCACCGATGGCATAGCGGAAGCGCAGCTTCTCCAGCGACAGGCCGCTCTCGATGGGGGCCGCGGCCTGGGCCGCCTGCGCCTGGCGCTGCAGGGCCAGCATCTTGTCCTTCGGGTACTCCCAGGACACCGAGGCCATCCAGGCCTTCTCGGTGGAGGTCAGCTCAACCAGGTAGGTGCGCCGGCTCGTGGTGATGACCAGATTGGTCTTGAGGCCTGAGCGGATGGGCTTGACCAGCACCTTCACGCGCAGCGTCTCGCCGGTCCCGCTAGCCGTGTCGCCCACGATCCAGCGCACGGTGTCTCCGGCGGCGACCGTCACCAGCTCCTCACCGGGCTGCAGTGCGATGGCCGTCACCCGGCCCGGGGCCGCATAGACCTGGTACAGCGCCCCGTCGGTGAAGGGCCAGACCTGGATGGCGTTGACGTAGCCCTCGCGCGTGGGTGCCACGCGGGCCTCGGCGTTGGCGCGCGCCACACGGGCCTTTTCGTCGGCGGGCTCGGGGGCAGGTTGTGCCTCGCCGCCCTTGGGCAGGGGCTTCAACTGCGCCGGCAGGGGCAGCACCTCGGGAATGGCCACGACCTCGATGGGCTTGGGCGGCTCGGGCAAGGCCTGGGCCTGGATGGGCTCATCGAGCGCAATCGATGGGGGAGGCTTGCCCTGGGTGCCGCAGCCCGTGGCCAGAACGGCCAGCAGGACCAGCGGCATGGCGCGGTAGGGGATTCGTGCATTCATGGTTTCTTCACTCCTTCGCTGGCATCGAGTTCGCGGCTCCAGGACAGGCCGTTGACGTAGATGCCCAATGGGTTCTTGCGCAGGCGCTCCTCGCTGCGCGGGGCCTGCAGCACGATGGACAGCACGGCCGTCCAGCGCTCCAGCCCTGCCGCCTCGCCATTGACGTAGCGCCGCTCGGTCCAGCGCACCTGAAACGAGGCATCGCTGGCGCGCACCACGCTGTTGATGGCCACGGTCACCGAGTGCTGCCCGATGCGAGAAAACGGATCCGCGACCCGCGCATAGTCGTTGAGCGTGGCCGCGCCCTTGTCCGTGGTGTAGTCGTAGGCTTCCAGCCAGTTCTGCCGCACCACGATGGGATCGATGGACAGCGAGCGCACGCCGGTGACGAAGCGCGCGAGGTGGAAAGCGATCTGCGCATCGCTCGGCTGGTACGGGGTGGCCGCCTCGCCCACCGCGCGCACCTGCCCGGCCTGGTCCACCTCGATGACGTAGGGCGTCACGATGGACTGGGCAGAACGCCAGACCAGGCCGCCCGCCATCAAAAGGGCCAGCACCAGGGAACCAAAGGCCATGAGCCGCCAGTTCCGGGCCTGCACCCGGGCCGAGCCGATGCGCTGGTCCCAGGCCTGTCCGGCTGCCTGGTAGGGGGTGACGGGTTCGGGGGTCTCCGAATACCGCCGCTGGGGTCGTTGGAATCGCATGGCAGCCCTCATCAAGGATTGGATTCATCGCGCAGGCTCGGAGCAACACCGCCGCCCGCATGGTCGCCGGCACGGATGGCATGCACGGCCGTGGTGGCCGCCTGCGTGGCCTGCTGGCGCCGCCGCATGCGCCGGGCCCAGCCCGGCTCAGACACAGGCGCCGGGGGCGCCGCATCCTCAGCACCACCCACAGAAGCGGTCTCCCCAGAGGGTG
>NZ_JAMXAX010000247.1 GCF_023913775.1 Acidovorax facilis
GATCACTACGTCGGCGCCCCGCTCAGGACGGATCAGGAAGTTTTCGTTTCCGGGAAGGCCTCTTTTACTGGGTTTTTTATTGGCAACTTTGCAGCCAAATGAGTATCTTCCAGCGGCCGCCTAACGCCTCCACCAAGAGGACCAGTCGCGTTTACATGGTGGTGCGTTGAGTGTCCGCTCTTACTTGTCGCCACCGGCTGCTCCTGGCCGAATTCTGCCCCACGTTGAAGGGCGCTAGCGGGCCCTAAGCAGCCGGAGGACGAAACTACCGCAAAGCTGCCGTTGACTCACTACCCACTGGCTTGACGTCCAAACCGCGCTGTCTCAGTGCCCGGTGCCTGCCTACTGGCAAGCTATAGTTTGCTGAGTTGATGCCTGCCGGGTTTGTCGGAAATTTTATACCTGTGCTTTTGAACAGCGCACTGACCGCAGGCCCAATCTGCAAGCCATTTTCAGGAGGAATCAGTGTCCAGAATATCCCGCACGGTCCAGTTTATCCCGCAGGTTTTGCGGGATACATCACGTTAGCGCGCATGAAGTCGGTTTTGCGTTTCGTTGGCATCTACTGTGTGCTTTCTGCGGCGCTCGGGGCTGTGGCGCTCGTCTCGTCATTTCCTGCACGGCCTAGCTCGTGGCTCGGTTGGCTCGGCTTGTTTGTATTGGTTGTTCCCATCACTCTGGTTGGCGAAGTCGTGGCTGAGTCTCTGCATCGCAATCGAATAGCGCGCGCCATCGAGCGGCGCACGCAAAGCAAGCGCTTCTCGTGGCTTCGTCTTGGTTATCTACTTTCTTTGGGGTTGGTTGTCGCGGCGGCAGTAGTCAGCATCAATCTAGCGTTCTCGCCGGCAGGTTAAATCACATGCGCTCTAACCCGTCGCTCAAGCGGACCCGCATTCTGCGGGCCGCTTATCTTGTCCGTTAGGCCTATCCATTAAAATGGTATTATGCATATGATTAAAAGTCGTTACCAACTGCAAAAAGAGAGAAGCCAAGCTAGATTCGCTCTTGAAAAAGAGAAGGACACGATCTATTACCTCGACTTCATTCCAAAAGATGGACAAGCGACAGGACGCAGCACGCTCTTGGATGATCCGTGGTGCGTCCGGCTCATTTGTAACCCCAAGGACAAGCCGCAGCTCATTGAAGAGGCCGTCGCTATTTTCGAGAAACGCCACAATGTCGAATCCTGGCGTGAGGTCGCTTCTTGTTACAAGGTGAATAGCTTTTGGTTTCCATAATTGTGAAAAACTACCCAGCATCAGTTTCTCAATTCCACCTGAGTCTGGGATACGAACGCTATTCTCATGAATCAAGACTACCCCCAAATCCGGCCTAACAATACGGTGAAGGGAATTGCTGCAAGCTGCGCTTTTGCGACACCTTACCTCCACGTTAGACATTCCTTTGGGATAACTTCACATGGCAATTACCGCACACCTTGAAGACCTCGCCGACGAAGGGCTTGATCTCTTACTTCGCGTTGCACTGAATACTGACGCAAGACAGATTGACGACTGGCGCTCTCTCGGCAAGCTAATCGAAGAAAAGAACATCACGGTTACGCACATTAAAGACTCGTTGTGGTCAGCGGAACTCCCAGACAGTACATCTGGAGAGTCTTTCGAGTCAGAGTTTGGCCATAACGCAAGAGTTGCTATCGCATGCACCGTTATTCGCGCCCACTTCCCTGATGGCCCTGCATTCCGCGTACCGAAAGATAAGGCTACCGAACTCTTTACTGAAGAATTCCTTGGTAGCCCATCTTGGCAAATCGCTATTCAGCTCGCTAATTTAGAGCCCGAGGAAGACGGAAAAATCTCGGTCTATGTCAATTACCCATAACCTCTCGACACACCATGTTCAACATAGCGCTTGACCTCGCTCCCTTCGGTCGCTGGACGCTGCGCGATAAAGCCGCGCAGCGCCGGTCAGCTCTACGTTGAGCGTCCGCTTCTTTCTGCCCCAGCTGACTGCTCCTGGCCGAATCCTGCCCCACGGCGAGGGACGCTAGCGGGCCCTGAGCCGCCATCCAGCTAGGAGCTCGAAAGCTGTCACTCAGCCAAGCTGCAAGTGCGGCGCCAAGGCATCCGACGGACAACAGTTGACTCCTGCAGGACATGGGTGGAGCTCATCTCGCACTCACGTCCGAATGTCCAAGCGGCTCTTGCACCGTGCGGATGTCGGTGCACGACTGCAGCAAGTGCGTGGCGCAGCCACCCGTCGCTGATTAGGTGTCACATCCCGGACGATTGCATAGACTTCAAACGCTATCCACTCTTCATGGCGCGAGCGGTTCTAAAGGAGTTGATAGAGTCCTTGCAATCCACCCAGGGAGTGAAGCCATGTTGATAGCCC
>NZ_JAMXAX010000248.1 GCF_023913775.1 Acidovorax facilis
ACGAGCCGCCGCAGGGCGACGTGGAAGAGACGCTGGCGGCAATCTGGGCCGAGGTTCTGCGGGTCGAGCGCGTGGGCCGGCACGACAACTTCTTCGAGCTCGGCGGGCATTCGCTGCTGGCTGTGCAAGTGGCCGCGCTCTTGGCTAATCGCTACGCCTGCGAAATTCCGGTGCGGACTTTCTTCGACGTACCCACGCTTCAGGCGTTTGCATCACGGCTGCCGACGGAACGGTTGCTTGGAAGTGGCTCGCGAACCAACCGGCTGACGCAGATGGACATTCTGATGAGCGAATTCGAGGTGTGAAGTGATGGAACTCGACGATCAACGCGTTGCCCACCGTTTCGCGGCACTGACCCCGGAAGGCCGGCGTGGTTTCTTGGCCAAGCTTCGGAAAGCAGGTTTGAGTTTTGCGGAGCTACCCATCGTGCCGGCAGACAGGAGCGGGAAGCTTCCAATCTCGTATGCGCAGCGTGGTCTGTGGTTGACCTGGAAGCTGGATCCGCACAGTCCTGCCTACAACATGGCCGGCATGTTGCGTTTCAGAGGGGGACTGAACGTCGGCGCGTTGTTGACTGCGGTGCAGAACTTGGTTGAGCGGCATGAGACGCTACGGACCGTTTTCCGCGTCGACAGCGATGATGAACCCCATCTGGTGATCCTGCCGCCGGATGTGGTCAAGACCGAAGTGGAGGACCTGTCCCAGCTGCCCGAACAGAATCGCACTCAAGGGTTGCAGCGATTGCAGCAGGATTTTGATCGAGCGCCTTTTCGACTCGACGCTGAGCCGCCATTGCGGGCAAGATTGTGGAAGCTCGGCGAGGAAGAGCATGTGCTGGGCATTGTGCTGCACCACATCGCAGGCGACGGTGTGTCCGTTCGCATACTGATCGACGAACTTCTGGTTCTCTATCAGAGTGAGTGCGGACGGAATGTGGAAAAACTGGAATCGTTGCCGATACAGTTCGCTGACTATGTCGTTTGGCAGCGCAATTGGTTCGAAGCCGGCGAGAAAGATCGCCAGCTTACCTATTGGCACGCTCGTCTCGGTAGCGAGCACTCGCCGCTAGAACTGCCGTTTGATCGTCCGAGAGGCGCAATACAAAGCTCGAAAGAGGGGCGACACGAGTTTTGCCTGCCCGACGCACTGAGCCGTGGGCTTCGGGCGCTGGCCCGCGAGCATGGCGTATCACTGTTCATGGTGATGCTGGCGCTGTTCAAGCTGCTGCTTTGCCGATTCAGCAGCCAGAGTAACGTGTGCGTAGGGGCACCGATCGCCAACCGCCAGCGTCCCGAGACGCGCGGTATGGTCGCATACCTCACCAATGTGTTGGTCCTGCGTACCCGGGTCGAGCTATCCGGAACTTTTGCGGACCTGCTCGGGGCGGTACGGGAAACCGTTCTCGAGGCGCATGCTCATCCCGATCTGCCCTTCGATCTGCTGGTCGACACGTTGCAGCCCGAGCGTCAGGTGGGCGTGCATCCGCTGTTTCAGGTGAAATGCACCCAGCAGGACGATATTCCGACCGTGTGGCGCTTACCGGGATTGGAAATCGAGGCTGATGGCCTGTCGGTGGGTGATGCTCACTTCGACCTGAGCCTGGATTTCGTCGACGGATCCGCCCGCATCGAGGCAGTATTTGTGTACTCGAAGGACTTGTTCGACGAGGCCACCATCACGCGTTTTGTGCGGGCCTTTTCTGCGCTGGCCGGATATGTCGTCATGTCCCCCGGCGCTCCGCTGAGCTGCGCGGATGTCGGAGAACCGTTTGCTCATCTGGAAGGCGAGAGTCGCTCGTTCATTCATACGGATGTGCTGAATATGTGGAACGACTCGGTGCGTCGTTTCCCGGATCGCAGCGCCGTCCGCTGCGACGATCGCGCTTATAGCTACGCGGAGCTCGATACCCACGCAGATCAACTCGCGGCCGAGTTGATGGCGCACGGCGTCGGTTCGGAGGCCAGGGTCGGCATTCATTCCGAGCGTTCGTGCGAGTTCGCGCTGGGCGTACTTGCGGCACTCAAGGCGGGGGCCGCCTACGTGCCACTGGATCCGCAGTTGCCGCCGCAGCGTCTTGCCTACCAGACGGACGACAGTGGCGTGCAAGTCTTGCTGTCCACCCAGACACCGGGCTGGCAGGTGTCGGTACCACTGATCGAGCTGGCGTTCGGTACGGCACCGAGCCGGAAGACGCTCCCTCCGATCGAGCCGCATCCCGCCCAGGCCGCCTATGTCATTTACACCTCGGGTTCCACGGGGCAGCCCAAGGGCGTGGTCATTAGTCGTGGTGCGCTTGCAAACTACGTGCAGGCGGTGCTGGAGCGGGTCGATCTGCCGGCAGATGCGAGCCAGG
>NZ_JAMXAX010000249.1 GCF_023913775.1 Acidovorax facilis
GTGACGCCCATTTCTTGCAGCATGGCGCGCTGCCGCGCATCGAGGTGAAGGCTCATGGAAAAAAGGGCCGGTTGAAGGTGTTGCTCACAGTGCCAGGCTCATGACCACGGCATCTTCGCGCTGGCCCAGGTCAGCGGGGTAGTAGCGCTTGCGTTCGCCCACGCGTCGGAACCCGTGTGTCTGGTAAATGTGCTGGGCGCGCAGGTTGCTCACGCGCACCTCCAGCCACAGCCACTGGGCGCCGCGCCCGCGTGACCACAGGGCCAGCGCGTCCAGCAGCACCCGCGCCCAGCCCTGGCGCTGGAACTCGGGGGTGACGGTGATGTTGAGCAGGTGCACCTCGTCCACCCCCATCATGGCCACGAAGTAGCCGAGCAGGTGTTCGTCCGCCATCAGCACCTGTGCCTGGTAGCCCGAGGCCATGGCATCGGTGAAATTGCCGCGTGTCCAGGGGTGCGAATAGGCACGTTGTTCCACCGCCAGCACGGCATCCAGCCGCGCGAGCGTGAGGGCTTCAAAGCGCGCCTCGGGCGCGCCGGCAGGCGGGGTGGGCAGGGCGCTCATGGGGTCTGGCAGATAGGATTCACAGAGGAGCGGGCACCGCCTGGGCGGCGCGCAGCGCAGCCCGCTCGGCGGTGGTTTGTGCCACTTTATCGCGGATGTAGCGCGGCAGCGCATCGCTGGCCGGCACACCTTCGCCCGCTGCCAGCAAGGCCGGTGCCAGGCGCAGCAGCGCCGTGGCTGTGGGCAGCGCGGCCACGTGGGCGGCCATGGGCGCCAGCCGCTCGCCATAGGGCGTGCGCGCATTGCCCGCCACCGTCCACCCTGCGGGGGCAAGCACGGATTCCGGTGCGCCGAGGCCAAAGTCGGCCTCGGTGTGCCAGCGGCCCTGGGCGGCGACCCATTCGCAGCGCGCGTGGTAGACCTCGTCCATGCGCGCGTCCAGCACCGCCACCACCTGCGTGCAGCCGTGCGCGTGGCGCGCTTCCTCGGCCACGGCCAGCAGGGTGTCCACGGGCAGCACCGGCACACCCTGGCCCCCGCGCGCGCCAAACGCCAGCCCCTGGGCCACGGCGCAGGCGGTGCGTAGGCCGGTGAAGGAGCCTGGGCCCCGGCCAAACACAATGGCCTCCAGCGTGTCGAACGACAGGCCAGCTTGTGCCATCAGGCTGCGCACCTTCGGGATCAGGGTGGCCGATGCTTGCGCGCCCCCGGGACCCGTGTGCTGCCACACGGCATCACCGTGCTGGACGGCGATGGATAGGGTGTCGGTGCTGGTGTCGAAAGCAAGCAGATTCATGGGACCAAGGGGTTTGCGCGGCAAAAGGGGTCAGGGGGCGGTGCGGCCAGAGGCGGGCGTGGACGGGATGGCGGCCATGCCCGCCTGGCTCTTGCGCAGCACGCCCAGCAGGATACCGGCAGTCACCAGCAGCAGGCCCGCGACGAGGTTCCAGTACATCGGCTCGTCCAGAAAAATCACCGCGCCGATGGCCGAGAGGCCGGGCACCAGGGCCGTGATCATGGTGGAGCGCACCGGGCCATAGTGCTGGATCATGCGGGTGAAGCCAATGCCCGAGATCACCACCGACCCGCCACCTTGGAACGCCATGTGAAAGACGATCTCGCTCCACGGCGCAATGGCCAGGTGGCTGGTCACAGCACCCAGCGCTATCAGCAGCGCGTAGCTGGGGACATAGACCAAGCAGGCAAACGCGGTGATGGCGATGGTGGCCTGCACGGCGTCCACGGCGTAGCGCCGGGCCAGCACGCTGTAGGTGGCCCAGCATGAGGCGGCCAGCATGAACAGCACGTCGCCCTTCCACACATCACCGCCCGAAAATGCCGCCAGCAGGCTCCGCCCGCCCACCAGCAGGTCGCCTGCCACGATCAGCGCCAAGCCCGCCGCGCGCAGGGGCGTGATGTGGTCGCGCAGCAGCCAGGCAGCCAACAATGCTGTCCACAGCGGCAGGCTGCCAGGCATGAGCACCGCCGCGTGGGTCGCGGGTGCATGGAAGAACCCCGCATAGGCCAGCATGGCGTAGAGCAGGCCACCAAAGCTGCCCAGCAGCGCCGTGGTGCGCAGCGGCAATGGCGATAGGCCTGCCAGGCTGGAGGGCGGGGCATCAGCGCCCAGGGCTGCGGTGCGCCGCCGCACCATCCACCAGCCCCAGGGCAGCAGGACCAGGCTGGCGCCCACGATACGCAGCAGTGCAATGTCGAACGGGGTGAGTGTGCGCTGGGCCGAGGCGCGGGCAATGACGATGAAACCCGTCCAGATGGTGACCGTCACGACCGCCGCCAGCAGGCCGATGGCACGAGGAGAAAAACGCATCGGGGGATTATCGGTGGGT
>NZ_JAMXAX010000024.1 GCF_023913775.1 Acidovorax facilis
TCTCAGAGTGCTTGCAGCAAGGCACGTCCGATGGGGGTATGGGCGTGCACGGTGACTTTCCTTTCGGTGTCGTCGATTGCTTCAATGTGGATAGCAAGGTCCGCAAGCGGGGTAAGCGCTGCAGCCTTTTCCGGCCATTCTGCCACCTTGAGACCGGGGTTGGCAAAAATGTCCCTGAAACCCGCATCCTCCCACTCGCGTGGGTCGTCAAAACGGTAGAAGTCGAAGTGCCAGATCAAGAGGCCCGGCGCCTCGTGCGGCTCCACCACGGCGTAGGTGGGGCTCTTGATGCGGCCCTCTACGCCCAGCGCGCGCAGCAAGTGGCGCACCAGCGTGGTCTTGCCCGCGCCCAGGTCGCCGTGCAGGGTTACAAAGGCATTGGCCAGCAGGGGCTGCGCGGCAAGGCGCTGCGCGAAGGCGGTGGTGTCGTCCTCGCTGTGCCAGGTGAAATGGCGCGCAGTTTCGGCAGCAGCATGGTTGCCGCTTTCTACAATCTGGCCGGTATGTGGTGCAACAGTCAACTCGTTCCTCAAATGCAGGAGTGGGCCCGCGAGCTGGGATTTTCCCAAATCGGCGTGGCGGGGGTGGACTTGTCTGCGGCAGAGCCCGGGCTTGAGGCCTGGCTGGCGCAGGGCTTCCATGGTGACATGCATTACATGGCATCCCACGGCATGAAGCGCGCACGCCCGGCCGAGTTGGTGCCCGGCACGGTGAGCGTGATCACGGCGCGCATGGATTATTTGCCGCGCGATACCGCGATGGATGCGCCCGAAGGCTGGCAGACGGCGGAGCTTTCGCGCCTGCAGCGCCCGCAGGAGGGCATCGTCTCCGTCTACGCCCGGGGCCGGGATTATCACAAGGTGCTGCGCGCGCGCCTGCAAAAACTCAGCGACCGCATCGCCGAGGCCATCGGCCCCTTTGGCCACCGCGTGTTCACCGACTCGGCCCCCGTGCTGGAAGCGGAGCTGGCCGCGCGCAGCGGCCAGGGCTGGCGCGGCAAACACACGCTGGTGCTCAGCCGCGAGGCGGGGTCGATGTTCTTCCTCGGCGAGATCTATGTGGACATGGCCCTGCCCGAAAGCGCGCCCGTCACCGCGCACTGCGGCAGCTGCAGTGCGTGCATTGACGTGTGCCCCACGCAGGCCATCATTGCGCCGCACCGCGTTGATGCGCGGCGCTGTATCTCGTACCTCACCATCGAACACGCCGGGCTCATCCCCGTGGAACTGCGCCCGCTGATGGGCAACCGCATCTACGGCTGCGACGACTGCCAGCTGATTTGCCCCTGGAACAAGTTTGCCCAGGTGAGCCGCCTGCCGGACTTTGACGAGCGCAAGGGCCTGGCGGGCCAGCAGCTGGTGCACTTGTTTGCGTGGGACGAGCCGACCTTTTTGCGGATGACCGAAGGCGGCCCCATCCGCCGCATTGGCCACGAGCGCTGGCTGCGCAATGTGGCTGTGGCGCTGGGCAATGCGCTGCGGGCGACGGGCGACGAGGCGGTGCGTGCTGCATTGCAGTCCCGCGCCGACGACACCAGCGAGCTGGTGCGCGAACATGTGGTCTGGGCGCTGAATTTTGAATGAAATTGGCATCTAGCGCTTGATGGATAAGCGCGAAAAGCTATCAAAATAAGAGCATTGGTGCCAGCTTTGCTGGGGCGTGTTGCTTTTGCTCTTGCGGCTACCGCGCCAGCAAACCTGTGTCTTTGAGGGTCAACACCAGCCCCTGGGTAAATTCTTCATACCCCGCAGCATTGGCATGGATCTGGTCCGCCCGCAGCCGCTCCTGCCCCAGTACACCCGACCAGCCTTTGCTGTGCAGCGGCACTTTCAGTTCGCCGGCGATCTCTTCGTACATCGCGTGGTCGCTCAGGCGGCCTACCGCCGCCAGCATCGTCAGCTCGGGCACCGCCACCAGCAGCACCTGTGCGCCGCTGGCCTGAGCATCGGCGCAGATCTGGCGGATGTTGCTGCGGGTGGCGGTGGCGCTTTGGCGGCGCAGAAAGTCGTTGCCGCCAATGCTCACGATCACCAACGCCGGCTTGTGCTTTTGCAGTAAACCCGGCAGGCGCGCCAGCGCATCGCCCGAGGTGTCACCCGAAATGCCACCATTGACCACCTTCCAGCCTGTCAGGCGTGCCAGCACGGCCGGGTAGGCGGTGTCGGCCGAGGCACCCACGCCCGATGTCAGCGAGTCGCCCAGGGCCAGCACGGTGGCATCCGGCGGCAACGATTGCGCGCGCGGGGTTTTGCGCCCGCAGCCCACCAACGGCACGAGCGCCAGTGCCCCCAAGCTTGCCATCAATGCGCGGCGGCTTGCCAAGGCGTCGGAACCCAGGGCTCTGCGGGCATCGGTCATCGGAGAAACCCCAGCGCAAACGGCAGGCTGACCATGCCCAGCAATGTGGAGAGCGTCACCAGCCCGGCCACATACGGCCCGTTGTAGCCCATGCGCGCTGCCAGCACATAGCAGGTAGAGGCAGTGGGCAGGGCCGAGAAAGCGAGCAGCATGGTGGTCTGCACGGCATTGAGCCCAAACAGCCGCGCCATCGCAAACGCCAGCAGGGGCTGCACCAGGTGCCGGATGGACAACACCGCCACGCTCAGCGCCTTGCCGCGCGAGAGCAGGCCAAACTGCAGGCCTGCGCCCGCCGCCATCAGCCCCAGCGCGAGCGACGCCGCACTGATGCGGCCGACCGTGGGGCTGGCCCATTCCGGAATCTGAAAGCCCAGGAGGTTGGCCACCAGGCCCGACACCGTGGCGACGATGAGCGGGTTGCGCACCAGCTCGCGCGCAAAGCTGTGCTGGCCATGCCGCGCCATGGGCCACACGGCCGCCACGTTGAACAGCGGCACGCACACGCCGATCAGCACGGCAATCATCAGCAAGCCCTCAGCGCCCGCCAGGCGCTCGGCAATGGCCAGGCCAATGAACGAGTTGAAGCGGAACGCCACCCGCGCGCTGGCCGCGTGGTCGCGTGCGTCGATGTGTTGACCCAGCCAGGGCCAGTGCGGCAGGCTGTAGGCCAGCGCAATGCCCGTGATGCCCATGGTCAAGCCCGCAGCGATGAGGCCAGACGCAGCGCCGATGTCCACCGGGCTCTTGACGATGGACTGGAACAACAGCACGGGAAAGAGCAGGTAGTACACCAGGCTCTCCACGGGCTGCCACACCGAGCGGTTGAGGGCGGTGTACCGGCAGATCAGGTAGCCGCAAAGGATGAGGGAGAAGTCCGGGATCAGGAGCTGGGCGTAGTTCACGCACCGAGAATACTTGATGCGGGGCAAGTTCTTCGGGTTAGCCCTTATGTGGAATCCGCAGGGCTCCAAGGCAGCCATTGCGCATACCATCAGCGCTGTTTGTTACCCCCGCTCGAAGGAGAACTCCATGCATCGTCGTCAATGGCTCGCGCTGACCGTACTGGCTGCCGCCGCAGGCACCGCAGCCGCCCAGGGCTACCCCAACAAGGTGATCAAGCTGCAGGTGCCGTTTGCACCCGGTGGCACCACCGACATCATTGCGCGCGTGATCGCCGACCCGCTGGGCAAGGCCCTGGGCCAGAGCGTGATCGTGGAGAACAAGGCCGGTGGCGGCGGCATCGTGGGTGCTGCGGAAACGGCACGCTCGGCCCCAGACGGCTACACGCTGGGCGTGGCCACCGTGTCCACCACGGCCGCCAACCCCGCCATCAACCCCAAGACCCCGTACAACCCGCCGACGGACTTCACGCCCATCATCAACATTGCGGCCACGCCCAATCTGATTGCCGTGAACCCCAGCTTCCCCGCCAAGGACTACAAGTCGTTTGTGGCCGAAGTGCAGAAGAACCCCGGCAAGTACTCGTATGCATCGTCGGGCACGGGCGGCATTGGCCACCTGCAGATGGAGCTGTACAAGAGCCTGTCCAACACCTTCGTCACGCACATCCCCTACCGCGGTGCGGGCCCGGCGCTGAACGACACCGTGGCCGGCCAGGTGCCGATCATCTTTGACAACATTCCATCCGCGCTGCCCTTCATCAAGGACAACCGCCTCGTGGCCATCGCTGTGGCCGCGCCACAGCGCGTTGCCGCACTGCCCAATGTGCCCACGTTCAAGGAACTGGGCCTGGAGCCCGTGAACCGCATGGCCTACTACGGCATCCTGGGCCCCAAGGGACTGCCCAAGGACATCGTTGACAAAATCAACGCCGCCGTGCGCACCGCACTGCAAGACCCGGCCGTGAAGAAGCGCATCGAAGACACCGGCTCCATCGTGGTGGGCAACACGCCCGAGCAGTTTGCCGAGCAGATCAAGGCCGAGTTCGCGGTCTACAAGCAGGTGGTCGCCAAGCAGAAGCTGACGCTGGAATAAGCAAGCGCCGTATTCCATACTTCTCAGTCAAAGCCGCTCGTTGCCACGGGCGGCTTTTTTACGTGCTATCGTTTTTTGCATGCTTGCCACCAGCCTGACCGCCATCGACACCTTTGTGGACGCCCTGTGGCTGGAGGACGGGCTTTCGCGCAACACGCTGGCCGCCTACCGGCGTGACCTGACGCTGTACGCGCAGTGGCTGGCCGACCAGCAGCCTCCGCTGGCGTTGGACGGCACGGCCGAGCACCATCTGCAGGGTTACTTCGCCGCCCGGCATGCGCAGACCCGCGCTACGTCTGCCAACCGGCGCCTCACGGTGCTGCGCCGCTACTTTCACTGGGCGCTGCGGGAGCGGCGCATCACGGTTGACCCTACGGTGCGGCTGCAGGCAGCACGCCAGCCCCTGCGCGTGCCCAAGGCCTTGTCACAGGCGCAGGTGGAAGCCCTGCTGAATGCGCCAGACGTCGGCAACCCGCTCGGGCTGCGTGACCGCACCATGCTGGAGCTGATGTACGCCAGCGGCCTGCGCGTGACGGAGCTGGTCACGCTCAAGACCTTTCAGCTGGGCCTGAACGAAGGTGTGCTGCGGGTCATGGGCAAGGGCAGCAAGGAGCGGCTCGTGCCGTTTGGCGAAGTGGCCCGCCAGTGGCTGGACCGCTATCTGCAGGAAGGCCGCAGCGCCATCCTGGGCGGGCAGCAGACAGACGACCTGTTCGTCACCCAGCGGGGCAGCGGCATGACGCGGGTCATGTTCTGGGTCATCGTGAAGAAATGGGCGCAGGTGGCGGGCATCACCGTGCCACTGTCGCCCCACACGCTGCGGCACGCGTTTGCCACGCATCTGCTCAACCACGGTGCAGATTTGCGGGTGGTGCAGTTGCTGCTGGGCCACGCCGATATTTCCACCACCACCATCTACACCCACGTGGCGCGCGAGCGGCTCAAATCGCTTCATGCGCAACACCATCCGCGCGGGTAGCGCAGGCGCCCTGGTTGTGGTGCCCCTGCGGATACACGCCCTTTCACCCAAGGAAACATTCATGAAAAAACTATTTATCGGCGCGTTGCTGCTGAGCACGGTCACCCTGGCCATGGCGCAGGCCTGGCCCACGGCCAAACCGATTCGCATCGTGGTGGCCTACCCCGCTGGCGGCGTGAGCGACACGGTGGCCCGAGCGCTGGCCGACAAGCTGGCTGTGCAGCTCGGCACCCCTGTGGTCATCGAGAACAAGGCCGGTGCGAGTGGCAGCCTGGGCGTGGATGCGGTGGCCAAGGCGGCTCCCGACGGCTACACCCTGGGCTTTGCGGCGGTGAGTCCGCTGGCGCTCAATCCGCACCTGGGCAAGTCGCCGTTCGATCCCCAAAAGGACATTGCACCGGTCGTGAGCGTGATGTATTCACCCGTGCTGCTGCTGGGCACATCCGCCAGCAAGGCGGCGGATTTCAAGGACCTCATCGCCACCGCACAGGCCAAGCCGGGGGCTGTGCGCTGGGCGACCTCGGGGCAGGCGTCGCTGGGTCACATCATGCTGGAGCAGATCATGGGCAAAAGCCAGGTGCAGATCACCCATGTCCCCTACAAGGGCGGCGGCCAGCAGATGAACGACGCGCTGGGCGGCCAGTACGAGGTGTTGTCCTCCAACGCGGGCCCTGCCGTGCTGCAGCACATCAAGGCGGGCAAGCTCAAGCCGCTGGCGGTGGGCGCACCAGCGCGGCTCGACTCGCTGCCCCAGGTGCCCACGCTGGCAGAGCTGGGCCAGCCTGCAGCCAACCTGTCTTCCCTGTTTGGCATCTATGCGCCAGCGCAGACGCCTGTGGCCGTGCTGGAGCGCATCAATACCGAGGTGAACAAGGCGCTGGCCCTGCCCGACATCCGCAACAAGCTCGAGGCCACGGACAACGTACCGACCGGTGGCACGGCTGCCGAATTCGCGCGCCAGATTGCGCAGGAGTCGGAGAACAACGCGCGCATCATCCGCGCGGCGGGTATCCAGGGAAATCAATGACTGCCTGAAAAACCACGGGCCCTGGATGACCAGGGCCCGTGCAGGCAAAGGTGTTTCTGGGACGAATCAGTCTTCGTTGAGGCTCTCGGCCCAGGTCAGTGCCTGCAGGTGGGCCCAGTTGACCTGGCGATTGGACAGGTGCAGCGCATCGGCGTTCTTGGCAAAGGCCACTTCGTCGCCGCTTTCGCAGGCCTTGGTCAGTTCCAGGAAGGGCGCGAACACACCGGTGCCGCGCAGCAGGGCGTCCATCACGGGCTCGGGCAGGGCCACGGATTCGAGCGCCTTTTCAATCGGAACCCCCAGCATGGTGTCCAGCAGCGAGAACACACCCACCACAAAGGCGTTGTCACATTCTTCGGGTGGCAGCAGCTCGGCGGCCAGCAGCTCCATCAGGCGGCCGCGCACCACGGCGGTCTGGCCCACGGCGGGGGGCGCGCCGCCGGCGCGGGACGTGGTCATGAGCAAGGCCGCCCAGCGAAACAGCTTCTTGAGGCCCAGGATCATCACCGCATGGCGGAACGAGGTGATCTCGCACGACAGGCCAAAACCGGAGGAGTTGATGAAGCGCAGCAGGTTGAAAGACAGCGTGGGGTCTTTCTTGAGCAGATCTTCGATCTCGGCCGTGCTGGCCTGTTTGCGCACCAGGTTGATGAGCTGGATGATCGTGGCCTGCGAGGGGCGGATGGTGGTGGCCTTCACCAGCGAAGGCTGGGCAAACCAGTAGCCTTGGAAGAGCTTGACGCCCAGGTCGCGCATCAGCTCGTACTGTTCGGCGGTTTCCACCTTTTCGGCCACCAGCGTGGCCTTACTGTGGGTGGTGGAGAACTTGACCAGCGGCCCTGCCAGTTCAGGCTTGAAGGCCTGCATGTCGAGCTTGATGAAGGAGGCCATGGGCAACCAGCTGGTGTAGGCACGCTTGAGGGCCTGCTGGTCGAACGCCAGGCGAAAACCGCGCGTGCGCAGGGCTTCCAGTGTGGGGATGCGGCCTTCGATCTCCTCGGGCGTGGCGCCGTCGGGCAGAGGGGGGACTTCCAGCACCACCTTTTCGGGGTGGATCAGTTCCAGGTGGCCGCCCGAGAGGCTATCGTGCGTGCAGTTGATGAACACCGTCTTCTTGCCGACCAGGGCCTCGGTGCCGGCGTACGACAGGGCGTTGAACAGCAGGGCCGCATCGCTGGCCGCAGTGTGGGCGTCGGAGGCGGTGGACCGGTCAAACAGCTCATAGCCATAGACGGCGCGGCTTTCGTCCACGATGGCCTGGCGCGCAATGATGGCGATGTTCTCGTCTACAGGGTCAACCGCAGGCGATGCAGCTTCGGGGGCGTCTTGTTCAGGTGTGGTCGACATGGGGTCTGCTGGAGTGATGTGCTGGGGTCTGCAATGATTCTAGACCCGCACGCGGCGTGCGCCTATCTATCAATGTGGGGTTCAGTCGGTGAGTTGGTCGGCCCAGGCCAGGGCCTGCAGGTGCGCAAAGTTGATCTGCTGGCTGGTCAGGTGCAGCAGGCCCGCCGTGCGGTCGAACACCACATCGTCGCTGGATTCGCAGGCTTCGGCCAGGGTCAGCAGGTCTCCCAGGAAGCCTTCTCGCCGCAGCAGCGCCGCCGCCACAGGCTCGGGCACGTTGAGCAGGCCGAGCGCGGATTCCATGGGCATGGACAGCATCACGTCCAGGAGCGAGAAGATGCCCACGACGAAGGCCTGGTCTGCTTCTTCGGGGGGAAGGGTTTCGAGTGCCAGCAGCTCCATGAGGCGGCCCCGCACCACGGCGGTCTGGCCCACGGATGACGGAGTACCGCCCGTGCGCGAGGCAGTGAGCAGCAGCGCCGCCCAGCGGAACAGCTTTTTCAGGCCCATGAGCATCACGGCCTGGCGGAAAGACGTGATCTCACGCGACAGACCAAAACCCGCCGAGTTGATCAGGCGCATCAGGTTGAAGGCCAGGCCAGCATCTTTCTTGAGCGTTTCTTCGATGTCGTCGGTGCTGGCCTGTTTGCGCACCTGGTTGATGAGTTCGATGATGCTGGCCTGCGACGGGGTCAGCAGCTTGGCCTCGACCAGCGCGGGCCGTGCGAACCAGTAGCCCTGGAACATCTGCACGCCCTGGCTGGAGACCATGTCGTACTGCTGAGCAGTTTCCACCTTTTCCGCGATCAGTTCGGCCTGGCTGTGGCGCCCGGCGTAGCTGATCAGCACGGCCAGCTGGTCGGGCGCCAGCACCGAAAGATCCAGCTTGATGTAGTCCGCCAGCGGCAGCCACGGGGCATACGCGGACTGCAACACCGTGTGGTTGAACGCCAGGTGAAAGCCCCGGTCGCGCAGCTCGGTCAAGATAGGCAGGCGTGTGGCGACTTCTTCGGCCGCAGTGTGGCCCAGTGGAGGAATTTCGAGCACCACCTTGTCGGGCTCCACGAGTTCGAGGTGGCCACCGGAAAGGCTTTCATGCGTGCAGTTCACGAAGATGAGCTTTTTGCCCACCAGCTCTTCAGTGCCAGCGTGCGAAAGGGCGGTGAAGACCAGGATCACGTCGGTGGCGGCCGTGTGTGCGGCGCCGCTGCGCGAGCGGTTGAACAGCTCATAGCCGACCACCACCTGCTGCGCATTCACGATGGCCTGCCGCGCGATCATGGCGACCGAGGACTGGTTGCCGGAGGGCGGTGCGGTGGGAGTGCCGGGGGCAGTGGGTGAAGTCATGGAGGGAGTATCGAAGAAAGAGGGGCGAGTGTCAGCGGGCGGGGCTGGCGCGGCAAATTGTAGGAGCCGCTGCGGGCGCGCGCTGTAACCAGGAATTCAGACAGGGCTTGCATACATCGGGATGCGCCAGCCTTCTCGCCCTGGGACTGGCCGCTTGACGGAGCCTTTTTTTGCGCAAGCCATGTCAGATCTGCTGGAGCCAGCGCAGCTCGTTGTCAGTGAACCCGGCCTTGCGGCGGGCGGCTTCGTTGAACGGGGGTTTCAAGCGGGGGGCTTCGTACTGCTTGACCAGGGTGCCATAGTGGATTTCAGGGTCTACCCCCTGGCGCTCGCACAGCCAGCGGTACCAGTGGTTGCCGATGGCCACATGGCCCACCTCGTCGCGCAGGATGATGTCGAGAATACCCACGGCGGCCAGCGCATCGGGCGTGCCCACTTGGCGCAGCTTGGCCTGAATCTGCGGCGTGGCGTCCAGCCCGCGCGCCTCCAGGGTGCGCGGCACCAGCGCCATGCGGGCCAGGATGTCGTGCTGGGTCTTCTCGCACATCGTCCACAGGCCCTGGTGGGCCGGGAAGTCGCCATAGTCATGGCCCTGGCTGCGCAGGTGATCGCGCAACAGGCGAAAGTGCCGGGCCTCTTCCCCAGCGACCAGCATCCAGTCGGCGTAGTAGCTGCGGGGCATGCCGTCAAAGCGCCATACCGCGTCGAGTGCCAGATTGATGGCGTTGAACTCGATGTGCGCAATGGCGTGGATCAAAATGGCGCGCCCCTGTGGAGTGGCCGGCGAACGGCGGGCGACGTCGGTATGGCGAAGCAGCTCCGGCCGCTCGGGACGGCCAGGCAGTGCACTGGCGTCGGATGGGGGAGTGGGGGATTGTTCTGCTATCGAAAGAGTAGCTGATTGCGCTTGCAGGTCAAGCGCTGCGGCCGCTTTTTGTTCAGGGTCTGCAAGGCACAAGACCTGCAGTGCACGGTGGCGAAGCTCCATCCTTACAATTCTAGGCCCTGCCATGCGGAACACGGCGCACGCTTTGTAACGTCTGGCGACTTCCCTGGGCCTGTGCAAACGCTGGCCTTTCCTCTTTTTTGGAGTGGTGCATGGCGATTTACGAACTCGATGGCATGGTGCCCCAGTTGGCGGCATCGGCCTGGGTGGCGGACAGTGCCCAAGTGATGGGCAATGTGGTGCTGGGCGAAGACGCCAGCGTCTGGTTCGGCACGGTGATCCGCGGCGATACCGAGACGATCACCATCGGCGCTGGCTCCAACATCCAGGATGCCAGTGTCTTGCATGCAGACATCGGCAAGCCACTGGTGGTGGGTGAGCGTGTGACGGTGGGCCACCAGGTCATGCTGCACGGCTGCACCATCGGCGACGAATCACTCATCGGCATTGGCGCCGTGGTGCTCAACGGCGCCAAGATCGGCAAGCATTGCCTGGTGGGCGCGGGCGCGCTGGTGACCGAGGGCAAGGAGTTCCCGGATGGCTCCATGATCATCGGCAGCCCAGCCAAGGCAGTGCGCGAACTGACCCCCGAGCAGATTGAAGGCCTGCGCCAGAGCGCCCAGCACTACATCGACAACGCGCGCCGCTATCACAGCGGCCTGCACAAGCTCGCCTGAGCGTCGGCAACCATTTTTCGTTGCTGCCGTCCACTTTTCTCCTGGAACCCCTGCGTGTCTGAACTCCACAAGTTTCTTTTCGACGGCCTGCCCGTGCGCGGCATGATCGTGCGCCTGACCGATGCCTGGACCGAAATCCTGTGCCGCCGCGCCAGCAACACCAGCACGGGTGCCTACCCTGCGCCCGTGAGCGAGCTGCTGGGCGAGATGGCCGCCGCCGGTGTGCTCATGCAGTCCAACATCAAGTTCAACGGAGCACTGGTGTTGCAGGTGTTTGGCGATGGCCCCGTAAAGCTCGCCGTGGCCGAAGTGCAGTCGGACCTGAGCCTGCGTGCCACGGCTACCGTGAACAGCGAGGTGCCAGAGGGCGCAGCCCTGAGCCAGATGGTGAATGTGGGCGGTGGCGGCCGCTGCGCGATCACGCTCGACCCCAAGGACCGCCACCCGGGCCAGCAGCCCTACCAGGGCGTGGTGCCGCTGTATGGCGACCGCCACGAGAAGCTGGAGCGCCTGTCCGACGTGTTGCAGCACTACATGCTGCAGTCCGAGCAGCTGGACACCATCCTGGTGCTGGGCGCCAATGACCAGGTGGCTGCGGGCCTGTTGATCCAGCGCATGCCGATCAAGGGCGAGGGCAATTTGGCCGCAGGCCTCACGCACCGCGAGAACGAAGACCAGATCGGCCACAACGAAGACTACAACCGGATCGCCCACCTGGCTGCCAGCCTCACGCGCGAAGAGCTGCTGAACCTGGACGTGGACACCATCCTGCGCCGCCTGTTCTGGGAGGAAAAGCTGCTGCGCTTCGAGCCCCAGCAGGGCGCCAGCGGCCCGCGGTTTGCCTGCACCTGCAGCCGTGAACGTGTGAGCAACATGCTGCGCAACCTGGGCGTCGAAGAAGCCGAGAGCATCCTCTCCGAACGCGAAGACATCGAGGTGGGCTGCGAGTTCTGCGGGCAGCAGTACCGCTTTGACGCGGTCGATGCCGCGCAGATTTTTGTGCCACCCACCGTCAGCCAGCCGCCCGGACCCACCGGCATCCAGTAGGGCATCTGGTAGGTCTTCCGGCGCCCGTCGCAGCCACGGCTGCCTGCGCTCCACGGGCCAGCCGGCGTGCCGGGCGGATGACCATCGTTGACAATCGCACGCGCTTTATCACGCTGTGCGCCCCTAAGATGTCGCCTTCCACACGGCAGGTTCTCTGCAAGGCCACCCCAGGGGCAGGCCCGCAGCCGCACCGCTTTCTTGGTGTGGTGCTGCAAGTGCAAGAGGAGCTATGGGGTTACTACGCCGTGTGTTTGGGGGTGCCCGGGGGCAAGAGGCTGTGCCTTCCCTGGAGCTGTGCGACAGCAGCCGGGCTTCCGGCACGCAGGATTCGCTGCGCGCGGACACCGTACTGGCGGCCCTCGACATCGACGCCGCCATCAATGCCCACGAGCGCTGGAAAACCCATCTCATGGACTACCTGGAAGGCCGTACCACCGAGGGTCTGGACCCTGCGGAGGTGCGCCGCAGTGACCGGGGTGCCCTCGGGCGCTGGCTGCATGGGGTGGGCGGTGAATTGCTGGGCGACCAGGCTGCGTATGCGGTGCTGATGGCACGCCACCAGTATTTCCACGAACAGGCAGCGATGCTGGTGGAGCTGGCCCAGCAGGGCGAGTGGGACAAGGCCGTGCAGGTGCTCCATGGCGGCTACCGCTATGGCTCCAGCCAAGTGGTGCTGCTGCTCAAGGAGCTCAAGCGCGGTCTGGTGCAGCAGGCCTGATCTCATCCCTCTACCTCCATCCCCTCCACGTTGTTTGGGGATATGCCTCGGGTCGCGGGTTTTAGGTGGAGCCTGTGTCCCGCCCCATCAGTGCAGTGAAGAGTCGGTGTTCGCATTCGGGATCACTGCATTTTTCGCAGTTCCAGGCGCGCAGGCGGGGCGCTGTCCGGGTACTGGAGCCAGAATCTGAATCGAAATTGCCTCTGGCGCTTGATGGGTATGTGCTAGAAGCTATGTTTTTTATAGCATTCAACGCATTGGCAATGCGCTGCTCACCGTGGCCATACACAACGCGATAGCCCATACCCAGCTGGGTCAGATCCGCACGCAAACGTGCATCGGCGGCTTCCTGTGCGGCCCGCTCGCTGGTGGGGCAGGGCAGATCCAGCCCCATGAGCAGAATCAGGCTGGCATCCACGACCCCCTCAGAGGGCAGGCCAGGGTTGCAGAGAATTTGCGCGGAGCCGGGGGCAAGTTGCGCGTGGAGCGCATCGCGCAGCGCCTGGGCCCCGGTGCCGGGCGCGCCGAGGAGAACAAGGGTGGGCGGGAAGGGCACGGTGGCAGGGGGGGCAGAAGGTGGGGCGTCGTCCCCAATCCACCATCAAGACATCCGAAGGGCAGCTTTTGGGGGCCGGGGCACTGAACCCCGGAGGGGCGAGCACAAGGACTCAGCGTGGCGTGAACTGCACGTAGACCTCGTTGGGCTTGACCATGCCCAGTTCGCTGCGCGCCTTTTCTTCCACCATGTCGAGCCCTTCCTTGAGGTCATGCACCTCGGAAGACAAGCGCTCGTTGGCCTGCTTGGCCTGGTCATTGGCCGCCTTTTGCACATCGATTTGCCGCTGCATCTCGTTGACGCGCGGCACGCTGCCCCGCCCGAGCCAGAGCTGGGCGTGCAGCGCTGCCAGCAGGGCCAGCAGGATCACAGGCACAAGGCGGGAGCCCATGGCTCGCTCGGGCTGGATGGGGATCAGCGCAGGTTATAGAACGCAGCGCGGCCGGGGTACTGAGCGATTTCACCCAGGTCTTCCTCAATGCGCAGCAGCTGGTTGTATTTGGCGATACGGTCCGAGCGGCTCAGCGAGCCGGTCTTGATCTGGCCCGCATTGGTGCCCACGGCGATGTCGGCAATGGTGCTGTCTTCGGTTTCGCCCGAGCGGTGCGAGATCACGGCGGTGTAGCCTGCGCGCTTGGCCATCTCGATGGCGGCAAAGGTTTCGGTCAGCGTACCGATCTGGTTGATCTTGATCAGGATCGAGTTGGCAATGCGCTTGTCGATACCTTCCTTCAGGATCTTGGTGTTGGTCACGAACAGGTCGTCACCCACCAGCTGCACCTTGTCGCCCAGGCGTTCGGTCAGGTGTTTCCAGCCGTCCCAGTCGCCTTCGTGCATGCCGTCTTCGATGCTGATGATCGGGTACTTGTCCACCCAGGCCGCCAGCATGTCCGTCCACTGCTGGGCGGTGAGTTTGAGGCCGCCTTCGCCTTCCAGCACGTAGTGGCCGTCCTTGTAGAACTCGCTCGCGGCGCAGTCCAGGCCCAGGGCGATCTGCTCGCCTGCCGTGTAGCCAGCGGCTTCGATGGCCTGCAGGATGAGGCGGATGGCCGCTTCGTGGTTTTCAACGCTGGGGGCAAAGCCGCCTTCGTCGCCCACGGCAGTGCTGATGCCCTTGTCATGCAGGATCTTCTTCAGGGCGTGGAACACTTCGGCGCCCCAGCGCACGGCTTCGCGGAACGTGGGAGCGCCCACGGGGATGATCATGAACTCTTGCAGGTCCAGGCTGTTGTTGGCGTGCGCGCCGCCGTTGATCACGTTCATCATGGGCACGGGCAGTTGCACGCTGCCCATGCCGCCCAGGTAGCGGTACAGGGGCAGGCCGGACTCTTCGGCGGCAGCACGGGCCACGGCCATCGACACAGCCAGCATGGCGTTGGCGCCCAGGCGGCTCTTGTTCTCGGTGCCGTCGAGGTCGATCAGGGTCTTGTCCAAAAAGGCCTGCTCGGAGGCATCCAGGCCCAGCACGGCTTCGCTGATCTCGGTGTTGATGTATTCCACGGCCTTGAGCACACCCTTGCCCAGGTAGCGGCCCTTGTCGCCGTCGCGCATTTCAATGGCTTCGCGGCTGCCGGTGGATGCGCCCGACGGCACGGCGGCCCGGCCCATCACGCCCGATTCGAGCAACACGTCGCATTCGACGGTGGGGTTGCCGCGGCTGTCCAGAATTTCGCGACCGACGATGTCAACGATGGCACTCATGGTTTTCCTTTTGCAGAAGTTTTAAATCAAATCATGCTCTGGTGCAGGTGATATATGCGCCAGCAGCTATCAATTAGTGAGCGAGTATCGCGGGTGCGTTCAGCGTTCAGACGCCTTCGACGCAGACCATGCGCATGATGGCTGCGCCTTCGCGAGCGGCCTTGGCTTTCTGGTACCCGGGTGTGTCGTAGAAGGCGCGCGCGGCCTCGAAGCTCGGGAACTTGAGCAACACGGTGCAACCGGGATTCCAGTCGCCTTCCAGCACTTCCACCTTGCCGCCGCGAATGCACACCTCGGCGCCGTGCGTCTGCATGGCCAGCGTGCTCCACTTTTTGTACTCTTCGTACTGCTCAGGGTTGGTGACGGTGACGGATGCGATGACGTAACCACTGCTCATGTCTCAAGCTCCAAAGTTGTTTTCGAGGAATCCGTTTTTCTTGGTGACATCGTCCAGAGCCACCAAGGTCTCCAGCAGCGCCTTCATGTGCTTGAGCGGCACGGCGTTGGGGCCGTCCGACCAGGCCTCGGCGGGCTTGGAGTGGGTTTCCATGAACAGCCCCGCCACGCCCACGGCGACACCGGCGCGGGCCAGCACGGGCACCATGTCGCGCGCCCCACCACTCACGGCGCCCAGGCCGCCGGGCTTTTGCACCGAGTGGGTCACGTCGAACACCACAGGGGCGCCGGAGTTGCGCATTTCTGCCAAGCTGGTCATGTCTGCGACGAGGTTGTTGTAGCCAAAGCTCACACCGCGCTCGCAGGCCAGGAAGCGGTCTTCCGACAGGCCCACTTCGGCAGCTGCAGACCGGGCCTTGTCGATGACGTTCTTCATGTCCCAGGGCGCGAGAAACTGGCCCTTTTTGATGTTGACTGGCTTGCCGCTTTGCGCCACGGCGCGGATGAAATCCGTTTGGCGGCATAGGAAGGCAGGCGTTTGCAGCACATCGACCACGCTCGCCACCTCGGCCACATGCGAGGTGTCGTGCACGTCGGTCAGGATGGGCAGCTGCAGCTGGCGGCGCACTTCATCAAGGATCTTGAGGCCAGAGTCGATGCCGACGCCGCGCTTGCTGGTGCCGGAGGAGCGGTTGGCCTTGTCGAACGAGCCCTTGTAGATCAGCGGAATGCCCAGCGGCGCGCAGGCTTCCTTGAGCTGGCCCGCGACGTCGAGCGACATCTCCAGGCCTTCAATGGAGCAGGTGCCTGCGATCAAAAAGAAGCGCTGGTTCAGGCCAACGTTGAATCCGCACAGCTGCATGGGCTTTCCTTTCGATCAGGCTTTCGCCGCTTTCTGGTGTTCCACAGCAGCCTTGATGAAGGCATTGAACAGCGGGTGGCCGTTCCAGGGCGTGGACTTGAACTCGGGGTGGAACTGCACGCCGATGAACCAAGGGTGCACGCTTTGCGGCAGCTCCACGATTTCGGTGAGTTCTTCACGCTGGGTCAGCGCCGAGATCACCAGGCCCGCCTTGCGCAACTGGTCCAGGTAGTTCACGTTGGCTTCGTAGCGGTGGCGGTGGCGCTCGGTCACCACATCGCCGTAGATGCTGTGGGCCAGCGTGTCCTTGGACACGTCCGAGCTCTGCGCGCCCAGGCGCATGGTGCCGCCGAGGTCCGAATTTTCATCGCGCTTCTTGATCGTGCCGTCCGCATCCTTCCACTCGGTGATCAGCGCGATCACGGGGTGAGGCGTGGTGGGGTCGAACTCGGTGCTGTTGGCGTTGGCCAGGCCTGCCACATGACGGGCGTATTCGATGGTGGCCACCTGCATGCCCAGGCAGATGCCCAGGTAGGGCACCTTGCGCTCACGGGCAAACTGCGCCGTGGCGATCTTGCCTTCCACACCACGCTGGCCGAAACCACCGGGCACCAGAATGGCGTCGTATTTGGCGAGCTTGGCGGCTGCGTCGGCGCTGTCGATGGTCTCGGAATCGACATGGTCGATCTTCACGCGCACATGGTTGCGCATGCCCGCGTGGCGCAGGGCCTCGTTCACCGACTTGTAGCTGTCCGACAGGTCCACATACTTGCCGACCATGGCGATGGTGACTTCGCCCTGGGGGTGTTCGGTTTCGTACACCAGGTCGTCCCAGCGCTTGAGGCTGGTGGGCGGGGTGTTCAGGCGCAGCTTGTCGCAGATGAGGCCGTCGAGGCCCTGTTCGTGCAACATCCGGGGCACCTTGTAGATGGTGTCCACATCCCACATGCTGATCACGCCCCATTCGGGCACGTTGGTGAACAGCGAGATCTTGGCGCGCTCTTCTTCAGGGATCCGGCGGTCGGCGCGGCACAGCAGGGCGTCGGCCTGGATGCCGATCTCGCGCAGCTTCTGCACGGTGTGCTGGGTGGGCTTGGTTTTCAGCTCCCCCGCTGCAGCGATCCAGGGCAGGTAGGTCAGGTGCACGAAGGCTGCGTTGTTGGGGCCCATGCGCAGGCTCATCTGGCGCACGGCTTCCAGGAACGGCAGCGATTCGATGTCACCCACAGTGCCGCCGATTTCGACAATGGCCACGTCCACGGCATCCGGCGTGCCGATACCGGCGCCGCGCTTGATGAATTCCTGGATTTCGTTGGTGACGTGGGGAATGACCTGCACGGTCTTGCCCAGGTAGTCGCCGCGACGTTCCTTCTCCAGCACGGACTGGTAAATCTTGCCCGTGGTGAAGTTGTTGGTTTTCTTCATGCGCGTTTCGATGAAACGCTCATAGTGGCCCAGATCCAGGTCGGTTTCTGCGCCGTCGTCGGTCACGAAAACCTCGCCGTGCTGAAACGGCGACATGGTGCCCGGGTCTACGTTGATGTAGGGGTCAAGCTTGATGAGGGTGACTTTGAGTCCCCGCGATTCGAGGATCGCGGCAAGGGAGGCTGAGGCGATTCCCTTACCGAGGGAAGACACCACACCGCCGGTGACGAAGACAAATTTGGTCATGTCTGAAGGGGGCCTCTCGCGAGAGGTCTCCTGGTGGTGGGAAATTGGGATTATAGATGGCACCCCGGCGACACCCCGCCGGGCAGGGTCACCCCCGTCTGCTAAATTCGCCCCATGAATGAGCTTGTTGGCAAACACATTGTTCTGGGTCTGAGCGGGGGCGTGGCTTGCTACAAGGCGGCTGATCTGTGCCGCCAGCTCATCAAGGAGGGCGCCACCGTGCAGGTGGTGATGACCGAGGCGGCTGAACAATTCATCACGCCGGTCACCATGCAGGCGCTGTCTGGCCGCACGGTGTACGGCTCGCAGTGGGATGCGCGCGAGCCCAACAACATGCCCCACATCAACCTGAGCCGTGAGGCCGACGCGATCCTGATAGCGCCATGTAGCGCCGATTTCATCGCGCGGCTGGTGCAGGGCAGGGCGGATGAGCTGCTCAGCTTGCTGTGCCTGGCCCGCCCTGCGCAGCGGGTGCCGTTGCTGCTGGCTCCGGCCATGAACCGCGAGATGTGGGCCCATCCGGCCACGCAGCGCAACCTGGCCCAGGTGGCGCAGGATGGCGCGGTGGTGCTGGGTGTGGGCAACGGAGACCAGGCTTGTGGCGAGACTGGCGATGGCCGCATGCTTGAGCCTGTGGAGCTGCTGGAAGAGTTGATTGCCTTCTTCGCGCCCAAGGTCCTGGCGGGGCGCAAGGTGCTGGTGACGGCGGGGCCCACTTTTGAGGCGATCGATCCCGTGCGTGGCATCACCAACCTCTCGAGCGGAAAGATGGGTTTTGCCATTGCCCGTGCGGCCCGCGAGGCCGGTGCCGAAGTCACTTTGGTCGCTGGGCCTGTGCATGTGCCCACGCCACGTGGGGTGCAGCGTGTGAATGTGCAGTCGGCCCAGGAGATGCTGGCGGTTGTACAGCGCCATGTGCAGGCGGCGTCGGTGTTCGTTGCCACCGCTGCCGTGGCGGACTGGCGGCCCGCCAGCCAGTCCTCCCAGAAAATCAAGAAAGACGGCTCGGGCCAGACACCGACCCTGGGTTTCGTGGAAAACCCCGACATCCTGGCCATGGTCGCGAAGTCATCGCATGCCCTGGAGGGTGATCTCTTTTGCGTCGGTTTTGCTGCTGAAAGCCATGATCTGCTGGCCCACGCCACGGCCAAGCGTGCGCGCAAAGGGGTGCCGCTGCTGGTGGGCAACATTGGCCCTGCCACCTTTGGGCAGGATGACAATGCCCTGCTGTTGGTGGACGCCCAGGGGCACCGCGAGCTGCCCCGGGCTTCCAAACGGGTGCTGGCCCAGCAGCTGATTGGGGAGATTGCGGCGCGGTTGCCGCCTGTGGGTTCTTAGAGGTCTTTGCCGGGAGGCCGTATGAAGACTGGTGCCACCAAGCCTGAATGGGATACGCCGCCCGATGGCGACTTTGCACGCTACGTGGAACGGCTGACCGCGCCTGCACCTGCCAGAGGTGTACAGGCTCCAGCCCCTGGCTCCACCACCGCCCAGAAGCCCGCTGGGGCGGGTGGGGTGCGCCCGGCGCCCCAGTCCGGTCCGCCGGATCTCGCTCTGGTTCTGAAGCCTTTGCTGGGCGTTGTGCGTGCGGTGCGCGCCGTGCTGCTGGTGTTGATTGCCTTGCACGGGGTGGCGCTGTTCATGTTCAGTCAAGGGTCTTTGCCGGGGCTCGCGGTCATGGCGGCCATCTGGTGGGGGTTGGGGCGTTTGATCGACGTGGCTCCCAAGGCCCTATCATCCGCAGCCTTCGGGGCCGCGTCTGGCGTGGAGCCCTTGCAGGAGCGGCTGCGGCAAGTGGCCCAGCAGCGCACAACTGGAAAGAAGAAATAGCCGTGAAGATTGACGTGAAGATTCTGGATCCGCGCATGGCGGACCAATTGCCCACCTATGCCACACCCGGCAGTGCGGGCCTGGACCTGCGGGCCTGCCTCGATGCGCCGCTCACCCTGCAGCCGAATGCCTGGCAACTGGTGCCCACCGGCATTGCCGTCTACCTCAAAGACCCCGGGTACGCCGCGCTGATCCTGCCGCGCTCGGGTCTGGGCCACAACCATGGCATCGTGCTGGGCAATCTCGTGGGCCTGATTGACAGCGACTACCAGGGGCAGCTCATGGTGAGCGCCTGGAACCGCAGCAGCACCGCATTCACGCTGGAGCCCATGGAGCGGCTCGCCCAGCTGGTGATCGTTCCGGTGGTGCAGGCGCAGTTCAACGTGGTGACTGAGTTTGCAGCGACGGAGCGGGGCGAGGGTGGCTACGGGTCAACCGGGAAGGCCTGAGCACCGGGCTGAATGGGGTCGGGGCAGGTTGGGGTTGTAAGACGCCGCTTACCTTTGGATGGGTTTGTTACTGACGCAGGCGCAGCCCCTGCGTCTACGGGACAGGGGGCTGGGGCGTTGTTCCAATCTAGGTATGCGCACCTAGGCCGGATTCCCTGCAAGCCGTGTGCACCCCCTGACTTTAGGAGTACGAAAATGCTGCAAATTACCCGTTCTTTCGCCATCGCTGGCGCCGTGGTCCTTGTGGGCTCGTTGGCCGCCTGCGGCCACAACCGATCGGCCCCTGCGCCACAATATTCGGGGGGCTACTCGGGCGGCTACCAAACGGCGCCGGCCTACCCGAACAATCCGGCCGGCACGGAGTACGGTCGGGTTTCCAATATTGAGGTGCTGCAGGGGCGGTCGCAAGGCCAGACCTCCGGGGCTGGTGCCGTGATCGGCGCCGTGGTGGGAGGGGTTCTGGGCAACCAGATTGGCAAGGGCTCCGGTCGTGCGGCCGCCACCGGCGTGGGCATTGTTGGAGGCGCTGTAGCAGGCAATGCCATTGAGGGCCGCAACAACAGCCAGGAAGTACAGGGCTACCGCCTGTCGGTGCAACTCGATCACGGCGGCTACCGCGTCTATGACGTAAGCAGCCCCGGCGATCTGCGCATTGGCGACCGTGTACGCCTGTACAACGGCCAGATTTCACGCCTTTAATCGACCATTCGGGCTTGGCTAGGCTCTGAAAACCGTTCAGGGCCTTCCTTTCGCCCAGCTCAGTGGAGCAGGTTATTGCCAGGCGCCCGCGGCTGTACCCGAAAAAAGCCTGTGCCGGCGCTGCCCCGGCCAATTTCCTCTTCGGTGGCTTCCCGCACGGCCTGTACGGTCAGCTGCAAGCGCAGCGCAATCCCCGCCAATGGGTGATTGCCGTCCAGGACCACATGCTCAGGATAGATCTCCGTGACCGTGTAGAGCCCCGTACGGGGGGCATCGGGATTGCAGCCCTCGGGCAGCGCGGCGCCGTCAAACGTCATTCCCTCTTCGATCTCTGCCGGAAAAAGATCGCGTGGCTCCAGGAACAGCAATTGGTCGTTGAAGTCACCAAACGCATCTTCGGGCTCCAGGTGCAGTGCCAGCGTGGCACCGGGGCCGTGGCCTTGAAGAGCCTCTTCGATGCGGGGTAGAAGGTCGTCGCCGCCCACCAGAAACTCTACGGGATCGTCGAGCACATCCAGTTCTTCGCCAAGGGTGTCTTTCAGTGTCCAGGTCAGTGCGACCACACATTGTTGGGTAATTTCCATAGGAGAATTGTCGCAGTTTGACCAACGGCTCCGCAAAGGGGCAGACCAGTTCCCATGGATATCCAGCAACCCCTTACCCTGCTCGGTGGCCTGACCCCCGCGCAGTTCATGCGCCGCCATTGGCAGAAGAAGCCCTTGCTGGTGCGCCAGGCCATTCCCCAGTTTGCTCCCCCTGTGTTGCGGTCGCAGCTGTTCGCGCTGGCCGCCCAGGAGGGCGTGGAGTCCCGCCTCGTGCAACTGGCCAAAGGGGCGTGGAAGCTGCGCCATGGACCCTTTCAAAGGCGTGCCCTGCCTGCGCTCCAGCAGCCCGATTGGACTTTGCTGGTGCAGGGCGTTGACCTGCACAACGACGCCGTGCATGCGCTGATGCAGCAGTTCCGGTTTGTGCCGGAGGCGCGGCTTGATGACCTCATGATCAGTTATGCGTCCGACGGCGGTGGTGTGGGCCCGCATTTCGACAGTTACGACGTCTTTCTGTTGCAGGCCCACGGAACGCGGCGTTGGCGCATTGGCCGCCAGAAGGATCTCACGCTGCGCGAAGGTATTCCCCTCAAAGTGCTGGCGCAGTTCGAGCCTGAAGAGGAGTACGTGCTGGAGCCGGGCGACATGCTGTACCTGCCGCCGCGTTATGCCCACGATGGCATCGCCGAGGGCGAATGCATGACTTATTCGATCGGCTTTAAGGTGCCGTCGCGCGCCGAACTGGGCCAGGAATTGTTGGTGCGCCTGGCCGAGGATGCTGCGGATCAAGACAAGCCCCTGCTGTACCGTGATGCCCAGCAGGAAGCTGTGTCCCAACCTGCGGCCATTCCGGCGGGTCTGCAGGACTTCGCGCGGGATGCCTTGAGCCGCGCACTGGCGCAGCCCCTTGTTTTGGAGCGCGCACTGGGGGAATATCTGACAGAGCCCAAGCCGAATGTGTGGTTTGAGCCTGGTGATACAGGCGTGATGCTGGAAGGGGTGCGCCTGGACCGCCGCAGCCGCATGATGTACGACACACACCATGTGTTCATCAATGGCGAGAGCTACCGTGCAGCAGGCCGCGATGCAACGCTAATGCGCCGCCTGGCTGACGAACGCCAGCTGACCGCCCGCGAGCTTGCGCGCGCCAGCGACGACGCGCTGGAGCTGCTGTCGTCCTGGTGTGATGCGGGCTGGGCCCATGTCTGGGCTGGATAGGCCGAAGCACCCCAGGAGACACCGCCATGACCGAGACTTCTGCCACTTCCCCTGATTCGCCGCCCGATCTCCCGGTGGGCCGTTTCAGCGGCCGTGAAGCGTTTCAGCAAATGGTGCGCGATGCGATTGCCACGGCCGCCCGGGATGGCTGGAAGGAAATTGTGATCAGCGATGCGAATTTCCATGACTGGCCCCTGGGCGAACGCAGTGTGGTGGAGGCCTTGCAGGATTGGGCCCATGGAAGTCGGCGTTTCACCATGCTGGCGTGCAGCTACGATGATGTGATCCGTCGGCACGCGCGTTTTGTGCGTTGGCGGGGCACCTGGGACCACATCATCAATTGCCGTCGCAGCCCGGCGGCTGATCCCCTGGATATTCCCAGTGCATTGTGGTCCCCGCAGTGGGTGATGCAACGGCTGGACCCGGAGCGGTGCGTGGGGGTTGCAGGCTTTGAACCAGATCGCCGTGTGCTGCTGCGCGAGACGCTCAACGAATGGGTGCGCAGCAAAAGCACGCCCGGTTTTCCCGCATCGACGCTGGGGTTATGAGCAAAATGCGCGCTTTGCGCCTTGTCAATTGGGCGTAAAGGTTTCGTCAGTGTTAGTCTGTATTGACTAAATACCAATATAATCAGCGGCTGCGCCGAAAAGGTGCAAGCCAAGCGCATTGTGCCAAAGCGTACCGGGGCTTCCAAAAAGCCTGACGCCGTGGCTTTTCAAGATTCTGTCTGTCCAACTAGGAAAATCGAAATGAAGAACTCTCTCGTTCTGGCCGCCCTGATCGCTGCTGCTGCACTCGCCGCTTGTGGCAAGAAGGAAGAGCCCGCTCCTGCTCCAGCACCAGCTGCCGTGGAAGCCCCAGCTCCAGCACCCGCACCAGCTCCTGCCGCTTCTGAAGCCGCTCCTGCCGCTTCCGACGCTGCCTCGGCTCCTGCTGCCGATGCTGCCAAGGCTGCCGCTGACGCTGCTGCCACCGCTGCTACTGGCGCTTCCGCAGCCAAGTAATTCGCTGCAGGCTGCAGCAGGTTGCAAAACCTGCTATCGACCGAGAGCCCCGCACCGCAAGGTCGGGGCTTTTTCTTTTTTGGGGCGTTTTCCTTCCCCGGAGTTGGTCGTTTGCGGCGTGACCGGAGTCACTTCATCCTGCAACTGCAAGCCAGGGCGTTCCCACCGTTGGGCTGGCGACGGTGATTTCCTCGGCGGACCACTCCAGCGCAAGGCCTAGCGCCTGTTGAGCGAGGCTGGGTGCATTGTTCTGTGCGCTCAGGTGGGCGGCCACCACACGCTGCAGGCCAGGGTGCCGCACGGCACGCAGGATGTCGGCTGTCGCAAAATTGGCCAAGTGCCCATACGGTCCCCCGACGCGGCGTTTCAAGAAGGTCGGATACCGGGATGCTTCGAGCATTGCGGGGTCGTGGTTGGCTTCAATCATCAACGCATGGCAGCCTTGTAGTTGCTGCAGAACATGGTCGCTGGCGTGGCCCAGGTCGGTGAGCACACCCAGGTGGGATGCGCCGTCCGAGCAGCGCAGCTGCAGCGGCTCGCGCGCATCATGGGGCACCGTGAAGGGCAGGGCGCTGAAGGTGCCGAGGTCCAGAGCCTGCATGTCGTGTGCGATACGCAGCATGCCATCAAAGTCGGGGGCTCCGAGGGCGGCATAGGTGCCCTGGCTCATCCATACCGGGATGCGGTAGCGCACGGCCACGGCCAGTGCACAGCCGATGTGGTCCGAGTGTTCGTGGGTGATGAAGACGGCATCCAGGTCTTCGATCTGCAACTGCGCTTGCGCCAGGCGGGTCTGCAGTTGCCGGATGCCGAATCCGCAATCGATCAGCAGGCGGCGTACCTGTGTGCCGCTGCTGCCTTCCACCACCGTGGCGTTGCCCGTGCTGCCGCTACCCAGGTTCTTGAAACGCAGCATGTCGTGGTCGAAGGCGCTTGCCGCGCAGCACCTCTGTAGCCTGGACCCCGGGCCCAGGCAGGGGGAACGAAGAGGCGCGCGGTTCGTCGCTTATTTCAGATCGTCGGCAATCACGCGGACGATGCGCTCGGCATTGGCGGACGATTCGGGGACGCCGGCTTCGTTGAGCACCGATACCGTGGTGGACTCCCCTTGGCTGCGTACCAGAATGCGGTACTTGAGTGGAGGTGTGGCGTTGGACGAGCTGAAGAGTTTGCCGAAGAACCCTGGCTCCTTCTTCTCGGCATTGGGAGCCACATAGCGCACAAAGTAGGTGCCTTCATTGCGATTGCGGTCTTCCACCGTGAAGCCGGTGCGGTCCAGGGCCAGGCCGATGCGGCGCCAGGCGCGGTCAAAACCCTCGTCAAGCTGGACCACGGGTTTGTTGTCCACCGTGGCCATGCGGGCCGACTGAGCGCGTGGGGCAGGGGCCGCAGCCACTGCCTTGGACTGCTCTTGGCTCACGCCCAGCTTGACCATCAGGCGGCGCAGGAATTCGGTTTCGAGTTCCGGGTCGGAAGGGCGGGGTTGCCACACGGTGCTGTCTTTGGAAACGTTGCCGTAGACCTCAATCATGCCGCGGTGGGTGATGTAGATCTCGGTGCCGCCATTGGCGTTGCGCTCCAGGCGCGTGCGGAACTTGTCGCGTTCACCGGTGGAGTACAGCGAGTCGAGCAGCTTGCCCAGGGTCGAGCGAATGAAATCCTGCGGCAGCTTGGCGCGGTTTTCGGCCCAGTCGGTTTCCATGATGCCCACGTTGGCGTCTGCCTGCGCCAGGTTGAAGCCGCTTTCCTGCCAGAAGTCGCGCACGGGTTCCCAGAGCTTGTCGGCCGGGCGGTTGACCACCAGCCAGCGCTGGTTGCCGTCGCGCTCGATGCGCACGTCGCCCAGTTGCAGGGCTGCGGCGTTGGCGGTGCCCGATGGCTGAGCAGCCTGGCCGGCCTGCATGGCGGCGGCCGAGACGGCGCCGCCTGGGACGTTGTAGCGTGAATCACGCGACAGCTGGGTCAGGTCTGGCGGGACTTCCAGGGTCGAGCCTTTGGTCGCGCTCTTGTAGTCGATCTTGTCGCCCTCCAGGGCGGCACAGGCAGACAGGGCCATGGCAAGGGCCAGCAGGCTCAGGCGGGTGGTAGCAGCTTTCACGCGGAAATCCTTGGAGAGTGTCTCGGGGAGCGGGCGCAGCCCGGATTAGATCAGGCCGCTGGTGCGCAGCGCAGATTCGACCACAGCCTCGTTGCTGGTGGTCAGCGGCGTCATGGGCAGGCGCATCGTGCCACCGCACAGGCCCATGCGGGCCATGGCCCACTTGACCGGGATGGGGTTGGCTTCGACGAACAGGTTCTTGTGCACCGGCATCAGCTTGAACTGGATTTCCATGGCCCGGCGTGCATCGCCCGCCAGGGCAGCCACACACAGTTCGTGCATCAGGCGCGGGGCGACGTTGGCCGTCACGCTGATGTTGCCGTGGCCTCCGCACAGCATCAGCGCCACAGCGGTCGGGTCGTCGCCCGAATACACACCAAAGCCCTTGGGCACATCGCGGATGAGCCACTGGGCGCGTTCGATATTGCCGGTGGCTTCCTTGATGCCGATGATGCCGGGCACCTGGGTCAGGCGCAGCACGGTGTCGTGTTGCATATCGGCCACCGAGCGGCCGGGCACGTTGTACAGCACGATGGGCAGGTCGCCCGTGGCTTCGGCAATCGCCTTGAAATGCTGGAACTGGCCCTCTTGCGTAGGCTTGTTGTAGTACGGCACGACCTGCAACTGGCTGTCGGCCCCCACGCCGCGCGCGAACTTGGCCAGCTCGATGGCTTCGGCGGTGGAGTTGGCGCCACAGCCCGCCATGATGGGCACGCGCTTGGCAGATTGCTCCACGGCCACGCGAATGATCTCGCAATGTTCTTCGACGTTGACGGTGGGCGACTCGCCCGTGGTGCCCACCACGCCGATGCAGTCGGTGCCTTCGGCAATGTGCCAGTCGATCAGTTTGCGCAGGGCCGGGTAGTCCACGCTACCGTCCTCGTGCATGGGAGTGACGAGGGCGACGATGCTGCCGGTGAGAGCGACGGAGGAAGAGGTCATGTCCGCAGTGGTAAACGGTAAAAGAGCATTCTAACTAGCCCACATGGGCAGAAGATGTCGTGAGGGTCCCCCAGGCGGCGGGAGTTCCCGCACGGCCGTGATGCGTTGCACGAAACGGTCGGGGTTTTTTTGGAAGCCGTCTTCATAGGCCAGGGTGCGCAGCCCCGTGCAGGCGGTCAGCAGTTCTCCGGGCTGCAGCAGGAATTCCGGCCGGGCCGGGCGGCCTACGGTTTCGTTGCCGTGTGCAAAGGTCTCGTAGATCAGCACACCGCCTGGGGCCACGCTTTCCACCAGGGTGGCCAGCAGGGGCCGCCACAGGTAGTTGGTGACCACCACGGCACCAAACTGGCGGCCTGCAAAGGGCCATGGGCCGCTCTCGATGTCGGCCAGTACCAGTTCACCCAGACCCTCGCAAGCGGCCAGAGCCTCGGCAGAGCGGTCCACCCCCACCACGGAGTTCCCCAGGCCGCGCAGCCAGCGCAGGTGGCGCCCGGCGCCGCAAGCCACGTCGAGCACCGTGCTGCCCGGCGCAATCAGGTGGGACCAGCGGCGGACCCATTCGGATGGAGCTTCGTTACCGTGCATGTGCTATTGAAAATATAGCTATCAGCGCTTGTCCATCAAGCGCTAGCGGCCAAAAACTTGAAAGAGGAAGGCGCGGGCTCAGAAGCACGCCCACATCTGGTCGGCCAGCATCACCATGAAGTCCGGCACCGTGTACATGCCAAACACCGCCAGGCACAGCACCACCGCCGTGATCCAGCCAAGCCAGCGCCATACCCGTGGCACGCTGCTGCCGGGCGGGGTGGTGGATGCGCTGACGGTGGGCATGAGGAAGTTCTTTGCAGGGGATGGTCAGGCAGGTTGGGCTGCGCCGCGCTGGATGGGGCTTTCCCGGACCGGCAGGTTTACCAGCCCGGCAAAAATACCCAGGCCGATGGCGATGTACCAGACGATATCGTAGCTGCCCGTCGCGTCATACAGATAGCCCCCCAGCCACACGCCCAGGAAGCTGCCGATCTGGTGGCTGAAGAACACGAAGCCGCCCAGCATCGACAGATGCTGCACGCCAAAGATTTGCGCGATGGTGGCGTTGGTGGGCGGGATGGTAGACAGCCACAGCGTGCCCATCACCGCCGAGAACACATACACCGACAGCGGCGACAGCGGCACCAGCAGGAACACGCTGATGGCCGCAGCCCGCGCAAAGTAGATAAAAGCCAGGATGAACCGCTTGGGCATGCGCTGGCCCAGTGTGCCGGCCACATAGGTGCCCAGCACATTGAACAGGCCAATCAGCGCCAGCGCATAGCTGGCCACCTGGGGCGACAGGCCGTGGTCCTTGAGGTAGCTGGGCATGTGCACGCCGATGAACACCACCTGGAATCCACAGACGAAGTAGCCCGCCATCAACAGGTTGAAACTGGGGTAGCGGAACGCCTCGCCCAGCGCTTGCAGGATCGTCTGCTCGCGCTTGACCGGGGCCGCTCCCGCGAAGTTGGGCTCGCGCAGCCCAAAGGCCAGCGGCACGATGAGCAGCACCATCAAGGACAGCGCCAGCAGCGCCTGCTGCCAACCCAATCCGGCAATCAGCCAGCCTTCCACCGGCACCATGAGGAACTGGCCGAACGAGCCTGCCGCAGCGGCCACACCCATGGCCCAGGACCGGCGTTCGGGTGCAATCTGGCGCCCCAGCACACCGTAGATCACGGCGTAGGTGGTGCCTGCCTGGGCCGCGCCAATCAGCACGCCCGCCGTCAGCGCAAACAGCGTGGGCGTGGGCGACAGTGCCATGCCCGCCAGGCCCAGGCCGTACAGCACGGCACCGCCCATCAGCACGCGGAACGCGCCAAACCGGTCGGCCACCATGCCCGCAAAAATGCCGATCAGGCCCCAGGACAGGTTCTGGATGGCAATCGCCAGTGCGAACGACTGGCGCGTCCAGCCCATCTCCTGGGTGATGGGCAAGAGCCAGAGCCCGAAGCCGTGGCGGATGCCCATCGACAGTGTCACGATGGCCGCGCCGCAGGCCAGCACCTGGAACATGGACAGTTTGGGAGGATTCGTATGCATGCGCAGGAATGTAGCTAGATTGCGTGAAACGTGCTGATACACGGGGGACCAATACAGTTGGCAGCAGGGGCGAAGGTGGGGCTGGTTTTATATCCAGCTATTACTGCGTTGCCGCACTACAATCCGCCCCATGTCTGCCAAACCGTCTTCTGCATCCGCCAGCGAATATTCCGAAGGCTCGATCCGCGTGCTCAAGGGCCTGGAGCCCGTCAAGCAACGCCCGGGCATGTACACCCGCACCGACAACCCCCTGCACATCGTTCAGGAGGTGCTGGACAACGCGGCCGACGAGGCGCTGGCCGGGCACGGCAAGAAGATCCGCGTCACGCTGCATGCCGACGGCTCGGTCAGCGTGGAGGACGACGGCCGGGGCATTCCGTTTGGCATGCACCCCGAGGAAAACGCCCCGGTGATCGAACTGGTGTTCACCCGGCTGCACGCGGGTGGCAAGTTCGATAAGGGCAAGGGTGGTGCCTACAGCTTCTCGGGCGGCCTGCACGGCGTGGGCGTGAGTGTGACCAACGCACTGGCCACACGGCTGGAGGCAACGAGCTACCGCGAAGGCAAGGCGGCACGCCTGGTGTTCTCGGCCGGTGACGTGATCGAACCCCTGGTGGCCCGACCGCTGGAGGCGGGCGAACGCAAGCAGGGCACCTCGGTCCGAGTGTGGCCCGACGCCAAGTATTTCGAATCGAGCGCGCTGCCCATGAGCGAGCTCACCCACCTGCTGCGCAGCAAGGCTGTGCTGATGCCCGGCGTGACGGTGCAGCTCGTCAACGAGAAGACGCGCGACACGCAAACCTGGCAATACAAAGGCGGCCTGCGCGACTACCTTATGCAGACGCTCAACGGCGACCCGGTGATCCCGCTGTTTGAAGGCGAGGGTTTTGCCGACCGCAACAACGAAAGTTTTGCCGAAGGCGAGGGCGCATCCTGGTGTGTCGCCTTCACCGAAGACGGCCAGCCCGTGCGCGAGAGCTACGTCAACCTGATTCCCACGAGCGCGGGCGGCACGCACGAGAGCGGCCTGCGCGACGGCCTGTTCAATGCAGTCAAGAGCTTCATCGAGCTGCACAGCCTGCTGCCCAAGGGTGTGAAGCTGCTGCCCGAGGACGTGTTTGCGCGCGCCAGCTATGTGCTCAGTGCCAAGGTGCTGGACCCGCAGTTCCAGGGCCAGATCAAGGAGCGCCTGAACTCGCGCGACGCGGTGCGCCTGGTCAGCGGCTTTGTGCGCCCCGCGCTCGAACTCTGGCTCAACCAGCATGTTGAATACGGCAAGAAGCTCGCCGAGCTGGCCATCAAGGCCGCGCAGACGCGCCAGAAGGCGGGCCAGAAGGTCGAAAAACGCAAGGGCTCCGGCGTGGCCGTGCTGCCCGGCAAGCTCACCGACTGTGAAAGCAAGGACATCGCCCACAACGAAGTTTTCCTGGTCGAGGGCGACTCGGCTGGCGGCAGCGCCAAGATGGGCCGCGACAAGGAAAGCCAGGCCATCCTGCCGCTGCGCGGCAAGGTGCTCAACACCTGGGAGGTGGAGCGCGACCGCCTGTTTGCCAACAACGAAATCCACGACATCTCGGTGGCCATCGGCGTGGATCCGCATGGCCCCAACGACACGCCGGATTTGAGCGGCCTGCGCTACGGCAAGGTTTGCATCTTGAGCGACGCCGACGTGGATGGCTCGCACATCCAGGTGCTGCTGCTCACGCTTTTCTTCCGCCACTTCCCCAAGCTCATCGAAACCGGTCACATCTACGTGGCGCGCCCGCCGCTGTTCCGCGTGGATGTACCCGCGCGCGGCAAGAAGCCCGCCGCCAAGATGTATGCGCTGGACGATGGCGAACTGACGGCCATCCTCGACAAGTGCGCCAAGGACGGCGTGCCCAAAGAGAAGTGCCAGATCAGCCGCTTCAAGGGCCTGGGCGAGATGAACGCCGAGCAGCTGTGGGAAACCACGCTCAACCCCGACACCCGCCGCCTGCTGCCCGTGCAACTGGGCGACATGGACTTTGCCGCCACCGAAGGCCTCATCACCAAGCTCATGGGCAAGGGCGAAGCCGCCGCGCGCCGTGAGCTGATGGAGTTGCATGGCGATGCGGTCGAGATCGATATCTGACCGCATCGACGCGCTCCGCCCGGTGTTTGTGATCAAAATATGAATAAAAACAGTGCCCTGCGCTTGTCTGTATTGGGTTTGCTGCTATGTTTTGTGCAGCAAATGGCCCATGCGGACCTGTGGGCGCATGTGGACGAGCGTGGCGTGACGCACTTTGCGGCCGAGCAGGTCGATGCGCGCTACCAGCTGTTTTTTCGCGGCAACGACTTTGACTCCACCCGCGACGCGCCTGCCAATGCGTCGCCCATGCCCTACGCGCTGCCCGCAGCGGGCGCGCGCCTGCTGGCCTTTTTTGACATCGCCCCCGACTACAAACGCGTCAAACACCACCTGCGCGCTGCGTCCGTCAAACACGGTGTGGACTACGAGCTGCTGCAGGCCGTGATCGCGACCGAGTCCGGCTTTGACGCCACCGCCGTGTCGCCCAAGGGCGCCGTGGGCCTGATGCAGGTGATGCCCGCCACCGCCAACCGCTTTGGCGTGAGCAGCGACGCCAAGCGCACGGTGGAACAGAAGCTGGCCGACCCGGCGGTGAATGTGCCCACTGGCACCCGTTACCTGCGCCACCTGCTGGACCTGTTCCCCGGCCGCATGGACCTGGCCGTGGCGGCCTACAACGCCGGTGAAGGTGCGGTACAGCGCGCGGGCAACCAAATCCCCGCGTACAAGGAAACGCAGAGCTATGTGCGCACCGTGCTGGGCCTGTATGCCCAGCTCAAGCCCCCGGCACCCGTGCTGGCACAGCGTGCAGCGCCTGGCCGCGTACGCATGGAGCTCTCGGGCGGTGCCACCAACAGGGGCAACCTGCCGCCCACCCGCGTCGCGCAGACACGCGACCAGAACCTGAATCAAGAACCTGTAGTTAACGAATGAGCGACCAACCGACTTTGGATTTCACCACCGCAGGCGATGACGGGGGCGACTCCCTGGGCCTGGCAGGCTATGCCCAGCGCGCCTACCTTGAATACGCACTGTCGGTCGTCAAGGGCCGCGCGTTGCCCGATGTGTGCGACGGTCTCAAGCCCGTGCAGAGGCGCATCCTGTATTCGATGGACCGCATGGGCCTGGGCTACAGCGGCCCCACGCGCAATACTGCCGCCAAGCCGGTCAAGAGCGCCCGCGTGGTGGGCGATGTGCTGGGCCGCTTCCACCCGCATGGTGACCAGTCGGCCTACGACGCGCTGGTGCGCATGGCGCAGGACTTTGCCCAGCGCTACCCGCTGATCGACGGCCAGGGCAACTTCGGCAGCCGCGATGGCGATGGCGCCGCTGCCATGCGCTACACCGAGGCGCGCCTGTCGCGCATCACCAGCCTGCTGCTCGACGAGATCGACGAAGGCACCGTGGATTTCATGCCCAACTACGACGGCAGCACCGAGGAGCCGCGCCAGTTGCCCGCCCGCCTGCCGTTTGCGTTGCTCAACGGCGCCAGCGGCATCGCCGTGGGCCTGGCCACCGAAATCCCCAGCCACAACCTGCGCGAGATCGCCGACGCCTGCATTGCACTCATCAAGACACCTTCGCTGAGCCAGGACGAGCTGCTGGCCATCGTGCCCGGCCCGGACTACCCCGGCGGTGGCCAGATCATCAGCAGCCCCGGCGACATTGCCGACGCCTACCGCAGCGGCCGGGGTAGCCTCAAGGTGCGCGCACGCTGGAAGATCGAGGAACTGGCGCGTGGCCAGTGGCAACTGGTGGTGAACGAGCTGCCACCGGGCGTGAGCACGCAGCGCGTGCTCGAAGAGATCGAGGAAATCACCAACCCCAAAGTCAAGGCCGGCAAGAAGGCGCTGAGCCAGGACCAGACGCAACTGAAGGCCAGCATGCTGGCCGTGCTGGATGTCGTGCGCGACGAATCCAGCAAAGACGCCCCTGTGCGCCTGGTGTTCGAGCCCAAGACGGGCAAGACCCCGCAGCAGGAGCTGATCACCGCGCTACTGGCGCACACCAGCCTGGAGACCTCGGCCCCGATCAACCTGACGATGGTGGGGCTCGACGGCAAGCCGGTGCAAAAGTCGCTGCGTGTGATGCTGGAAGAGTGGATCGCCTTCCGCCAGACCACGATCACGCGCCGCAGCCAGCACCGGTTGGACAAGGTGCTGGACCGTATTCACATCCTCGAAGGGCGGCAGACCGTGCTGCTCAACATCGACGAGGTGATCGCCATCATCCGTGCGGCCGAGGAGCCCAAGGCCGCGCTGATTGCACGCTTCAACCTCAGCGACCGGCAGGCCGAAGACATCCTCGAAATTCGCCTGCGCCAGCTTGCGCGGCTCGAAGCCATCAAGATCGAGCAGGAGCTGAAAGAGCTGCGCGAAAGCCAGGGCAAGCTCGAAGACATTCTGAACAACCCCGGCTCGCTGCGCCGCACCATGGTCAAGGAGATCGAGGCCGACGCCAAGACCTTTGCCGATGCGCGCCGCACGCTGATCCAGGCCGAGAAAAAGGCTGTGGCCGAAGTGAAGGTGGTGGACGAGCCCGTCACGGTGATCGTCTCGCAAAAAGGCTGGGTGCGCGCTCGCACCGGCCATGGCCACGAGGCTGCCAGTTTTGCCTTCAAGGCGGGCGATGGCCTGTATGGCACGTTTGAATGCCGTACGGTCGATACCTTGCTGGCCTTTGGCAGCAATGGCCGCGTGTACTCGGTGGCGGTGTCGCTGCTGCCCGGCGCACGCGGTGACGGCCAGCCGGTGACCACGCTGATCGAGCTGGAGTCGGGCACACAACTGCTCCACTACTTTGCAGGGCCCGCCAACGCCACGCTGCTGCTGTCCAACTCCGGTGGCTACGGCTTTCTGGCGGCGGTGGAGAACATGGTCTCGCGCCAGAAGGGCGGCAAGGCCTTCCTCACGCTGGGCGAGGGCGAAACCGTGTGTGTGCCTTCGCATGCCGCAGGCAGTACAGGCAGCAAGCCGGTGCTGCCTGCCACGCACGTGGCCTGCGCTTCCACGGGCGGACGCATCCTCACGTTCGAAATTACCGAGTTGAAAACCATGGTCAACGGCGGTCGCGGCCTGATGCTGATCGACCTCGAAGACAAGGACCAGCTGGCGGGAGCCGCAGCCTACACGCGCAGCATTCGCCTGGATGGCATTGGCCGGGGCGGCAAGCAGCGCGACGAGACGCTCGAGATCCGCAGCCTGAACAACGCCCGCGCCGCACGCGGCCGCAAGGGCAAGGCGGCGGACCTGGGCTTCAAGCCCAACGCCGTGACGCGCGTGGAGTAAGGGTGTGGCGTCGCGCTCACCCACGCTGGATGAGCTGCGCCGCTACGCGATTGCGCGCAGCCTGTTCAAACCACAGACCCTGCCCGGTGCGATCCGCACGCTGGGTTTTGTGCAGGCCGATCCGATGCGGGCGCCCGCGCGGGCACAGGACCTGATTTTGCGTTTACGGGTGCGTGACTACCGTGCCGGTGACCTGGAACGCCGCTACGAGCGGCTGGGCATTGAGGAAGACGCTTTCGTCAACTACGGTTTTGTGTCGCGCGAGATGCTGGCGCTGCTGCACCCGCGCACGCCGCGCAGGCCGTGGGACGCAGCCACGACCGAGCGTGCGCGCGAGGTGCTGGCGTTTGTGCGGGAGCGGGGCGCGGTGCATCCACGTGAGGTCAGCGAGGCGTTTGCGCACCATGGCCGCGTGGCAGGCTACTGGGGCGGAGAACTCAACGCGAGCACGCGCCTGCTGGACGCCATGCACCACCACGGCTGGTTGCGCGTGTGCCGCCGCGAATCGGGTACCCGGGTGTATGCGCCGGTGGCGCACCCCGAGCAGGATGCCAGTCCTGCCGCACGCATGGCGCGCGCCGAAGCCCTGGTGGATCGCATCGTGGCGCTGTATGCCCCGTTGCCTGCACCCAGCCTGGGCTACCTGGTCACGCTGCTGCGCTACGGCGCACCGCAGCTGGCTGCCGAGGCGCGCGCGGTGGCCAAGGCCGCACCGTCACGCTACGGCCATGCGGTGGTCGATGGAACCACCTGGTTTTGGCCTGTCGCTGAAAGCCCGGCATCGCGCCGCCACCAGCCGCATAACGGCGTGCGGCTATTGGCACCGTTCGATCCCGTGGTGTGGGACCGACGCCGCTTTGAGATGCTGTGGGGCTGGGCGTACCGGTTCGAGGCCCATGTACCGGCACCCAAGCGCACCATGGGCCACTATGCGTTGCCGGTGCTGTGGGGCGAACAGATGGTGGGCTGGGCCAACCTGCGCGTGGAGCGCGGTCGGCTGCAGCATGCTCTGGGTTTTGTGGCCGGGCGCCCACCACGCGACGCGGGGTTCCGGCGCGCGCTGGGCGACGAACTGGCGCGTTTTGAGGCCTTCCTCGGCTCCGCAGCCTGACAGCCCGCTCACGCACCCGGCACCCCGGGCCTGCGAGTTAGCACCTGTCGCCAGTTTTTTTCAGGGTGTTGCAGCGGGCAACAGGGGCCGCTGGCACCACGCTTTTGTCGACGATGGGCGTACAGATGGCATGCGAATGGGGCATTTGCCCGAGCGACACGACCTGCTGAAACCCCGTGGCCGAACTCTGGCGGCGCAATGACGTGCACCCCGGGAGATGTGCTGGGGCCCATGCAGGCAGGGCAGACCCTGATGTGCAGTGACGGAGTTTGTGCAATCGTGAAAAAGCGTGCAACATCTGTACACAAACACAACGCTTCAGGAGACAACCATGCCCAAGCATCTTCGGATGGCTCACAAGCTCTGGCTGGCGGTGATTTTGATTGTGGTCATGCTGGTGGCGGTGGTGGGCTTTGCGGCCTACCGGTCTGCCAAGGTACAGGCCCATGCTGATGCGGTGAGCAAAGACATGGAGTCGCGCGTGCAGGCGGCACTGCGCTGGTCGGGTCTTACCGAGACCAATGCCGCCAGAACCCAGGCCCTGATCGTCAGCAGCGACCCGGCCGTCGAAGCCGAGTTCAAGGATGTGATTGCGGCCACATCGGCGCAGATCAGCGAAGTGCAAAAGTCGCTGGAATCCATGGCCCTGTCAGAGGCCGACAAGCAGCAGATGGCCAAGATCGCCGCTGCGCGCAAGACCATGATCGACCTGCGCGGCGAGGCCCGCAAACTCAAGAGCGATGGGCAGCAAGAACAGGCGGTGACGCTGATCACCCAGAAGTACAACCCTTCGGTGGCGGCCTACACCACCACGCTGCGTGAGTTCGTTCAGCAGCAGCAGCAAGGTGCCGAGGCCGTTCAGAAGCAGATGGCGGCAGAGCGCATGCTGACGGTCAAGATTGCTGCCGTGGCTGTGGGCCTGCTGCTGCTGGCCATCATTGTGGGTGCCTACTACCTGATCGGCAGCATCCAGCGGCCCCTGGAGCAGGCCAACGGGCTGGCCGAACGCATTGCGGGGGGAGACCTGAGCATGCAGGAATCCGTGACCCGGGGCGACGAGTTTGGCGATCTGCTGCGTTCGCTGTATGCCATGAGCAGCGCCTTGGGCCGCATGGTGCACCAGGTGCGCCAGAGCACCGACAGCATCGCCATCGCCAGCGCCGAGATTGCTACGGGCAACCACGACCTGTCGGCCCGCACCGAGCAGACCTCCAGCAACCTGCAGGAGACGGCGGCCGCCATGGAGCAGTTCACCAGCACCATCCAGCAAAGCGCAGGCAGTGCGCAGCAGGCCAGCAGCCTGGCGGCGGGCGCCACGGGCGTGGCGCGGCGGGGCGGCGAGGTGGTGAACCAGGTGGTGGCCACGATGGAGGACATCAACCACAGCAGCAAGAAGATCGCGGACATCATTGGCGTGATTGATGGCATAGCCTTTCAGACCAACATCCTCGCGCTGAACGCCGCTGTGGAAGCTGCCCGCGCGGGTGAGCAGGGCCGGGGTTTTGCGGTGGTGGCCAGCGAGGTGCGCAGCCTTGCCCAGCGCAGCGCCGAGGCCGCCAAGGAGATCAAGTTGCTCATCAGTGCATCGGTCGAGAAGGTGGAGACGGGCTCGCGCCTGGTGTCGGACGCAGGCACCACCATGACCGACATCGTGCAGTCGGTGCAGCGCGTGACCGACATGATTGGCGAGATCACCGCAGCATCGTCCGAACAGAGTGCGGGGGTGTCGCAAGTCAACAAGGCGATCAGCAACCTCGACCAGATGACGCAGCAGAATGCGGCGCTGGTGGAAGAAAGCGCCGCCGCCGCCCAGAGCCTGCGTGAGCAGGCAGACCACCTGGCGCGCGAGGTGTCCATGTTCAAGGTGAATGCCGCCAGCTATGGGCCCGCGCAGGCGGCCATTGGTGCGGCGCGCGCCACGGCTGCCCAGCGGCCACAGGCACCCGCCGCCACCGCTGTCCCCTCGGCACCCGCACGGCCCGCACCGGGTTCTGGTGCGAAGGCACTCCACGGCCCGCCCGCTGCGGTGGCCAAGGCTCCGGCTGCAGCGGCCGCTGTTTCCAAGGTATCTGCGGCACCTGCACCCGCCAGCCGCAAGCCCGCGGTGGCCCAGGGATCGGAAGAGGACTGGGAGTCTTTCTGACGCTCTGACAACTGGCGGCCATGGTGTCATGGCGGCTGGGAGGGGCGCATCCGTCGCCGCCCTGCGCAGAAAACAAAAAACCCATGGCAGCCATGCCATGGGTTTTTTGGTGAGGGGTGGGGTCTGTCAGGCCAGCTCGGCGATCAGCTCGATTTCCACGCAGGCACCCAGGGGGATCTGCGCCACGCCAAAAGCGCTGCGGGCGTGCACGCCTTTTTCGCCAAAGACCTGGCCCAGCAGTTCGCTGGCGCCGTTGGTCACCAGGTGCTGCTCGGTGAAATCACCCGTGGAATTCACCAGGCTCATGACCTTGACGATGCGCTTGACGCGGTTGAGGTCGCCGCCACAGGCCGCCTGCAGCGTGCCCATGAGGTCAATCGCTACCGAGCGTGCAGCTTCCTTGCCTTCATCGGTGCCAATATCGCGGCCAAACTGCGCGGCCCAGGGCTTGCCGTCCTTGCGTGCGATGTGGCCGGACAGGAACACCAGGTTGCCCGTCTGCACATAGGGCACATAGGCGGCAGCGGGCACCGACACGGGGGGCAGGGTGATGTTGAGTTCTTTCAGCTTGTCGTAAACGCTCATGGTCTTTCCTCGGTTTGGCGTGAAGGTGGATGGCGGGGGCTTGCCGGTGCAGGTGCGCCGGCACGGCCTGCTGGTCAGCGCGGTGGCTTCGCGGTCCGGCGGCACCCGGATGGCCGCGAGTGTTACACAGCCTGGTGTGCAGAATCCAGCGGCCAGCCCTCAGGCATCGCATTAGCATCAGCCCATGCCCGCCATAAGCGCCCCTAATGCCATTCCCTCCGCCCCTGTGGGCCTGGATGGCGCCGTGGCCAGCGAAAGCTCCGCGATGGTCGCCGCCGTTCCCTGGCGCTTGCCTGCGTGGCTGCTGGGGGCCGTATTGGGGGCCGCGCTGCAGCTGCAGCAGCCGGTGTTGTGGCCCGGGGTGGTCTACGGGGCGGTTCTGGTGGCGGCGTGTGTGGTGGGCGGGTGCGCGCGGGCAGCGTCCAGGCGACGCAGATGGGGCGCTCATGCCGCCACCGCGCTGGCGGTGGGCGCCGGAGTGCTGGTGATGTTCGCCCTGTGCGGGCTGCGCGCTGTGGACTATGCGGCCCAGGGCCTCGCGCCCGCGCTGGAGGGCCAGGACATCCGGGTGACCGGCGTGGTGGCGGCCATGCCCCAAACCAACGAGGCTGGCACCCGCATCCGCGTGGACGTGGAGGCCGCGCGCCTGAACGGTGCCCCGGTGACGCTGCCGCCGCGCATCGATGTGGCCTGGTACGGCGGCCCGTTCCGCGATGCGGCCGGAACCTTGGACCTGCAGCGTCCACCGCCCGCCCTGAAAGCCGGCGACCGCTGGGCGTTGACGGTGCGTCTGAAGGCGCCGCACGGGCTGCGCAACCCCCATGGTTTTGACTACGAGTTGTGGATGTGGGAGCAGGGCGTGCAGGCCACAGGCTACGTGCGTGCAGGGCCCAAGGACGAGCCGCCGGAGTTTGTGGCTGCAACCTGGCGGCATCCGGTGGAGCGGGCGCGGCAGTCGGTGCGCGATGCGATCCTGGAGCGCCTGGCGGGCGACCAGGATGGCAGTGACCCGGCCCGCACGCGCGTTGCGGGCGTGGTGGCGGCTTTGGTGACGGGTGACCAGCGCGCCATTGACCGTGCCGATTGGGATGTGTTCCGCGCCACGGGCGTGGCTCACCTCATGAGCATCTCCGGGCTTCACATCACCTTGTTTGCCTGGCTGGCCGCGCTGGTGGTGGGTGCCCTGTGGCGGCGTTCCACCCGGCTGTGCCTGGCGGTGCCCGCGCCCTCCGCAGCACTGGCCGCCGGGGTGGTGCTGGCGGCAGCCTACGCGCTGTTCAGCGGCTGGGGCGTGCCTGCACAGCGCACGGTGATCATGCTGGCGGCCATTGCCGTGCTGCAGCTCAGTGGCCGCCGCTGGCCCTGGCCGCAGGTGTGGCTGTGGGCGTGTGCGGCCGTGGTGGTGGCAGACCCGTGGGCGTTGGCGCAGGCAGGCTTCTGGCTGAGCTTTGTGGCGGTGGGTATTCTGTTTGCTACTAATTCAATAGCTGGTAGCGCTTATCCATCCAGCGCTAGGCACCATTTTTATGCATTGATTCGGGAGCAGTGGGTGGTGACGCTGGCGCTCACGCCCCTGACCCTGCTGTTGTTTGGCCAGGTGTCGGTGGTGGGTTTTGCCGCCAACCTGGTGGCGATTCCCTGGGTCACCCTGGTGGTCACCCCGCTGGCGTTGGGCGGCGTGCTGTGGGCGCCCTTGTGGAGCCTGGCCGCCCTCAGTTTGCAGCCGCTGGCAGCTCTGCTGCAATGGCTGGCGTTGTGGCCCTGGGCCGTGGTCTTCCTGCCTGCCGCGCCGTTGTGGGCGGGCATGCTGGCCGTGGCCGGAGGCGCGCTGCTGGCCACGCGCCTGCCCTGGCGGCTGCGGCTGCTGGCATTTCCCCTCCTGTGGCCCGCGCTGTGGTGGCAGCCGGTGCGCCCCGCGGCAGGGCAGTTTGAACTGCTGGCCGCAGACATCGGCCAGGGCAATGCGGTGCTGGTGCGCACCGCCACCCACACGCTGCTGTACGACGCAGGGCCGCGTTTCAGCCGCGAGAGCGACGCGGGCCACCGTGTGCTGGTGCCGCTGCTGCGGGCACTGGGGGAGCGCGTGGACACCCTCATGCTCAGCCACCGCGATGCAGACCACACCGGCGGTGCGGCCGCGGTGCTGGCGCAGCAGCCGCATGCGGAGCTGGTGGGCTCGATCGAGGCAGAGAACACCTTGCAGGCCTTGCGCCCAGTCCAGCCCTGCCTGGCGGGCCAGCGCTGGGAATGGGATGGTGTGGCTTTCGAAGTGCTGCACCCACAGTCGGACGACGCGGCGGTGCGCAGCGTGCGCCCCAATGCGCTGAGCTGTGTGCTGCGCATCACCTCCGCCGGGCCGCAGGGCGTGTCGGCCTTGCTGGTGGGCGACATCGAAGCCCCGCAGGAACAGGCCCTGCTGGCGCGCGGTGCGGCGCTCCAGGCCGACCTGCTGCTGGTGCCCCACCACGGCAGCAAGACATCATCGTCCCCGGCGTTTCTGGATGCCGTCCAGCCGCGCACTGCTTTGGTGCAAGCCGGGTACCGCAATCGCTTTGGCCATCCAGCCCCGCAGGTGTTGCAGCGCTATCGCCTTCGCGACATCGAAGTGGTGGAGTCTTCGCGCTGTGGCGCCGCGACCTGGGCCTCTGCCAAACCCGCAGCAATAGGGTGTGAACGCGATGCGGGCCGACGCTACTGGCAGCACCAGATGGTGCCCCGGGCGGACTCAGCAGGCGCGATGCCGTAGTGCCACCAGGGGCCGTTTGCAGAGTGTGGGCGCGCAACTTGCTATCCTGTCTTCAGGAGGCCAGTTCATGCAGAAATTTGACGAGATGTACGCCATGCTGCCTTTTGATGGCAGCGATGTGCGGGAACACTACAAGCGCTACGCGCAGTGGTTGAGCAAACAGCCCCCTGATGTGATGCAGGCCCGCAGGGCCGAAGCCGAGATGATCTTCCGGCGCGTGGGCATTACCTTCGCCGTTTACGGCGCAAAGGACGAGGGCGGGGCGGGCAACGAGCGGTTGATTCCGTTTGACCTGATTCCGCGCATCATTCCGGCCCATGAGTGGAGCAGCATGCAGCAGGGGCTGGTGCAGCGGGTCACGGCGCTCAATCGCTTCATCCACGACGTGTACCACGGCCAGGACATCATCCGCGCCGGCATCGTGCCCGCCGACCTCATCCTCAACAACGCGCAGTACCGGCCCGAGATGGCCGGGTTGCATGTGCCGCAGAACATCTACGCGCACATTGCCGGCATCGACATCGTGCGCGCGCCCAACGCGCAGGGCGAGGGCGAGTACTACGTGCTGGAAGACAACCTGCGCGTGCCCAGCGGCGTGAGCTACATGCTGGAAAACCGCAAGATGATGATGCGGCTCTTCCCCGAGCTGTTCAGCCTGCACAAGGTGGCGCCCGTGGCCCACTACCCCGACATGCTGCTCGAAACCCTGCGCGCCAGCGCGCCCGCAGCGGCCGACGAGCCCACGGTGGTGGTGCTCACCCCCGGCATGCACAACAGCGCGTACTTCGAACATGCCTTCCTCGCGCAGCAGATGGGCGTGGAGCTGGTCGAAGGGCAGGACCTCGTCGTCAAGGACAAGTTCGTCTACATGCGCACCACGCGCGGCCTGCAGCGGGTGGACGTGATCTACCGCCGGGTGGACGACGACTTCCTCGATCCGCAGGTCTTCCGCCGCAACTCCACGCTGGGCTGCCACGGTCTCATGGAGGCCTACCGCGCAGGCAACGTGGGCATCTGCAACGCCGTGGGAACGGGCGTGGCCGACGACAAGTCGGTGTACCCCTACGTGCCCGAGATGATCCGCTTCTACCTGGGGCAGGAGCCCATCCTCAAGAACGTGCCCACGTGGATGTGCCGCAAGCAGGAGGATCTGCAGCATGTGCTGGCCAACCTGAAGGACCTGGTCGTGAAGGAAGTGCACGGTGCCGGTGGCTACGGCATGCTGATCGGCCCGGCCGCCACGCAGGCCGAGATCGAGGACTTCCGCCGTGCGCTGCTGGCCAACCCGGCGGGCTACATCGCCCAGCCCACGCTCAGCCTGTCGAGCTGCCCGACCTATGTGGAAAGCGGCATCGCCCCGCGCCACATCGACCTGCGCCCCTTCGTGCTCAGCGGTCGCGAGGTGCAGATGGCCGCAGGGGGCCTCACGCGCGTGGCACTGCAAGAGGGCTCGCTGGTGGTGAATTCGTCGCAGGGCGGCGGCACCAAGGACACCTGGGTGCTGGGCGAGGGTGCGCCTGCCGCGCAACCCAAGGCCGTGCAATCCCAGTCGCAATCGCAATCCCAGGGCCAGTCGCAAAGTCAATCGCAAGGGAGCCTCTGAACATGCTGAGCCGCACCGCCGACCATCTGTTCTGGATGTCCCGCTACACCGAGCGGGCTGAAAAGCCCCTTGGCATGGGGCTTTCGACACAACACCGCGTGCGTGCGCAGCACGTGCGGGGTTCTCAGCCCTGCTCGATCAAGGAGGCCGCATGCTGAGCCGCACCGCCGACCATCTGTTCTGGATGTCCCGCTACACCGAGCGGGCTGAGAACACCGCAAGAATGCTCAATGTGAGCTACGAGACCTCCCTGTTGCCCCAGGCTGCCGATGTGGCGCAGAAAGGCTGGGAGGGCCTGCTGTCCATCAGCGAGCTGATTCCTGCCTACACCGCCAAGCATGGCGAAGTGACGCCCGCCAACGTGCTGGAGTTCATGGTGCACGATGGCAACAACCCGTCGTCCATCCTGTCGTGCCTGCGTGCCGCGCGCGAGAACGCGCGGGCCGTGCGCGGTGCGTTGACCACCGAGGTGTGGGAGACGCAGAACCAGACCTGGCTGGAGCTGCACCGCCAGCTGGAGGGGGGCGCCTTTGAGCGCGACCCGGGTCAGTTCTTTGAATGGGTGAAGTACCGCTCGCACCTCTCACGCGGCGTGGTGCTCGGCACGATGCTGCAGGACGAGGCGTTTCACTTTTTGCGCATGGGCACCTTCCTGGAGCGCGCGGACAACACTGCGCGCCTGCTGGATGTGAAGTTCCACGCCGTGAAGAATGACTTTTTTGGCCGCCCCAGCGACCGCAACCAGGAAAGCGACTTCTACCACTGGAGCGCCATCTTGCGCAGCGTGTCGGCGTTCGAGGTGTACCGCAAGGTCTACCGCGATGTGATCACGCCGGGGCGCGTGGCCGACCTGCTGATCCTGAGCCGCGATATGCCCCGATCGCTGCACGCCTGTCTGCGCGAGGTGGTGGACAACCTGGCCGTGCTGGCCAACGGGCAGTCCGCCGAAACCAGCCGCAGGGCAGGGCGCTTGCTGGCCGACCTGCAGTACGGTCGCATCGACGAGATCCTGGCGACGGGCCTGCACGCGTTCCTCACGCAGTTCCTGGACCGGGTCAACGACCTGGGTGGCGGCATCAGCCGCGATTTTCTGGTGACGTCCGGCGATTGAAAACCAGCATGGCGGCGCCATGCAAGGCCAGCCCCGCTGCGTAGGGAATGAGCGGTGCCCAGGGAGAGCCCAGCCAGGCTCTTGCCTGCGCGCCACGCAGCCAGTCGGGCATCACTGCGCCCCAAGGGGCGTGCAGGCTCGTCTGCAGAATCCCATAGGTCGTCAGCCCCAGACCTACAGTCGCACCCAGAGCGATGCCCTAGGCCACCGGCAGCTTGCGGCGACCCGCCATGGCCATGAAGGCTGCACTGAAGAAAACCCCCAAGAACATGGTGGCCAGCCACGCCACGGGCCACCATCCTGCATCACCCCTTCCGGACTGAGCCGCCAGCAAAGCATTGAACCCACCGATGACGCCCAGCGTCAGCAGGGAGACCAGAAAATTGCGATACCGTGCGCTCAGCCGTGCCGAATACGCATTCGGGGTTGGCGATGCTTGGGGCGTGGTAGCGCGCATTGCCAGTCATTCTTGCGCGTTGCGCCGCTGGTCGCGCAGCATGAAGAGGTAAAGGCTCTCGACCTTCTCGCGCGCCCAGGGGGTTTTGCGCAAAAACTTGAGGCTGGAGCCCACGCTGGGGTCGATCTGAAAGCAGCGGATGGGGATCTGTCGGCCCAGCTCGTCCCAGCCAAAATAGTCTGCCAGGCCCACTACCATGGCTTCCAGCGTTACGCCGTGCAGGGGGTTGCGGGGCTGTTTGGCAGAAGCTGCTGGAGGTGTGGGCTCAGCAGCTTGCGCGGTGTGGCCGCCCTCGTTGGTGCGCGCGTCAGGGGTGGGGGTGGACTCGGTAGCGTTCATGGGCCCAAGCATAAAGGCCCCTGCCCGCCTTTGTGTAATGCCTTCACTGCGTGCGTTGCAGGTGGGTCTCGCGTTGAAACAGCTCGGCCGCCCAGTCCACAAACGCACGCACCTTGGCGCTCAGGTGGCGGTTGGGTGGATACACCACGTACACCGGCAGTGGCGGCTGGGTCCACTCGGGCATCAGCCGCACCAGGGCGCCATTTTGCAGGTGTTGTTGCGCCTGGTAGCTGGTGATTTGCCCGATACCCAGCCCCGCCAGCACGGACGTCACATAGGCATTGGCTTCATTCACGCTCAACTGGTAGGGACCCGTGATGTCGATGGATTCGGAGCCCTTGACGAACTCCAGCGGGTAGTGCCGGCCGCTTTGCGGAGAAAAATAGATCACGCTGGCGTGTTTTTCCTCGATCTCCAGCGGATGGGTGGGCGTGCCCTTGCGCGCCAGATAGTCGGGCGATGCCACCGTGATGAACTCCAGGTTGCCCACCCGCCGCGCCACCAGCGACTGGTCGCTGAGCTCGCCACCGCGAATCACGCAGTCCACGTTATCTCCGATCAGGTCCACGATGCGGTCGCTCACCCCCAGGTCCACCTGGATGTCCGGGTACCGTGCATGAAACTCTGCAAGGTTCGGAATGATGAGCAGCTGTGCCACCGACGTGCCGACATCGATGCGCAGGCGACCGCGCGGATTGGCGCGTGCATTGGTCATGCTGGCCTCGATGTCATCCAGGTCGGTCAGCAGCCGGACGGTGCGGTCGTAGTAGGCGGCGCCGTCGGGCGTCACTGTCACGCGCCGCGTGGTGCGGTTGAGCAGCTTTACGCGCAGGCGCTCCTCCAGCGCCTGCACATGCTTGGTCACGGTGGCTTTGGGCAGCGATAGCGAATCCGCTGCCCGGGTAAACGTGCCGGCCTCCACCACCCGCACGAATATGCGCATGGCCTGTATTTGGTCCATGGCTTCTCCTTGAATCTGGAACGTCAGCACCCACCGGTGGGTGCTGCGGAATTCTCACACGGGCACTGCCATTTGATTGTTGAGCTTTTGGAAACAGTGCGGTGGTGTTTGACCTGTTTATCTGAAAGGCCCGAGCCACTACATTTCATCCATCGTCAATCCAATGGGTACATGCCATGCAGCCCGACCAGCCGTCCTCGCTATCTTCCACATTGCCACCCGTTGCCAAACCCACCGAAGGGGGCAAGGCCGCCTCCGTGTGCTCCGACTCCACTATTGAAGTGACCAAGGGGCAGGATGTGGCCGTGCGCATGTATGGGCGCAAGAAGACGGGCCAGGCGTCGCCGGTGGTGGTGCATTTTCATGGAGGCGCATTTACCTCGGGGGGGCTGGACAACGGCTGCACCGTGGCCTCGCTGCTGGAAGGTGTGGGGGCCGTTGTGGTGTCGGTGGCGTACCCGCTCACCCCGTTCCCGCAGCCGGTGGACACGGGCTATGACGTGCTCAAGTGGGTGCACCGCAACCGCACCAAGCTCGGCGGGCAAGGTGCACTGGTCTACCTGGCGGGTGAAGAAGCGGGCGGCAATCTGGCTGCGGCTGTGGGGCTGATGGCGCGCGACCAGTCGCACCCGCCGCTGGCCGGGCAGATCCTGCTCTCGCCCATGCTGGACCCGTGTGTGGGCACAGCCTCGCTGCGCGAAGCCACGGGCAATGCCACTGGCTGCAAATGGGCCGAAGGCTGGCGCAATTTTCTGCGTTGCCCGCGCGATGCCGAGCACCCCTATGCAGTGCCTGCCGCAGCACACCGTCTGGCCGGCTTGCCGCCTACGCTGGTGCTGGTGGGCGACACCGACCCCATGCACGATGAGGCACTGGCCTATGCCGCCCGGCTGGAGGCGGCGGGCCTGCAGGTGACCCGCCATGTTTTCTCGAAAACGGCGCAGTGGCCCGATGCCTTGCTGCAAACCGGCCCCCACGAATGCCCTTGCGCAACCGGTGCGCAGGAACAGTTCCGCCTGTTCTTTGAAGCCACCCGATGTCCGGTGCCTTCCTGAGACCCTGAACCCGGCAAGGCTGTCTCCAGAAAGTCATTGACCTCAACTTTGGTTGAGGTTTGATACTGCGGCCTTACCGCCAACCATCTGGTTATCAACGCTGATTTTTCCGGCCCACACGTGCCGGAGGGAGAAGCTTTGCCCACGTATTTCTGCACGCCGAGCCCATCAGGGCGCAGACGGCGGGCAGGTGCCATTGATGTCAACGATACATACGGAGGAAATCACACCATGAACAACCCGTTGGGCGACTTGCCTGTCTGCAGCCACGGCTGTCACAACACACAGTGTTGCCGCGTCTTCTGACGTCGGCTTTGAGAACCTGTTCCAAATCTTTTCAGGGTCGCACAAGGTCCTTGCCGGGATGGGATGCAAGGCGCGGGGTGCAGCCAATAGCCCGGCTATTGGCAAGCGCCGCAACGCCGCAGACCGCCCGGCAAGGATCTTGCCCGAAGGGTTGGAGTGAAATCGGGTGATTGGACGCCCCGGCTGCTTGCATGGGCACGAGCCCATGCGGCGCATCCGAAGCATCCACTCCTCCCGATTGCACTCCAATGCGATCCCCGAAAAGATTTGGAACAGGTTCTCAGTGTCCCGGCGGTGTGCTGCCGGGGCCTTGACTTTGCCACGGTGTCATTGCCGAGACTGCCCATCTGCCCACGGTTGTGACACCTTTTTTGACTCTTGTCGGCACAACGCCACCTACCGGGGCGCGGCAGAAAACCTCCACCGGCTCGCTCCACAAGGGCGGCCTTAACGATTGAAACGACCATGAACTCCAATCCTCTCTCCAAGAGCCGCCCGCTGGGACTGGCCACCCTTGCCACTGCTGTGACGGCCACCGTGGCCGCCATCATCCTTGTGTTCCAGGCGCCCGCCGCCCAGGCCGATGGCACCCCTGCTGCGCCCCCGGCCATGCCGGTGTCGGTGGCGGCCGTGCTCCAAAGAGACATCGCCCTGTGGGACGAGTTCTCCGGCCGCCTCGAAGCCGTGCAGCGCGTGGACGTGCGCCCGCGCGTCTCGGGCGCCGTGCAGGCCGTGCACTTCCGCGAAGGCTCGCTGGTCAAGCAGGGCGAGCTGCTCGTGACGGTGGACCCCGCCCCTTACGCCGCCGAAGTGGACCGCGCCGAAGCCCAGGTGGTGGCTGCACAGGCACGCGTGTCGTACACCCGCAGCGAACTGGAGCGCGCCACGCGCCTGCTCGAAGAAAAAGCCATCGCCCAGCGCGAGCACGATGAGCGCCTGAACGCCCAGCGCGAAGCCGATGCCAACCTGCGCGCCGCCCAGGCCGCGCTGCAGACCGCGAAGCTGAACCTGGGCTACACCCAGGTGCGCGCCCCGGTGGCGGGCCGTGTGGGCCGCATCGAAGTCACCGTGGGCAACCTGGTGGCGGCCGGTCCGGGCGCTCCCGTGCTGACCACGCTGGTTTCCGTGAGCCCCATCTACGCGAGCTTCGACACCGATGAGCAGATCGTGGTGAAGGCCCTGGCCGACCTGCAAAGCGGCCAGCGCGGCAACAGCGCCCGCCAGCTCATCGAGCGCATTCCTGTGCAGATGGGCACCGGCACTGCGGGCGGCACGCCGCACGCCGGTCGCCTGCAGCTCATCGACAACCAGGTCGATGCCAAGAGCGGCACCGTGCGCGTGCGCGCCGTGTTCGACAACGAAGACGGCTCGCTCATCCCCGGCCAGTTTGCCCGCGTCCGCATGGGCCAGGCCCGCAACACGCAGGCGCTGCTCATCAACGAACGTGCGGTGGGCACCGACCAGAACAAGAAGTTCGTGATGGTGGTGGGCGAGGGCAACAAGGCCGAGTACCGCGAGGTCACCCTGGGCGCGCCGATTGACGGTTTGCGCGTGGTCACCTCGGGCCTGAAGGCGGGCGAGAACATCGTCGTCAACGGCCTGCAGCGCGTGCGCCCCGGCGCCGTGGTGGCGCCACAGCCTGTGCCCATGACCGCCAAGGCCGAGATTGCGGGTGATCGCAAGGAAGCCAAGAACGCCGCCAAGTCGCCAGCCGCCTGAGCGCGCTGGACACCAGGAATTTGCATCCATGAACCTGTCCCGTTTTTTCATCGACCGCCCCATCTTTGCCGGGGTGCTGTCGGTGCTCATCTTCCTCGGGGGGCTGATCGCATTGCGCGGTCTGCCCATCTCCGAATACCCTGAAGTCGCGCCGCCGTCCGTGGTGGTGCGCGCCCAGTACCCGGGCGCCAACCCCAAGGTGATCGCCGAGACCGTGGCCACGCCGCTGGAGGAATCCATCAACGGCGTGGAAGGCATGCTCTACATGGGCAGCCAGGCCACCACCGACGGCGTGATGACGCTGACCGTGACCTTTGCCCTGGGCACTGATCCCGACAAGGCCCAGCAGCTGGTGCAAAACCGCGTCTCGCAGGCCGAGCCGCGCCTGCCCGAGGAAGTGCGCCGCCTGGGCGTCACCACTGTGAAGAGCGCGCCGGACCTGACCATGGTGGTCCATCTGGTCTCGCCCAACAACCGCTACGACATCGACTACCTGCGCAACTACGCGGTGCTCAATGTGAAGGACCGCCTCGCCCGCATCGGCGGCGTGGGCCAGGTGCAGATCTTCGGCGGCGGCGACTACTCCATGCGTGTCTGGCTCGACCCGCAAAAGGTCGCGCAGCGCGGCCTGTCGGCCAGCGACGTGGTGACCGCCATCCGCGGCCAGAACGTGCAGGCCGCTGCCGGGGTGGTGGGCGCATCGCCCGGACTGCCCGGCGTGGACCTGCAGCTGTCCATCAACGCGCAGGGCCGTCTGCAGACCGAAGAAGAGTTCGGCGACATCATCGTCAAGACCGGTGCCGACGGCGCGGTGACGCGCCTGCGCGACATCGCCCGCCTGGAGCTGGGCGCGGCCGACTACTCGCTGCGTTCGCTGCTCAACAACGACCCGGCCGTGGGCATGGGCGTGTTCCAGGCGCCGGGCTCCAACGCGCTCGACATCTCGTCGAACGTGCGCGCCACCATGGACGAGATCCAGAAGAACATGCCCGAAGGTGTGGAGTACCGCATTGCGTACGACCCCACGCAGTTCGTGCGTGCCTCGATCAAGTCCGTGATCCACACGCTGCTCGAAGCCATCGCCCTCGTGGTGCTGGTGGTGATCCTGTTCCTGCAGACCTGGCGCGCGTCCATCATCCCGCTGCTGGCTGTGCCGGTGTCGGTGGTGGGTACGTTTGCGGTGCTGCACCTGCTGGGCTTCTCGATCAATGCCTTGAGCCTGTTCGGCCTGGTGCTGGCCATCGGCATTGTGGTGGACGATGCCATCGTGGTGGTGGAGAACGTGGAGCGCAACATCGAGGCGGGATTGACCCCGCGCGAGGCCACCTACCGCGCCATGCGTGAAGTGTCCGGCCCCATCATCGCGATTGCGCTGGTGCTGGTGGCAGTGTTCGTGCCGCTGGCCTTCATCAGTGGCCTCACAGGCCAGTTCTACAAGCAGTTCGCGGTGACCATCGCGATCTCCACGGTGATCTCGGCGATCAACTCGCTGACCCTGTCGCCCGCCCTGTCAGCACTGCTGCTCAAGGGCCACAACGAGCCCAAGGACGCGCTCACGCGCGGCATGGACAAAGTGTTCGGTGGCCTGTTCCGCGGCTTCAACCGCCTGTTCCACCGTGGCTCCGAGGCCTACAGCGGCGGCGTCAAGCGCGTGATCGGCCGCAAGGCGCTGATGTTCGTGATCTACCTCGCGCTGGTGGGGGCCACCATGGGCCTGTTCAAGATCGTGCCCGGCGGCTTCGTGCCCGCGCAGGACAAACAGTACCTCATCGGCTTTGCGCAGTTGCCCGACGGCGCCACGCTGGACCGCACCGAGAACGTGATCCGCCGCATGGGCGAGATCATGAAGGAGAACCCCAACGTCGAAGACGCGATTGCCTTCCCGGGCCTGTCGATCAACGGCTTCACCAACAGCTCCAACGCCGGCATCGTGTTCGCCACGCTCAAGCCCTTTGCCGAGCGCACCCGCGCCGACCAGAGCGGCGGCGCCGTGGCAGGCCAGCTGAACCAGGCCTTTGGCAGCATTCAGGACGCGTTCATCGCCATGTTCCCGCCACCCCCGGTGGCGGGCCTGGGCACCACGGGAGGCTTCAAGCTGCAGATCGAAGACCGTGCCTCGCTGGGCTACGAAGCCATGGACGGCGCCGTGAAGGCCTTCATGGCCAAGGCCTACCAGACGCCCGAGCTGACCGGCATCTTCAGTAGCTGGCAGGTCAATGTGCCGCAGCTGTACGCCAACATCGACCGCACCAAGGCACGCCAGCTCGGTGTGCCGGTGACGGACATCTTTGACACGCTGCAGATCTACCTGGGCAGCCTCTATGCCAACGACTTCAACCAGTTCGGCCGCACCTACAGCGTACGCGTGCAGGCCGATGCGGCCTACCGCGCGCGGGCTGAGGATGTGGGCCTGCTCAAGGTGCGTTCCAGCACCGGCGAGATGGTGCCCCTGTCGGCGCTGATGAAGATGGAGCCGAGCTTCGGCCCCGAACGTGCCATGCGCTACAACGGCTACCTGGCTGCTGATGTGAACGGCGGCCCTGCACTCGGTTATTCATCGGGCCAGGCGCAGGCCGCCATCGAGCGCATCGCGGCTGAGACGCTGCCCCAGGGCATCACCTTCGAGTGGACCGAGCTGACCTACCAGGAAATCCTGGCGGGCAACTCCGCCGTGCTGGTGTTCCCTCTGGCCATCCTGCTGGTGTTCCTGGTGCTGGCCGCGCAGTACGAAAGCCTCACCTTGCCGATTGCCATCATCCTGATCGTGCCCATGGGCATCCTGGCGGCCATGACCGGCGTGTGGCTGAGCAACGGCGACAACAACGTGTTCACGCAGATCGGGCTCATCGTGCTGGTGGGGCTGTCAGCGAAGAACGCGATCCTGATCGTGGAGTTTGCGCGCGAACTGGAGTTTGCCGGGCGCACCCCCGTGCAGGCCGCCATCGAAGCCAGCCGTCTGCGCTTGCGTCCTATCCTGATGACCTCACTGGCCTTCGTCATGGGTGTGCTGCCCCTGGTGCTGTCCACCGGTGCCGGCGCCGAAATGCGCAGCGCCATGGGTGTGGCGGTGTTCTCCGGAATGATTGGGGTGACGGCCTTCGGCCTGTTCCTTACGCCCGTGTTCTACGTGCTGCTGCGCAAGCTGGCAGGCAACCGCCCGCTGGTGGAGCATGGCACGCATGTGGCGCCCATCTCGCACACCCCGGGCAGCGGCGGCATTGCCCACCCGGTGCTGGCAGCGCCGCGCAAGGAGCACGAATGATGCTTTTGAAAACGGTGACAAGAAAAATCTTTGTGGCCCTCGCCACGTGCTCCGCGCTGCCGAATGCACCGGGCGTAACGACTGGGGCAGGAGAACAACCATGACCGAATTGCTTTTGAAGAAAAACTCCACCGAGGGTGCTGTCTTTGGCGTGCGCAAGCGCAGCCTGCTGGCGCCCCTGGCCGCCGCCCTGGTGCTGGCCGGTTGCATGACCCAGCCCGTGGCCCCCGCGCCGCATGCGGGTGTGCCCGTGCCCACCAGTTTCACGGCAGGCGGCGACGCACTGCCCGCGGCGCCCTGGACAGTCGCTGCCCCCGCCGAAGCGCAGCCGCGCGGCGAGTGGTGGCTCGGCTTTCAAGACCCGGTGCTGGCCGATCTGGTGCAGCGCGCGGGCCAGGCCAACACCAGCATCCAGCAGGCCGCCGCGCGGCTGGCCGAAGCGCGCACGCTGCTGCGTTCTGCCGACGCCGCGCGCTCGGTGCAAGTGGGCGCCTCGGCGGGCGTTGCACGCCAGGCCGGTGCCAACAGCACGGGCAGCGTGGTGCCATCCACGCTGGGCACGGCGGGGCTCAATGCTTCGTACGAGCTGGACCTGTTCGGCCGCCTCTCGCAAACCAGCGACGCCGCACGCCTCGACGCCGACACGCGCGAGGCCTTGCTCCAGAGCACGCGCCTCATGGTGCAGGCCGATGTGGCGCAAACCTACCTGCAACTGCGCGCCGTGCAGGCCGAGCAGGTGCTGGTGCAAGAGAGTCTGGCCGCTTACCAGGACACCCTGCGCCTGACACAGCGCCGCCTGCAAGCCGGCGATGTGGCCGAGCTGGACGTGGCCCGTGTGCAGACCGAGGTGGCGGCCACCGAGTCTGATGCCCTGGGCTTGCAGCGCCAGCAGGCCTTGCTGACCAACGCGCTGGCTGTGCTGGCCGGTGAGGTGGCCAGCGGCTTTGTGCTGCCGCCCGCAACGGGCGATGCCGCGTTGCCGGTGATTCCGCCGGGCGTGCCCGGCACGGTGCTGGCGCGCCGGCCCGATGTGTCGGCCGCGCAAACTGCCGTGCTGGCCGCGCAGGCACGCGTGGGCGTGGCGCAGAAGGCGTGGTTCCCGGCCGTCACGCTCACCGGCAATGCGGGGCATGCGTCGCCAGAGCTGGGTGACCTGTTCAAGTGGTCGGCCCGTGCTTGGGGCGTGAGTGCGCTGCTGTCGCTGCCGATCTTTGACGGCGGCCAGCGCGATGCACAGATCGAGGGCGCCAAGGCCCGCCTGGAGGCTGCGCTGGCGGACCATCGGGGGCAGGTGCTCAACGCGTTTCGTGACGTTGAGGACCAGTTGACCTCGCTGCGCTTGTTGTCTGGCCAGGCCGAGGCGCAAGGGCGTGCGGTGACTGCGGCGCGGCGGGCCACGCAGTTGTCGGATGTGCGGTATCGCAATGGCTTGGTGAGTCAGCTGGAGTTGCTGGACGCGCGGCGCAGCGAATTGCGCAATCGGCGGCAGGAGTTGCAGGTGCGGACGGCGCAGTATGTGGCGACGGTGGGGTTGATTCGGGCGCTTGGAGGCGGGTGGGGGGATCAGCCTGCTGTGAAGGTGGCGCAGGTGTCGCAGTAGTTTTTTTGAGTGATTTTGGCTGCTGGCGCTTATCTATCAAGCGGAGGTGGCTATTATTTTTGTAGCTACTGGGGTTGACTTGGGCCGTTCGGTCTGAGCTTGTCGAAGCTGGGGCGTGCTGGTTTGAAAAGCATGCTGGGGTTGAGGGCGGAGGCCGGGTTGTCGCCCCGGCGGGCGACTCACTTTTCTTTGCTTCGCCAAAGAAAAGTAAGCCAAAGAGAGGCGACCCCCAGTCTGCGACCCCTGCGCTTCGCTACGGGGCAAACCTGCGTCGGGGCGGTTGCGGGGTGCGCCGTGGAACTCGCTTTGCTGCTGCGCAGCGCCGCTCGGACAACCACGGCGAGTCAGTTCACGAAGCATGGGCGCTTCGACGCCCATGCCACCCCGCAACCGCCCCGCCGCAGGCGCAGCCAGCAGGGGTGGGGCAGCAGAACATCCGAACAGCCAAACTGCCCTTCGGGCCATCGCTGCGCTCGGCCCTGCCGCCGCAGCGCGTGGCGCTTGCGCCCGCGAGATGGGGCCGAGCGAAGCAATGGCCCGTGTGGAAGTCCGCTCCCCCGGGTTCCCTTCTGGATGCGCCTGGGGCGCGCAGGGCGCGGGGTGGCATGCGCGTCGGAGCGCGCATGCTTCGTGAACTGACTCACCGCAGTTGTCCGAGCGGAGCGCCGCAGGCGCGCAGCGAGTTCTGCGGTGCACCCCGTGACCGAGCACCCCAGGTTGCCCCGCAGCGCAGCGAAGGGGTCGCAGACAGTAGGGTCGCCCTTTCTTTGGTTCCTTTCTTTCGGCGACGCGAAAGAAAGGGACTCGCCCGCCGGGGCGACATCCCGGCCTCTGCCCTCAACCCAAGCACGCCGCCCAAACTAGAGAACGAGCTTCCACCGGCTCCGACAAGCTCAGCGCGAACGGGAAGGAGAGCCCCAATAACTATAAAAACAATAGCTGCCAGCGCTTATTCCAAAAGCGCCAGCAGCCAAAATCGTTCAAAAATCCC
>NZ_JAMXAX010000250.1 GCF_023913775.1 Acidovorax facilis
TTGCGGCGTCGGATGCGGGGTCTTATGATCTTAGCAAGAGATTGAATTTTTGACATTCATACTTTTTCAAGATGGATAAAGTATCCCCCCCACTCGATCTGGCCGCCCTCGACATCTTCCGCACCGTGGCGGCAGAGGGTAGCGTTACGCGCGCGGCCGAGCGGCTGCAGCGCGTGCAGTCCAATGTGACCACGCGGGTGCGCCAGCTGGAGGCCGACCTGGGCACCCCGCTGTTCCTGCGCGAGGGCAAGCGCATGGCGCTCACGCCCGAGGGCGAGGTGCTGCGGGGCTACGCTGACCGGCTGCTGGCGCTGGCCGAGGAGGCTCGGCAGGCCGTGCGGCCAGGCCAGCCCACGGGACGCCTGCGCCTGGGCTCGATGGAAAGCACCGCCGCCAGCCGCCTGCCCGCCCCGCTAGCGCAACTGCACCGCCAGTGGCCCGGGGTGGCGCTGGAGCTGTCGACCGCGCCCACGCGCGAACTGCTGGTGCGGCTGCGCGCCCATGCGCTCGACGCCGTGCTGGTGGCCTGGCCGCCAGGGCAGTCGCCCGACCTTGCGCTGGAAGCCAGCCCCGTGTTCGCCGAGGAACTGATCCTGGTGCTGCCCACGGGGCATCCGCCCGTGTCCGGCCCGCAGGATGTGGTGCCCGGCACGCTGGCGGTGTTCGAGCCCGGCTGTACCTACCGGGGGGTGGCGCAGGACTGGTTCGCAGCCCGCACCCCACCCATGCAGACGCTGGAACTGGGCTCGTACCACGCCATCCTGGCCAGCGTGGCGGGGGGTGGCAGCGTGGGCATCGTGCCGCGCTCGGTGCTCCAGCTCTCGCCCCACGCCGCGCTGCTGGCCCAGCACCCCCTGACCACCCTGCAGACGCTGCTGGTGTGGCGCCACGGCTACCGGTCCGCGGCGCTGGATGCGCTGCAGCAAGTGTTGCGCGACTGACAACCCTTCTCTTCTTCCCTTTTTTAGCGAACGGAACGCCACCATGCCCCACCCCAGCCTGCGCACCGCCCTCTCCCTGCGTCTGCCCATCATCCAGGGGCCCATGACGGGTTCCGACACCCCGGCACTGGCCGCCGCCGTGTCTGCGGCGGGCGGGCTGGGCACCCTGGGCTGCGGCATGCGTTCGCCCGCCGCCATGGCCGAGGCGGCGGCCGAGGTGCGGCGGCGCACCGACCGGCCCTTCGGGCTCAATCTCTTCGTGCAGGACACGCCCGCGCCCGATGCGGCCACGGTGGAGCAGGCCGTGGCCCGCCTGGCGCCGCTGTATGCGGAGTTCGGCCTCACGCCCGCCGTGCCCGCGCGCTGGTGCGAGGACTTTGCGGCCCAGTTCGACGCCCTGGTCGAAGCGCGCCCGGCCGTGGCGAGTTTTACCTTCGGCATCCTGAACGCCGCGCAGGTCGAGCAGCTGCACAGCGCGGACTGCACCGTCATCGGCACGGCCACCACCGTGGCCGAGGCCGTGGCCTGGGCCGATGTGGGCGCGGACGCGGTGGTCGCATCGGGCATGGAGGCGGGCGGCCACCGGGGCACTTTTTTGGCCACGGGCCGTCTGCAGGCCGAAGGCCTTGCGCCCGCAGAAAAGGCCCCTGCCGCCAGGGGCCCCTCGCAGGCCGACTTTGCGGCGTCCATGGTGGGCACCATGGCCCTCATCCCGCAGTGCGTGGATGCGCTGCGCCCCCGGGGCGTGGCGGTGATAGCGGCCGGCGGGATCATGGACGGGCGAGGTATCGCCGCAGCGCAGGCCCTGGGCGCCGAGGCGGTGCAGATGGGCACGGCCTTCCTGGCCTGCGACGAGTCGGGCATCGGCCCGGCCTACCGCGATGCGCTGGCCCACGCCACCGGCACGGACACGCGTACCACCCGCGTCTTCTCGGGCCGCCCGGCGCGTGGCATCGTCAACACGATGCTGCAGCGGCTGCACGCGCACGAGGCCGATGTGCCAGCCTATCCAGTGCAGAACGCCCTCACCGGCGCGCTGCGCCGGGCGTCTGCCGAGGCGGGGCGGGCGGACTACCTGTCCCTCTGGGCCGGCCAGGGCGTGGCTGCGGTGCGCCCCATGCCAGCGGCGGCGCTCGTGGCCGTGCTGGAAGCGGAGTGGCGGGCTGCGCAGGCAGCCGTGGGAGCGCTGGGCGTGGAGCAGCCATAGAATGCTATTATTTTGATAGCTTTTAGCGCTTTATGGATAAGGGCGGTTTCAAGTCCAAGTGCAACAATCAAGTTAATGGACTGAATCGGGCTGTTGGGCCAAGCGAGCCAAATGCTCGGCATACACCTCAATAGGCTTGCTCCAGCCCAAAGTCATCCTGG
>NZ_JAMXAX010000251.1 GCF_023913775.1 Acidovorax facilis
ACCAGCCGCCCCCAGAAGCTCCCCGGAGGCCTGGTGTACGTCACACCCGCCATGCCCGGCCTCACCCGCGTGCGCAACGGTGCCAAGGCTTTCCGCTACCGTTTGCCCGATGGCCAGTGGCTGCAAGACCCGGACGAGGTCGCCCGCATCAACCGCCTGGCTATCCCACCGGCATATACCGATGTGTGGATTTGCCCCCTGCCCCGCGGGCACCTGCAGGCCACCGGACTGGACGCGCGCGGACGGCGCCAATACCGTTACCACCCGCAGTGGCGCGCGCAGCGCGACGAGGGCAAGTTCGAACACATGCTGGCGTTTGGCCGCGTGCTCCCGCGCCTGCGCAGCCGCGTGGCGCGCGACCTTGCAGCGCACCGCAACGGCCAGCCGCTGACTCGCACGCTGGTGCTGGCCACGCTGGTGCGCCTGCTGGACACCACCTACCTGCGCGTGGGCAATGAGGAATACGCCGCCACCAACCGCTCGTATGGCCTGACCACGCTGCGCACGCGGCATGTGCAACTCAAAGGCAGTCAGCTCAAGCTGCGATTTCGCGGCAAGAGCGGCGTGTTGCAAGAGGTCGAGCTGGACGACCCGCGCGTGGCCCGCGTAGTGCGACGCTGCCAACAACTGCCGGGGCAGGAACTCTTTCAATACGAGGACGAAGACGGTAGTTTGCGCACCGTAGGCTCGGGCGACGTGAACGACTATCTGCGCGAGATCACGCACGGCGCTGCAGACTCAGAAGGTGATCATTTCACTGCCAAGGACTTTCGCACCTGGCACGGCACCACGCAGGCGCTGGAGCTGACGCGCCTGGCCTGTACGCAACCAGTTGCCCCCACCGCCGCCGATAAAAACGTGCGCTACAACGCCAAGGCCATTCTGGCCGAGGTGGCGCGCCAGCTGGGCAACACGCCCGCCGTGTGCAAGAAGTCGTACGTGCACCCGGCTGTGCTGGAGCTGGGCACACGACTGGCATCCGACGCGGGGCCCGGCCTGCAGGCTGTGTGGAATCACATTGGCGGCACCACATCGCCACGGGGCTTGAGCGCGGCGGAGCGCCGACTGCTGGCGTTTCTGCGCAAGCCGCAAAAGCAGCCCAAGGCGCGCCCCACCGCCAAAGCGTAAGCATGGTGCTGCTGGGTGTCGCACAAGTGCCGTGCAGGGCCATCGCGGTGAGCGCTGTCTCGCTAAACTGGCATGCTGCGCCTTCTCACCGTCTTTCAGCCCGGCCCCGCGCACAGGCCGCCCCCCCCCAACTCCAGCCTGCCGCCATGCCCACCGCTACCATTGCCTTGCCCGAGTCCGTCCCTTCCCTGGCCGACCACCACCTGCAACGCCCGTTCCTCAGCCAGCCGGAGCGTGAAGCCATCAACCGAGGCCGCTGGTTCGCCGCGCTGACGCCGTCGCTGCGGCATGACATCTTCCGGCTGGGCCGCATTACGCGCTACGCACACGGCCAGATGATCGTGGAGCAGGGTGATCTGGCGCAGGACTGGTTTGCCTGTGCCAGTGGTGCCATCCGGTTTCGGCGCTCCACGCCGTCGGGCAAGCAGGTGACGCTGGCCTATGTGGAGCCCGGCATCTGGGTGGGCGAGGCCGAGGTGCTGCACCGGGGCCCCAACACCTACGACGCGCACGCCCACGGCCCCACCACGGTGCTGAGCGTGGCCGAGGGCGTGTTCCGCCAGTTGCTGCGCGAACACCCCGAGTTCGGCGAGGCCCTGCTCACGCTGCAGGCACGCCGCATGCGCTACCTGTACTGGATGATGGAAGACATGGCCACCCTGCCCCTGCGCGCGCGGCTGGCCAAGCAGCTGCTGCACGTGCTGCGCCGCTTTGGCGAGCGTGCGGCCGTGCCCGGCCAGCGCGGGGCCATCGGGCTGGCACTAGTGCAGGACGAGCTGGCACAACTGCTGGGCGGCTCACGCCAGCGCATCAATGTGGAGCTCAAGTGGATGGAGCGCGAGGGCATCATCGGCATCCACCAGCGCAGCATCGTCGTTTACCAGCAAGACCAACTCGAAGCGCTGGCGCAGCAGGAATAGCGCACCGCCTTGTGATCTGCCAATCAAAAACAATAGCACCTTACGCTTATTGGACAAGCGCTGGCGGTCATTTTTTGGCTCTTCTAGCGAATGCTAGTGATGCCTCTTTAATCGCGCCCCATGGCCCTCATCTTTAAGGTACGACGCTCTTGCGTCTGCCCCAGGAGAAGGCCATGCGACAGCAACAGATGACGCGCTTGATC
>NZ_JAMXAX010000252.1 GCF_023913775.1 Acidovorax facilis
CCAAGCGGCGCGCCCGCAGCCACCGCATCCCTCCCCGGCCCGCTCATGCTCCACATGCCCGTGGACGTGCGCAACCTCTCGCTCGCGCTGCTGGCGCTGTTTGCCAGCGTGGCCCTGCTGCACTGGGCCAGCGCCGTGTTCATCCCCATCATGCTCAGCCTGCTGCTCACCACGGCGCTGCGGCCCTTGGTGGAAGTCTTGCGGCGCTGCTACGTGCCCCGCTGGCTGGGGGCCGGTGTGCTGTTGATCGCCATCGTTCTGAGCCTGGCCAGCGCCGCCTGGTCGCTGAGCGACGGCGCCGCGCAACTGGTGGACTCGCTGCCCGTGGCCGCCAAGAAGGTGCGCGACAGCCTCAAGGCGCGCACCGGCGCCAGCAGCCCGCTCGACACCATGCAAAAGGCCGCCACGCAGATCGAACAGGCCGCCAACGAAAACAGCGCCACCGCCAGCCCACCTCGGCGCGGCGTGCAGCGCGTGGTGGTAGAGCGCCCGCCCTTCAACATCCGCGACTACCTGTGGAGCGGCACCATGGGGCTCATGTCCGCGCTGGGGCAGCTCACGGTGGTGGCGTTCCTTACCTACTTTGCACTGGCATCGGGCAACCTCTTTCGCAACAAGCTGCTGCGCATCGCGGGCACCAGCCTGGAGCGGCGCAAGGTCACCATCCACGTGCTGGAAGACATCACCAACCAGATCCAGCGCTACCTGATGGTGCAGGTGTTCACCAGCGTGCTGGTGGGCGTGGCCACCGGCCTTGCCTACTGGGCCCTGGGCCTGGAGAACGCCGCCGTGTGGGGTGTGGCGGCCGGAGTGCTCAACCTCGCGCCCTACATCGGCTCGGCCCTGGTCACCGGCGCATCGGCCCTGGTGGCCTTCCTGCAATTCGGCACCCTGGACATGGCCCTGGCCATCGGCGGTGCATCGCTGGTCATCCACACCCTGGTGGGCAACCTGCTCACCCCTTGGCTCACCAGCCGCACCAGCAGCATGAGCCCCGTGGCCGTGTTCGTCAGCGTACTCGCCTGGGGCTGGCTGTGGGGCCTGTGGGGCCTGCTGCTGGGCATCCCGGTGATGATGGCCGTGAAGGCCGTGTGCGACCGGGTCGAAGACCTGAAGGCCGTGGGCGAATTGCTGGGGGACTGATACCCGGCATCTGCCGCAAACCGGCAGATGCCTCCCCCGCCACGCTGCGGGGCGATGCCATCTCAGCCCCCACCTCACCCACGCCACCCATATCGCTCGCCATCACGGCGCACCGGCGTGGCCCAGGAGGTCAAGGCGGCCTCAAAGATTGTTTCCAATACTGGAACAGTTAGTTCGCGACCAGGTAGTTTTTCCGTGAACACCATCGGCGTACAGTTCATCCCATCGATGAGCCGAACCCGCAAGGCGACTCACCGAACCCGGTTCAGGAATGGTTTTTGACCCGGCTTTTTTGAGACGCTTTTTAACCTTCAAGGATTTTCATCATGAACAAGACCGCCCGTTTCCTCTCCGTCGCTGCTGTTTCCGCTTTCGCTTCTTTTGGCGCCCAGGCTGACGAAGCCGACAGCTCGCAATTCGCCCTGAAGTTCGAAACGAACCGCACCCGCGCTGAAGTGGCCGCTGAAGCCGCCACCGTGGCCCAGACCCGCAGCCAGGAACCTGCTGGTTCGCGTGTGGTGACCTACACCTCCACCGCTGACCGCGCTGCTGTGCGTGACCAGGCTGCGGAAGCCCTGCGCACCGGCCAGATCCCCCACGGCGAATTCAGCGCCATGTAATTGGCAGACCAACTGCTTGAGATTGGTTGAAGCAGTTGCGGGACTTCCCATGGTGGTGGCACTTCGCATTTGCGGGTGCTGTTGCCATGGGGAGTGTTAACTGAACCGCAGGGGCGGGCAGGCAGAAAGGGCTCCCTTTGGGAGCCCTTTTTGTTGGTGTTGACCCGTCCTACCCAGCGTTGACACGTGGACCTTTCAAAAGGGCATGTGTCATGGAATCGAGTGTCAAACGCACGCAGCGCGACTACACGCTGGTCTTTAAATTGGCGGTGGTGGAGCAGGTAGAAAAAGGCGAGCTCACGTACAAAGAGGCGCAGCAGCGCTACGGCATTCAGGGCCGCTCGACGGTGTTGGTGTGGCTGCGCAAGCACGGTCGCCTGGGCTGGAGTCCTGCGGCATCATCCGCAGCCATGCCACTAGACAAGACCAAAGGACCGCTCACGCCCGAGCAGCAGATCAAGGCGCTGCAGGTGCAGCTCGAGCAGG
>NZ_JAMXAX010000253.1 GCF_023913775.1 Acidovorax facilis
TGGGTACGCCGCGTCGCATATCTCGGTGTCTCTGAATCTTTGAGCATGGTGTCCACGATGGTTTACGTGCACACGATCTTGCGAGATGTCGCGGGACTGTTCAAGGTGGTACGGCTGGTCGCTTACTCTAGTGCTGCCATGAATGTCTTTGGAATGTTACGGTTGGCATGGACGTCCAGTCCAGGGCGTCGAAAACTATCGGCTGATGGCAGTAACCTTGCCGTGATCTATATAGACGAATTTAACCGGCGCGTGCCGCGCATACACATACTGCTTGCGCACACCGAACTTCGTTTCCGTTTCGTTCACCTGCAGGTGATCCCACTCTTGTGCGAAGCGGGTGCAGTTCAAGAACTGGTCTTCCGACATTCCCACACTCGGCTGAGCCTGGAGTTCGCCACCGCAAAGAGTCGAGCTTCCTGCGCGCCGGGCAGCAGCACCCGCCCGCTCAAGCAGCTGCCTCGTCTCAATGTTCTGCTGAATCTTTTTCTGCGTCGCAGGTTGATCTATCTGCGCCTCTAGTGAGCGCGCAACATCAGCCGGGCTCATGACCGCAGACGGCTTAACGGTTGAGTGCGATTCACTTTGAGCAGTGAGGTTCTTCGCCCCGTCTGAACACGGTGCATCCTGAAAGACAACCTTCCCATCCACGCCTGCGCATTTGTTGACTGCCCAGCTCGGCGCCATGAATAGAACTGTCGAGAGGAAAACTATCTGTTTGAACATGCCGCCTCCGGTCTAGTTGAACGTAACGCCGCCCCAACGAACCCGACCCAGCACAGAGAAATCACGTTGGGACTCTTCATCTGAACCGTCAATTTCAAAGGGCGCATATTCTGGATTTGAACTGCTGACACGCAGAACTTTCCCCGGGAGGCGCTGCAGTTGCTTGAGCATCAGAGCACCGTCAAGGCGAATTGCATGGATGCCTTCTGTCAGTACATCCTTGGCGAGCAGATCAAGCATGGTTGTATCTCGCGAGCGCAGCAACGGCTCCATCGAGTTTCCAATGACAGAGACCAGCGCCAGTTCGTTGTGGCCGATCCCCAGCTCCTGTCGAATGAACTTGGCTTCAAAGGGGCGCATTGCAACAACGCGCTCTACATCACAAAAAACCCCATTGCCCGCCGACATCGCCACGTCGAAGTGAGGCACATAGATGTAGTCCCCCGATTCGACAGCACGCACGTTGCGCTCAACTCTGTCGGACTTCACGTTGCCTGTAAGCAGCCATTCGGGGGGGCACTTTCCGATCTCCGCCATCCGCAACACTGCGAATGCATCAGGAATCGTCACACCTCGCTCGAACTTACCAATCGTGTTGACGTGTAGATCGAGACGCCGCGCGAACTCCTCACGAGTCAGCCCCCCACGGCAAGAGCGAATTCGTTCACCTAAGGAAGCAGCGTAGGCATCGCGGAGTTCGTTGCTAGGTCTGTCCATGGCTTCAGCACCGAACAAGAGAGGTCAAACATTTTAGTGTGTCCATGAACACATTAAAACATGCGCAACAAAAAACAGAAACACCCGATAGCACTTTTCTAAGCAGAAGTCACCACCCGACCGAACAGGGCAATACTTTTTTATGTAGATAAATTGCTTGCACTCACATTTTTTTGTGTTTACCATCATGACCATGGACACACAAAAATGTATGCAGCAAACAGATTGGCATCCAGCAGATGTCAAAGCCGCACTCGAAAAGAAAGGTGTAAGTCTTCGCCAACTCGCAAAAGAGCATGGCTACTCACACTTTCAGCGCGTTCTTTCGACTCATTGGTGGGCCGCAGAGCAGATCGTTGCCAAAGCACTTGGCAAGCCTGCCAACGAAATCTGGCCTTCGCGGTATCTGACAACGCGGGCGAAGGCTCAGGCACGCACCGTAAAAATCACAGTCTCTCGCACAGGCAACATCCGCAAACAGCAGGAGCCCCGCGCATGACCTGGCTCTCAGCACGCGAGCTGGTTGGGTTGCCCGGCTTTCAGATGACGGGGCGCGCAACCCTCGACAAACTAAAAAGGCTCGGCATTCCCAACCGCCCCCGCGCAGGCCGCGAAGGCGGTGGCGGCTTGGAGTACGACACCTCCGCCCTCCCGGCAGAAACCCGTGCAGCCATTGCGGCGCGCACGGTCGCCAAAGCCGCATGCACAGCCCTGGCTCAGGTTGACACCGCCCCGGTGGTGTCCTTCGCACCGCCT
>NZ_JAMXAX010000254.1 GCF_023913775.1 Acidovorax facilis
GGGCGGGGGGCGGGCCGCCTGCACCGCCGGGGCCGCCAGGCCCGCCTGCGGGCATGGCCACCAGGGTGCTACCCATTGTGCGGCATGTGCCTGCGAGCGATTTGCCGTCAGGCATGGTCAGCGTCACGCTGGCGCCTTCGGTCTTGCCCTTGCAGGCGGCATAGGCTTCGGGCGGCGGAGCGGGCTGCTCTTGCCGGCCCTGCGATTGCGCCAGCACGGGGGCGGCGGATGTGGCTGCCAGTACGGTCGCGAGGGTCATGCGGGCCAGCAGGTGGAGGCGAAGAGAGTGCAAAGTCATGGTGATTTTTCCGTCAGTGTTGTGGAGAAAAGCGTTCAACGAGTGGATTCGCCGCCAGAAATCGGCACGGCCCAGGCCAGTGCACCCGTAGAACCGGCTTTGGCGGGCCACCGGGTGCGTCCCCCTCCGGGGGATGGCGCCGAAGGCGACTCAAGGGGGCTTTCAGTCAAGCCGCAATCGAGATCGTGATGCTGGCCGAGTACCCGCCGCCGCTGTTGGCCTGCATCGAGGTCATCTCCAGCGTGGTGCCATCGCTGAAGACGTTGTCCGTGGCAAAGGTGATGGAAGCCAGGTTGCGCACGCTGGCGCTGTAGCCGGAATTGGCGCTGTAGATGCTGCTGAGCAGCTCGGTGGGGAAGGCCAGCTGCGTGGTCTTGACCTTGTTGCGCGCATTGTTGGCCGACGCGAGCGTGGGGTAGATCTCCAGGTGCATGTGCGGCATGCGGCCCGCATAACAGCCGGGCACGATGGTGGTGAAGGTCACGGTGCCGCTGGCATCCGTGGCCTGCACGCCGCGCAGGTAGTTGTCGGCAATGTTGTTCGAGCTGTAGACCGAGTAGTTGCCGTCCTGCGTGCAGTGCCACAGGTAGATGGCGTAGCCTGATAGCGCTGCGCAGCTGGCGCTGGTGTTCGTCAGCGTGATGGTGATGGTCAGCGGCACGCCGCTGACCTGCGTGGACGAGCCGATGGAGTTGCGGATGTCCGAGCGCACGATGCCGCTGAGCGCCAGCACGTTGTAGGTGTTGTTGCTGGCCGTGGAGCCATCGGCGGGGTAGGGGCCTGCGGTTTCTTCGGGGACAACCGAGCAGGTGGTTGTGGTGCCTGTACCCGTGCCTGTCCCCGTTCCGGTGCCTGTACCTGTGGTGTCGGTCGTGTCCGTGGTTTCGGTGTCTCCACCCCCGCAGCCGAACAAGGTGGCCATGCCCAGGGAGCCCAGGGCGTTCAGGGCAAAACGGCGGTTGGTGGGTGCCTGCGTGGCGGCGGCGAGGGGGGCGACGATGGCTTGGGCAGCGGTGCTGCGGTCCATGGATTTCTCCTGCAAGTGGGTATGGCCTGCACTGTGCCGCCCGATTGGGGAGAAATTTGGGAGCAGATATCGACCTAATTTGCTACCTTTTTTGTAGCTATAAATCAATACCAGTTAAGCGTCAGGCCTGATTTTCATGCAAAAAATGCAAAGAGGCCGCAATGGGCGGCCTCTTTCGGGTGCGGAGGGGGGGAGGGCGGCCGTCAGTGGCGCGCGGGCGGTGTGGAATGCGCCATCAGGCGGTCTGTCAGGGCAATGGCCAGCGCGCTGAGCAGGAACACCACATGGATGATGGTCTGCCACATCAGCACCTTGATGTCGTAGTTGGCGGCGTTGATGAAGGTCTTGAGCAGGTGGATCGAGCTGATGCCGATGATGGCGGTGGCCAGCTTGACCTTGAGCACCGAGGCGTTCACATGGCTCAGCCACTCGGGCTGGTCGGGGTGGTCTTCCAGGTGCAGGCGCGAGACGAAGGTTTCATAGCCCCCCACGATCACCATGATCAGCAGGTTCGAGATCATCACCACGTCGATCAGCGCCAGCACCACCAGCATGATGATGGTTTCGTTGAGCGAGGTCACCTCGAAGTCGCTCTTGTAGCCAATGCTGGAGACCAGGCTCTTGAGCGCGGTGGTGTTGCCAAAAGCGGCCTCGATCAGATGCACCAGCTCCACCCAGAAGTGGAAAACGTACACCGCCTGGGCCAGGATCAGGCCCAGGTACAGGGGCAGCTGCAGCCACCGGCTGGCAAAAATCAGC
>NZ_JAMXAX010000255.1 GCF_023913775.1 Acidovorax facilis
GTCATCTCCCGCGCTTGCTGCTCGATTCGGTACAGCGCGGCCATGCGCTGGATGGCCTGTGCAGCTACCGGGCTTGCATGAGCTTTGGCCAGTTCATCGAACTTGCGGCGCGCATGCGCCAGGCACCCAGCCTCTTTGCGTCCTTCTGTGCGCAACACCGCGTCGTACGCCTTGTAGTCGTCACAGGTGATGGTGCCGCACCAGCCTTGCAGGAACGCCATTGGATACTTTGCACCCCGACCTGCGCAGAAGTCGTAGATCACGCCCGGCGTGCGGTCGTGCTCGCCCCGGGCATACGCCCAGATGTAGGCCTTGGTGGTCTTGCCTGCCCCGGGGTCGAGCATCCTCACCGGTGTTTCGTCGGCATGCAACACCTGCGCTCCCAGCACGAACGCACGATGCGCGTCATACAGCGGCTGCAGGCTGGCCCCAGCAGCTCCAGACCACGCAGCCAACGTCGAGCGCGGCGTGTGCACGCCAGAGCGGGCATTGATTTGTTCTTGCCGGTAGTACGGCAGATGGTCCACGAAGCGGCTGACCAGTGTGTGCGCGAGCAGCCCCGATGTCGGCATGCCCTTGTCGATGATCTGAGGCCCGACGGGCTCTTGCACCAGTAGCTGGCAGCACTTGCAGGCCCACTTGCCGCGCACGTGGCGCTGCACGAAGAATTCGGCTGGAACGATATCCAGCCGCTCGCTCACGTCTTCGCCAATACGCACCATTGCCCGACCGCACCCCGGCGATGGGCATGTGGTGTTCTCGGGTTCGTGGCGGTGCTCGACGCGGCGCAGGTGCTCTGGCAGCGGTTGGCGACGCGGCTGGCGCCTGGTGCCTGCCGCAGGCGAGGTGCTCGGCTCGGATGTGCCCTGCAAGGCCAGCAGTTGGGCCTGCAGGCTGGCCTCATCCTCGGCCGCTGTCTCTTCGAACATCTGCCGCTGCCCGGCGTTCATGCGTTCGGTCTTGGCTCCGAACTTCCAGGCCTTCAGACGCGCCAGCTCGTGCGTGATGCGCTCCAGCTTGGTGTCCTTGAACTTGATCTCCTGGGCGTGCTCGGCTGCCTGCTTGTCGCGTGCCTGCAGCAGAGTGTTCATCGCCGCGATCCGGGCCAGCATCTCTGTGGCCAACTCGACCATGGCGCTCTGGCTCAGGCCTTGGAGGTCCTGGGCTTTGAGCGCATTCACATCGAGCATGCGCCATTGTCCGAAGCTTGGCGATGGATGTCATCGGGGCATTCTCGAATTGCCCCGGGCGCGATCCTCACCGGCGCGCACGGGGCTATCCGTCACACACCATCACACGCGCGTGATGGTCTGCATGTGCGCGAGCCGCTGCCACGGCAGGCCCACGATCAGGGCTTCGAACTGGGCCTGCGTGAGTGCGGGTTGCTGCAGCGGCGCCCCATCGCTGGGCCAAGCGAAGCGTCCCTGGTTGAGCCGGCGCGTTGCGCACCATACGCCAAAGCCGTCATGCACCACCAGCTTCATCCGCGTGCCGCGCGCATTGGCAAAGAGGTAGCCGTGGTGGGCCTGCGCGGCGCCGAAGACTTGCACCACGCGGGCGATCAGGCGGTCGGCTCCGGCACGCATGTCCACGGGGTCCACTGCGAGCCACATGGCATCAATGCGCATCATCGAAGCAACTCGCGCACCCAGGCCGCGCACTCGCTGGCGGCATCGATGGGCCATGCCATGGAGATCGAGGTGTTGCCGCGACGCAGTTCAATGCGGATGTCAGCCGCCGCAGCCTTGGCGGGTAGCTGCATCGGCACGAAGGCTGCAGGTGTGTTTGCCCCCTGGCGCTTGGGCGCCGGCGGCGCATCTGGAACGACGCTACCGGGGCGCATCTCGGCAGCTTGCACCCAGCGGCGCAGAAGGTTCGCGTTGATCCCATTGGCCATCGCCACCGCAGCCATCGAGATGCCTGGCTGCATGCATGACGCCACTGCGTTCGCTTTGAATTCGTCACTGTGCAAGCGTCGGCGCCGACGACCTTCGCCGCTTTGTTCAGGAGTAGTGTTCACGTGTCCACCTAGAGTTGAGGTGGACACGAGGCTCCTACGAG
>NZ_JAMXAX010000256.1 GCF_023913775.1 Acidovorax facilis
CAACGCTGAGCCAGCGCGCAAACAACGCGATCGTCGCCACGCAAACTGCATCCACCTTCTTCATCATGCCCGCGATATTCGCGGGACATGTGGCTCAACTCAAGATGCCTCGGCTGGACGCTTACGGAACAGGCTCAACCGTGAGCAACTTGCGTATTCCAGTGCTTGAAGCGCTCAAAGTGCCAACGCCCCCGCTCAGTGTCCAACGCGAAGTTGCAGAAGTACTGGGCTCAATCGACGACCGCATCACCCTCCTGCGCGAAACCAACGCCACGCTCGAAGCCATCGCCCAGGCGCTGTTCAAGTCCTGGTTTGTCGATTTCGACCCCGTGCGCGCCAAGATGGAAGGCCGTGCCCCCGAAGGCATGGACGAAGCCACCGCCGCGCTGTTTCCCGATGCGCTGGAGGAGTCGGAGTTGGGGTGGGTGCCGAAGGGATGGCAGGCTGGTTCGCTAGACACCATCTTTGAGCTCAACCCAAAGCGCACACTCAAAAAAGACGTTCAGGCGCCGTACTTGGACATGGCAGGTGTCGCCACCAGCGGGCATTGCGCAGACACCCCGATTTCACGAGCCATGGGCTCTGGCTCCAAGTTTCGCAATGGCGATACGCTGTTGGCTCGCATCACGCCCTGCCTCGAAAACGGCAAAACGGCGTTCGTAGATTTTTTGGAAGACGGTGAGACCGGCTGGGGGTCCACCGAGTTTCTGGTGCTGCGCCCAAAAGCGCCTTGGCCCGACTACTACGCCTATCTTCTATGCCGTCACCCGGCCTTTCGCGAATACGCCATCCAAAGCATGTCGGGCACCAGTGGGCGGCAGCGTATTCAGAACGACGTTTTAGGCCGCTACTTGCTGCCAATTGCGCCCGACTCTGTTGCAGTAGCGTTTGGCAGCATCGTTGAACCCATCCAACAAGCCATAGCAGCCAACCACCAAACAGCCCAAACCCTCTCCACCCTCCGCGACACCCTGCTCCCCCGCCTGATCTCCGGCCAGTTGCGCTTGCCCGAAGCCCAGGCCGCCACCGAGGCCGCCCTAGGCGGAGCGCTGCAGGCATGATCGCTCCGTTTTTTATAGCTGCTAGCGCTTATCCATAAAGCGCTAGCGTTCTTTTTTGCTCAAAAATTTGCTCCAAGCACAGGCGTTGGCGGCCACTTGTTCACCGGGTCCATGAAAGCCCGCTTGCATACCGCGCTTTCATATTAAAGAATGCTTTAATACCGCAGCCGCTTATTAAAGATTGCTTTCATACGATGCGCAGCACCGGCACCTTCATCACATCCACCACACTCGGCGAGCCGGTTCAGGCGTTTGTGCCGCATGCACTGCCCCCCGCCAAACCGCCGCTGGCCCCTGAGTCGTTTGCAGCGGCCAACCACGCGGCGGAAATGGCTCTGGCCCGCTTGGCCGGGGTGGCAGGGCTAGTGCCCTCTGTGGACTGGCTGCTATACAGCGCCATTCGCAAAGAGGCGTTGCTGACATCGCAGATTGAAGGCACGCAAGCCACTCTCACGGATCTGTTCGACGACGAAGCCGGTTTTGCTGTGAGCAACACCGACGATGTGGAAGAGGTGACCAACTACCTGCGCGCGTTCAGGCTGGTGCAGCACAACCTGCGTGACCCGGCCGGCCTGCCCATCAGCGTGCGCCTGCTGTGTGACGCCCACCGGTTGCTGCTCAGCGGCGTGCGCGGCACGGGCAAACAACCCGGTGAGTTACGCCGCTCGCAAAACTGGATTGGTGGCACCCGGCCGGGCAATGCCGTGTTTGTGCCGCCTCCGGCCGAGCGTGTGGCAGCGCTGCTGGGCGATATGGAGCAGTTCATTCACCAAGCCCACAGCCCATTGCCGCCGCTGGTCAAGATTGCGTTGGTGCACGCGCAGTTTGAAACCATTCACCCGTTTCTTGACGGCAATGGCCGCATTGGCCGCCTGCTGATTGCCGCACTGCTGGAGCATTGGGCTTTGCTGCCAGAACCCTTGATGTACCTGAGCGGCTACCTCAAACAACACCAGGCCGACTACTACCGCCACCTCTCCACAGTGCGTA
>NZ_JAMXAX010000257.1 GCF_023913775.1 Acidovorax facilis
GGGTGGCCCACAACGCCACCCCAACGACCTGTTCCCCCGCCTGGGTCTGGTGGACGCACAGCAACACCTGGTGGCTGGCACGGCGCCCCAGCCGGGTGGCGCGCGCCTGGCCCTGACCGGCGCCGACGGCAAGACCATCGGCCAGCTGGTGCTGGCACCTCCACAAGGTGTGCGCAGCGAAGCCGACCAAGCCTTTCTGGCGCAACACCTGGGCTTTGTGGCATGGACCGGCCTGGCCGGGCTGGCACTGGCACTGCTGCTGTCGGGCTGGCTTGCGCGGCGCTGGCTGGCCCCCGTCGAGGCCCTGGCCACCGGCGCGCGCGGCATTGCGCAGGGCCACCTGCACACCCGCGTGCCCGTGCACGGCAACGACGAACTGGCCCAGCTGGCCCGCACCTTCAACACCATGGCCGAACAACTGAGCAGCATCGAGGCCAGCCGCCGCCAGTGGCTGGGCGACGTAGCCCACGAGCTGCGCACCCCCCTGGCCGCCATGCGCGCCGAAATCGAGGCCGTGCAGGACGGCATCCGCCCCTTTGACGACAAGACCGCGCTGCGCCTGCACCGGCAGGTGATGCGCCTGATCCAGCTGGTGGGCGACCTGCGCGCCAGCTTGGACGCGGCGGGCACCAGCGCGCCCTCGGCCCAGGTGCCCGTACACCCGCTGTCGCTGCTGAACGAGGCGCTCGCATCCATGCGCCCGCGCTTGGCGCAGGCGGGCATCGATGTGGACACCACCGGCCTGGACGCCCTGACCGCGCAGGTTCCGGCGCAGCCCGCACCCCTGGTGCGGGGCGATGCGCAGCAACTGCACCAGGTGTTCTTGAACTTGCTGGAAAACAGCCTGCGTTACACCGACGCGGGCGGCCTGCTGCGCCTCTCGGCACGCCTGTTGCCACCAGCCGATGGAGCCGCCCAACTGCAGGTGCAGCTGGACGACAGCGCGCCCGGCGTGCCCGCGCACGAGCTGCCACGCATCTTTGACCGCCTGTACCGCGCAGAAACCTCGCGCAACCGCGACCATGGCGGCTCTGGCCTGGGCCTGGCAATTTGCCGCGCCATCGTGCTCGCGCACGGCGGCACGCTGACGGCCGACACCTCACCCCTGGGCGGCCTGCGCATCACGCTGCAACTGCCACTGCTGGACAACCCCTCATGAGCCACCGCATCCTCGTCGTAGAAGACGAACCCGACATCGCCGCCATCGTGGTGGACTACCTGCGCCACGCGGGCTACACCGTGGAACACCAGGCCGAGGGCCGCGCGGCGCTCGCCAGCATGCTGGCCGCACCGCCGGACCTCACGCTGCTGGACATCATGCTGCCCGGCATGGATGGGCTTGAAATCCTGCGCCAGGCACGCCGCCACACCCAGCACCCCATCATCATGCTGACCGCCCGCGTCGAAGAGGTAGACCGCCTCATTGGCCTGGAGCTGGGCGCGGACGACTACATCTGCAAGCCGTTTTCGCCGCGCGAGGTGGTGGCCCGCGTCAAGGCCGTGCTGCGCCGCACCGCCGCCGCGCAGGAACCACCGGCAGCCACCACCACGGTGGCAGCGCTGATGCTGGACGAATCGCACTGGCAGGCCACATTGCACGGCTCGCCGCTGGGCCTGACGCGGCGCGAGTTCCGCCTGCTGCAAGTGCTGGCACGCCAACAGGGGCGCATCTTCTCGCGCGCGCAGCTGCTGGACCAGGCCTACGAAGACACCCTCGATGTGAACGAGCGCGCGATCGACAGCCATATCAAGAATCTGCGCAAAAAACTCAAGGCCGCCAGCGCGGACGGCAGCGACTGGATTCGTTCGGTGTACGGCGTGGGTTTTGCGCTGGACCCGACGGCGGCCGAGTGAGCCTGGCCCGATGGGCAGATTGCTACATTTCTTATAGCTATTGGCGCTTATCCAATGAGGGCGGTTTCAAGTCCAAGTGCAACAATCAAGTTAATGGACTGAATCGGGCTGTTGGGCCAAGCGAGCCAAATGCTCGGCATACACCTCAATAGGCTTGCTCCAGCCCAAAGTCATCCTGGGG
>NZ_JAMXAX010000258.1 GCF_023913775.1 Acidovorax facilis
ATGGAAGGGCGGGCTTTCGGTGGGCCGCGCGGGTGGCGCGCACCGCACGCTGTCCGGCCACGACCCGGGCGGGTCGATTCCAAAGAGCGGGCAGTGCGGGGCTGGCCGCACGGTGCGGGAGCGCTCTGCGCCCCGAAAGCCGAGATTTTAGTTCACTTGGGGCGCGGCCAAAGCAGATCACGCAGTCGAGCGGCCGCCGTCATGCCCGGCCAGCGCGCCGGCCACGATCAAGCCGGTCAGCAGCATCAGGGACAGCAGCTTGACGCCGCTGGCCACCGTCAGCACTGTGGGCCAGTGGGCGAGGTGCATGTGCAGCGTGGCAAAGTTTTCCACGAGGTCCGACACCACGAGCGTGCCCATCGCCCAGTGTGCATGGCGCGAAAGGCCACCCAGGGCCCGGCCCTGCGGCACGGCCCGCGCGACCAGCCGCCGCACGGCCCACGCCACCGGGTAGGCCAGCCACAGGGTGTAGCAGGCGAGCAGGGCCCAATCCAAGGCGATGACGCGGCGCACGCCCTCGGCGTTGCACATCACCTCCCAGCTGGCATGCCAATGGGCCGACAGCTGAAAGCCCGTAGGCAGGATCTGCAGCCACAACGGCGCGGTATCAAGGTCGCAGGCGCGGTAGCCAGCGAGGGTGGTGATGGCGTACAGCACGGCCGTGGCGGCTGCCAGCGCTGTGCCCATCCAGCGCCAGGGTTGCGTGCGCGGCACGGTGCTGGCGGGCACGGCGCCGTCCACCGGGCGGGCCGTGGGGTCGATGAAGTCGCTGGTCTCACGGCCACGGGCGCTCAGGCCGGTCCAGACCCAGTAGGGGCAGTCATACGCCTGGTCGTGCATGGCGGTGAGCGGGTCGCCGGGCTGCAGCCGGCTCTTGTCCACCCGCAAGCCCTGGGCAGCGGCTTCGTCCACCATCCAGGCCAGCGTGATGTTGGACAGCCCGTCGCGCGCGTACGAGCCGCCCACGTCGCTGTGCACGCCGCGGAACCAGCGCTGGTCGTAGCTGCGCCAGGGCTGCTCCTCGGCGGTGAAGTGCGGGTCTTCGTAGCGGCGGGGCGTGTACTTGCTGCGCGATTCATACAGCGACATGGCATGGCGCACGTGGGCAAAGCGCTTGCGGTCGAAGTCGGTGGAGTTGCTGATCTTGATGCTGCCCAGTCCGCCCAGGCCGATGGCCTCCACCGTGTCCCACACGCCCACGAAGTGCACCAGCGGCGTGCGGCCCAGCGAGAAGTTGTTGATCACGTCCTCCGCAAATTTCTCCCGGCCTTTGGTGCCGGCCTGGTTTTTGTGGCCGCGCGGCGCAAAGTAGGTGCGCACCAGCGTTTCGATGAGCGGCAGCCCCTCGGTGTGGATCAGGCCGTACATGTTGATCATCCCGGCCACCGACCGCGCCGTGAATGCGCCGCGCGAGAAGCCGAACATGTAGATCCGGTCGCCCCGCTGGTAGGTATTGACGAGGAACCGGTAGGCCTCTGCGATGTTGGGGAACACGCCGTTGCCCAGTGCCAGACCTGCCAGTTGCCGCAGCTGGTTCTTGGCCTCGGACACGATGCCGTCCGCCGGGAACTCGTTGGTGGTGCCCACGCCGGGGTCGTAGTAAACGAGCTGGGTGGGCTCCTTGCCCGATGGGTCGTGGCCCTTGCCGAGCATGCGCAGCAGTTTGACCACGTTGGTGTCCTGCTGGTTGCCCAGAATGTTGCCGGTGCCGTCGAACAGCAGCACCAGGTTGCGGCGGGGCTTTTCGGCCCATTGCGCGTCCGCCGCGATGCACTGGGTCAGGATGTCCTCGCGGGTGGGGGGACGGTAGGCGGCGCGCGGTGAATTCGTGGCTACTGCGGCCGGTGTGGCAAATGCGTTCATGAAGTCCCCCCTCGCTCTGCAACCAATCATGACTGACGCAAACAGTGCTCAGGCAAGCGACACGCCCACGGCAAAGCCGGTTGCTGCATCCCGATTGGCGTAAGTCCTCAATGTATGTGCCGCAGATTCTGGGTGACTACTGCCGGGCATGGCAAGCAGGAAAGCGCCATT
>NZ_JAMXAX010000259.1 GCF_023913775.1 Acidovorax facilis
TCAAGCGCTGCGGCTGAGAATTGCGGCTGCGCCGTATTGCCCGTAGGGGCTTCTGTTTTCTTCTTGCGTGGCATTCATGCTCCAAGTCGACATGCTATGCCTCACACACAAACTTTCTGACACTCCCCGAACTCATGGTTCTTGATGGCCTTGCGCCCCTCACGAACGCTGCCCGCCTGCGCCACCAGCAGGGTGCGGGCATCGGCCATGAGCTCCTGTGCAATCACCAGGCGGATGTGCGGATCGTCATCCACCAACAAGACCCGCACCGGGTTGGCCTCCTGCCCCGTGAGAAAGGCGGGCCAGACCGAGGGCGGATTGGAATACGTTTCAAACTGGCCCGACGGTAGCGATGCAAGGCCGCGCGCACTCTGCGGCGAGAGCAACGCTGACGACATCAACGTTTGCGATGGTGTATCGACCTGCCAACTGCTGCTCATGGGTGAACTCCTGCGGACGTGGTGGTGGGCCCCGACGGACTGGGTCTGTCGGTTGACGCATCTGCATGCAACTCTTGCGTTTGCATGCATGTTCTCCAACGCCCTCATGCCCTTCTGTACGGCAGCGCACAGAGTGCGCCAAATAAGCCACAGGGTCCAAATATATTTATCACTGTTGCCCAAGTAGCAATTGGTTACTACCTGATTTTCTTCGGGCTGCCTCCTGTTGTGCGGACTGCCAAGCCTTGCTGGTCAAGGCTTTGCGCGGGCCCAAGGGTTGAACCGCTCCGCTGTATGAGGTAGCCCGCTCGGCGTATTCGCACAAATCGCATCGGACCAGACACTGAACCCCGACAGCGCCCCATGGCCACCGGCCCCTCAAAAGACCAGACCAGACAGCGCCGTCCAACCCCCTCTGCATCGCAGGTTCGCTGCGGTTGCAGCCAGTGTAGAAGTCATCCTTGAAGGATCTGTCATGAAAACCCTTGCTTTCATCACGCTCAGCGTCATCGCCTCCGCCGCCATGGCCACCGGTCCGGTCCCTTCCACTCCGGACATCACCATCACCGGCAATTCCACGCAGTCGGTGTCCCTGACATCGGTGTCCGTCAACAACAACTCGACGGGCTCCAAGAGCGAAGCCTTTCAGAACCTCGCCTCCAACACCGGCAACGTCACCATCAGTGGCAACTCGACCCAGACGGTGACGGGCTCTGGCGGGAACGTGACCAACACCGCCAGCGGCAGCGGCAGCGAAGCCTACGCCAGCCAGAACCTGTCCTCCAACGTGGGCGAAGTCACCATCATTGGCAACTCCAGCCAATTCACCTCGATGATCAACTCGTCGGTCAACAACCTCTCCAGCGGCAGCAACAGCAAGGCGGTGCAAAACATTGCCTCCAACAACGCCTGCTTCACCTGCCAGCCCACCAAGCCCACCGGCTGGCCCTACTGAGATCGCCGCCAGCTCGGCTGGTGAATAGACCTGCGAGGGTCTGATTCCGGCAGCACATCTGTGCCCGAATGAGTTCGTGCCAGGGGCACACCGGCAAGGCTGCAAAGAGCAGCGCGGGTGGGCCCCTCATTCTCACCATAGGAGGTGTTCCATGAACACACGTTTTCTGGCGCCATGTGCAACCCTGCTGATGGCCTGTGCCCTGATGCCGGGCCTCGCGCGGTCGCAGGCCCCCGGGGAGGACCCGGTCGTCCTGACCAAAAAGCTCTCAGTACAGATGCAGCCCACAGGGCCCGTGGCCGCCTCGACAGGGCTGGACGGCAGCAACACCATGCCATCGTGGCTGCGCGCCCGCATCGCCCGCTACGAAGCCAAGGCCTTCTCGGACGACACCACCGGCGTGCTGACCAACAACGACGTGGTCACCACCGCCAACGCACAGGGCATGCAAAAGACCTGCGTCCAAGAGGTGGGCAGCAACACCGTGTCGGCCAACACCACGGGCTCGGCCAAATACGGCCCCAACCAGGCGCCGCAGGTGGTGGTGCTGCGTGGCGATCTCGTCAATATATGCAAGTAACAGGCCTGGCGCCAAGCGCCCGGCCGCCAGGAGAGAGAACATGCCGCCCACCCCGT
>NZ_JAMXAX010000025.1 GCF_023913775.1 Acidovorax facilis
AACTCGCGCTTGCGGGTGCGCTTGGTGGTATTGCTCAGGCCCAGGCTGCTTTGCTTCATGGCCTTATTGTCTCGGCTTCAAGCCTTCGTAAGCACATTACGCAGGGATTTGTGCAGAGGGTCCCTAGATGTATCCCCTACACCTTTCCAAATAAGCTGGACTGTGCGGGAGATTCTGGATACGGATTCCTCCTGAAAGCGGATTTCCGCCTGGGATTGCGGTCAATATGCTGTGAAATATCCAGGTATACAAATTCCGCGAAACCCGGCATGCCTCCGCTGAGCAAACTATAGCCTGCGAAGTCGCAAGGCAGGGGGACCGAGACTCAGATTTGAGCCGTGAACAGAATCAATGACCGGGTAGGAGCGCGGCGCTCACAGGTGCGCCAGAGGCCGACGCAGACTGGCTTGCAGCGTGAGTCGCCCAACCCCATTGGCTGACTGAAATCAAGCTGCGGGCTCGGGCCTTTGCGCCATGTGTGTCCATGCGTACTGCGGTGAAGTCGCCTCGCAAGCCACCGACCCCGCTGTCCCATCCACTCCCTACGCCGCCAGCACATCCTGCAACGCCCGCGTCGCCGCCAGCGCGCCCAGGCTTGATTCGGTAAAGCCCCCATGCAGCACCACCCCGGTCGCTGCCTGCTTGGCCTCATGTTTAGCCACGGCTGCCAGGTTGGCCACTTCCTCGGCATGCCGAAAACGCCCGGGGGTGATGCGCACCGCACCAATGGCCAGCGTGGTGCACGGAAAGAACCGTGGCACCCCATGCCGGTCTTCGGCCTGGATGCCACCGGCGCGCCGGGCCTCGTCGTCAAACAGCGTGAGCGCTTCGCGGGCAAAGGCGTCCACGATGTTCTTGCAGCGCTGCAGCCAGTTACTGCTCTGAAAGATCAGCATGAAATCGTCCCCACCCACATGGCCCACAAAGTCGCGCCGCGCGTCGCAGTGCGCTGTGGCCAGGCGGGCGACGAGGCGGATCATCTGGTCGCCGCGCCAGTAGCCGTAGTGGTCGTTGAAGGGCTTGAAGTTGTTCAGGTCGGCATAACAGGCCACAAACTCGGTGTGGTGGTCCAGCAGGCGCTGCATGTGCAGGCTGATGGGGATGTTGCCGGGCAGAAAGGTCAGCGGGTTGGCGTGGCGCGCGGCTTCGATGCGGGTCTCGGTCACGGCCCTCACCAGTTGGTCGCCCGTGCCCAGGCCCAGGTAGCGGCCGTTGTCGGTGACGATGTAGCCGTCGTTCAGATACCGCTGGTCCTGCGAGGTGAGGATGCCCACGAGCTGGTCTACGTCACAGTCCAGCTCGACCACACGCGGTGCCTGGTTGGCAAACGCCAGGCACGATTTGCGGCCATGCACCTCGCGAAAGTACAGCGTGGCGTAGTGGTTCATGAACTGCTGGCGGTTGATGAGCGCCACGGGGCGCGTGCCGTCCACCACGGCCAGCGCGTGCAGGTCGGTGCGCTCATGGAACATGGCGGCCACTGCATCGTTGCTGGTGGCGGGCGCAGCGGTGGGCGCCTGCACCACCAGCAGGCTGCGCAGGATGCCCGGGCGTGCGGTCTGGCCCAGGTGCGGCAGCACGGCCACGCGGCGGTCCTGCATCACTTCCTGTGCCGGGCTCTCCACGGCCTCGCGCGGGGCCTTGGCGGGGCGGCCCAGCAGCCAGCCCTGTCCGTAAGGGACGTCCAGGTCCCGCAGTGCGCGCAGGTCGTCGCGTGTCTCGATGCCTTCGGCTATCAGCTTGGTGCCAAACATATGGGCTATGCCCTTGATGGCCTGCAGCATCTGCAGGTTTTCGGGCTGGTTGCTGATGTCGCGGATGAAGTATTTGTCGATCTTCACGAAGTCGGGCTTCACCTCGGACCACAGCCGCAGGCTGGAGCGGCCGTCGCCAAAGTCGTCCAGCGCCAGCCGCGCGCCGCAGGCGTGCACCGCCTTGATGGCCTGGCGCAGCTGGGGCATGTCGGTCACGCGCTCGTGCTCGGTGATTTCCAGCACCAGAAGGCGGGCGCTCACGCCAAAGCTGCGCACGGCCTCGCCCAGCATCGGCGCGCCCACCAGGGCCACCCCGTGCACCAGCGCGTCGGCGCTGATGTTCACAAACAGGCGGCCCGGCGCCTTCTGAACGCCCCACTGCTGCAAGGCGGTGAACACGCACAGCAGCTCGAAGTCCTGAAGGATGTGCTCGCGCCGCGCCAGCTCCAGCAAGGCATCGGGCGTGTGCAAAGGGGTGCCCTCGGGGCCTCGGATCAGGGCTTCGTGGGCATACACGCTGCCCTCGCGCAGGTCGGCCAGGGGCTGGAACACGCAGTGCAGGCCCCCTTCGCGCATGAGTTGTGCCAGAGGGCCCTTGCCATGGCGCGCAGCCGGGGACAGCAAGGCCATCATCGCCTCCAGTCGGCTCCAAAGGGGGTTGTGCGTCACGGTAGATGGGGGGCTCTGAGCAAGGTGCCCACGATATCGGCCGGGTGTGACAACCTTGTTACACACTGTTTCCGTGAGGTGACAGGCCATTCCCTGGGGTGGACGTTCGGGGGGCATGCAGGTTGTTCATGCGTTGGCTCAACCCTGGCGCAGCGGCAGGGCTGCCGCGAGGGTTCGGTTTGATCTTGCTCAATGCCCAGCGGTCCGGGGCGCGGCACAGTCCGTCCCATGCTGCCCTCTACCTATTTCTCACTGCCCGCCGAAACCGAGGTGATTGCCGCCGGTGAAGTGCTGCGCAGGCGCAACGAGGTGCTGACGTCTGTGCTGCACCTCGAAAGTGGCCGCGTGCTGCGCGGTGTGCTCGACGATGGCTACCTGCGCCACCAGCTGGGGGCCGTGGAAGGGCCGTTCTGGCTCGATGCCGCGTCGGCCCTGATGGGCATGCCGCTGCCGGTGGACATGGTGGCCGATACCCGTGTGCAGGTGCGCCGCCTTCCCATCGAGGAGTTTCGCCGCAGCCTTGCAGAAATGCCGGCGGGTGCACGGGGCCTGTTGCTCGACATGGCGCAGGGCTACCGCCAGCAGTCCGAGTTGGCCGTGAGCCGCCTCGCGCAGGATGCCGAATCGCGCTGCGCGCAGTGGTTGCTCAACCACGCCCAGCCCGACCACAGCGGCACCATGCAGGTCACGCTGCACCAGCGCAAGCGCCTGATTGCGGCGCAGTTGGGTATCGCCCCCGAAACCTTCTCGCGCGTGCTGCGCCATCTGCGGGAACTGGGCCTGATCCATGGCACGGGCAATGTGCTGAACCTGCCTCAGCCCCGGGCGCTGCAGTCGATGGCCGGTTGCTGAACTGAACCAAGTGTGGATGGCTTCGGCGCCGCGCGAAAAATAGCGCGCACCGCCTCTGCTACTGGCGCGCCGCCCGCCAGCGCACCCGTGGAACTGGCTTTGCCAGGCCCCTGGGTGCGTCCCCCTCCGGGGGAAGCCGCGCGGCGGCTCAGGGGGCTTCCTCGTCAGGGTTTGTCCTTGGGTTTCACTGAGGGTTCTACCCAAGCCCTGGGCTGCAGGGGCTGCGTATATTTGTTGGGACCTGTCCGGTTTGACCTGTCCCCATGCCCAACGCCACCCCTTTGCGCCCATCGGGCGCTCCCTGCGCGGAGTGTCCATGACGCCCCCGACCCACCCTGCGCCGCCACAGGACGCGCCGGGCTGGTCAATGCCCGGTCCGCTGGTGTTGCGGCTGGTGCTGGTGGCGGTGCTGGCTGTGGGGTTGTCGGGGGTGGTGTCGGCGTGGCTGGTCACGCGGGCCTCCGGGCAGGAGGCCATGCGGCGGGTGGTGAGCCAGCAGACCGATGAGGTCGAGGTGGTGGCCCGCCTGCTGGCCAGCAAGATCGAGCAAAGCCAAAAGGTGTTGCGCACGGTGGCTGCTGGTATTACGCCCGCCATGCTCGAATCACCCTCGGCCCTCGAATGGCTGCTCCAGCAGGGGCTGCCCGCCGTGCAGTTCTTTGATGCGATGCAGGTCGCCCGCGACAACGGCGAACTGCGGCTGAACCTGCGTGGGGGGCGGTTGGACAAGGCCTCCAACCTGGACCCCGCCGAGCGCGATGCGCTGCGCCGCACGCTCATTGACGGCAAGCCGCTGGTGTCCGAGCTGATTGCCGGGCGCACCAGCGACGCGCGTGTGATGTTCACCATGCCGCTGCACCGCGAAGACGGCACTGTGCTGGGTGTGGTGGCAGGTGCGTTGCGCCTGCAATCGCAGGGCCTGCTGCCGCCGTCCATGACACTGCCCGCGCGCGATGATTCTCGGCTGCTGGTGTTTACGCGCGACGGCACCATCCTCTCGCACTCGGACCCGACCCGCATCATGGGCAAGGTGAGCGACGAGACGGGCCTGGCGCCCGTCTACAGCCGCTGGCTGGAGCAGGCCCAGCCAGTGGTAGGGCGGGGCACGACCCATCTTGAAGACCAGCACATCGTCAGCATGGCGGGCATGCCGCTGCCGCAATGGATCGTGGCGCGGGTCAGCCCCTCGCAGGCGCTGCTGGCGCCCCTGCAGGGCGCGCAGCGCGAAGCCTGGTGGCTGGCCGCCGCCAGCATGGCGCTGTGCATGCTGCTCGTGGCCGGGCTGATGGCCTGGATGGCGCAGCCGCTGGCGCAGCTCACGCACAGTGCCCGCCAGCTGCTGCGGCGCAGCACGCGCGCTGGCCCGCCGCAAGGCACCGTCGCCTGGCCGCGTGCGGGGGGTGAAGTGGGCGAACTGGTGCAAATGTTCCAGGGCATGGTGCAGCAGGGCAGCCTGCAGCAGCAGCACAAGGCCACGTTGGATGGGCAGTTCCAGGCCGTGCTGGACAGTGCCTCCGTGGGCATCGTCATCTCGCGCCACGGCATCCTGGAAGTGGTGAGCCGGCAAGCCTGCTTGATGCTGGGCTACACCGAGGGCGAACTGCAGGGCCATCCGGCGCGCACCCTGTATGCCAACGATGCCGAATACGGCCGCATTGGCGAGCGTGTGCAGGCCGAGTTCGCCGCACATGGCGCCTTCGATGGCGATGTCTGCTTCATGCGCAAGGACGGCACCCCCGTGTGGGCCCGCGTGCAGGGCCGTGGCGTGCGGCCCGACGAGATGGCGGGAGGCACCGTCTGGATTCTGGAGGACATCACCGCTGCACGCGAGGCACAGATGCAGCAGGCGTGGGAGCGCACGCACGATGCCCTGACCCAGCTCTACAACCGCAATGCGTTTGACGAGCGCCTGGGCCTGCTGCTGGCCGAACGCTCGATGCGCCCGCGCGCACCGGATGCAAACAGCAGCGAGGCAGCCGGGGACGGCGTGGTGCTGTTTCTGGACCTGGACCACTTCACCGTGGTCAATGACATTGCCGGGCATGACGCGGGCGACGATGTGCTGCGCCATGTGGCCCGCTTGCTTGAATCCCAGGTGCGCCAGATCGGCTGGGCCGCGCGGCTGGGCGGCGACGAGTTTGCGGTGGTGCTGCCCGGCTGTGCGCTGGCACGCGGCCAGGCGGTGGCGGAGCAGCTGCGCGCCTCGGTACAGGCGTGGGAGCCTTCGTACCAGGGGCGCAGCTTCACGCTGGGGGTGAGCATCGGGTTGGTGGTGCTCGATGCGAGTCTGCAGGATGTGCCGTCGGTGCTGTATGCGGCCGACATGGCGTGCTACGACGCCAAGCGCGCGGGGCGCAACCGGGTGGAGACGCGCCATGCGAGCCAGGCGACGGCGTCGGGGCGGATGGCGCTGGGAGCGGCGTGAGCAGATTTCAAAAGATTTCGGGGTGTAGCGCTTGCTGGTATTGCGCTAACAGCTATCTTTTTTGAAGTCTATCGTTTGGAGAATGCTGAGGAGTGCACGGTAGCGCTTACTCGCATCCCAAGCACGCCCGAAACATGCACTACAGGCTATATGCTATAAAAATAGTAGCTATTAGCGCTTGTCTGGTAAGCGCTAGAGCCAAAAAAAACATTACAAAATCCGCCCGTACCACCACACCGACAGCCCGGCTGCCAGCAATGCCAACGTCGCTCCCAGCAACGCCAGCAATGACGAGATTTCGGTTTCCCGCTTCTCCACCGTCAGCCGTGAGCTGAGCGTCTCGTACACCTTCTTCAAATCCGCGGCGGTGGCCGCGTGGAAGTACTCGGCGTTGGTGCGCGTGGCCACGGCCTTCAGGGTTTCTTCGTCCAGCCGCACCCGCATGGACCAGCCTTCAAAGCCGATGGTCTCCCCCGCCACCGTACCCACGCCCACGGTGTACACCCGCACCCCCCGGTCGGCCGCCCATTTGGCGGCCTCCAGCGGGTCCACGCCAGTGGTGCGCTGGCCGTCGGTCAGCATGATGATGGCGGCCGAGGTGTAGGAGCCGGGCGCCACGGGCGTGAACACCTTGGCCGGGTCTTGTTTGCCAATTTCGTCAATGGGCTTGGGGCGCATGGCCTGGCGGCCACCCAGGGCGGAGATGTCGATGCCCGCGTCGGGGAAGATGGTGGCCAGCGACAGCATGATGCCGTTGCCCGTGGCCGTGCCGCGCTGGAGCTGAAAACTGTCGATGGCTTTGACGAGGTCTTCGCGGCTTTGCGTGGGCAGCTGGGCCAGCTGGGCGCTGCCGGCAAACGCCACGATGCCCACACGCACATGGCGGGGCAGCTCGGCGATGAAGGCCTTGGCGGCGTTCTGCGCAGCGGTGAGGCGGTCGGGCTCCACATCGGCGGCGCGCATGCTGCCCGAGACATCCATGGCCAGCATGATGGTCTGGTCCTGCGAGGGCAGGGTGATGACGGCCAGCGGGCGTGCGGTGGCCAGCAGCAGTGCCACCAGCGCCAGCAGAAAGAGTGCGGGCGGGATGTGGCGGCGCAGGTTCTGGCCGGGGCCCATGGCCTCGCGCACCAGCGACAGGCTCGAATAGCTCAGCGCCGTTTTCTTGCGCCGGTGCAGCAGCCACCAGTACATCAGCACCAGCAGGGGCACGAGCAGCAACAGCCAGAGCAGGGTGGGCCAGAGAAAAACCATGGTGTGTTCCTTCGGGCGGGGACGTGGTTCGTTCAGGCGGCGTGCTGCGCCGGATCTGCAGCGCGGGAGGGCGCGGCTCGGGAGGTGCGTACCCGGTGCTGGCGCAGGTCCATGAAACGCAGCAGGGCATCGACCAGATCGTCGTCGGTGCACAGCTCCAGTGTGTCGGCGCCCGCGCGGGTCAGGCCTTCGCGTAGCACGGCCTCGCGCTCGGCCGCCAGGCGGGCGAAGCGGCGGCGAAAGCCCGCGTCGTGGGTGTCCACCTGCAGCTGCTCGCCGCTTTCGGCATCGCGCAGCGTGATGAGGCCCACATCGGGCAGTTCCAGCTCCAGCGGGTCGAGCAGGCGCACGGCCACCACGTCGTGCCGCTGGGCGAGTTGGGCCAGGGGCTTTTCCCAGCCGGGTGCGCTGATGAAGTCGGACACCACAAACACCGTGGAGCGGCGGCGCAGGTTGGCCAGGCCCGTTTGCAGCAAACGGTGCAGTTCTGTGGCGCCTCCGCCGGGTTTGGATGTGCCGGTGGCAGGGGCGGGCGGCGTCAACAGCCGGTGCACCAGATGCAGTACATGGGCGCGGCTGTTGCGGGGCGGTAACACCGCATCCACAGCGCGGGCGGGTGCATTGCCTGCGCCGTAGAGCATGGCGCCCACGCGGTTGCCGTGGCGCGTCAGCAGGCGCGACAGCACGGCCACAAAGCCGGTCAGGATGTCGCGCTTGGCGTTGCCCTGCGGGCCGAAGTTGATGGACGGACTGAGGTCCAGCAGAAACCAGGCGGACATCTCGCGGTCTTCGGTGAACACGCGCACGTGGGGGATGTTCAGGCGTGCAGTGACGTTCCAGTCGATGTGGCGCACGTCGTCATGCGGCTGGTACTCGCGCAGGTCGGCCAGGTCCAGGCCGCTGCCGCGCATCAGCGTGCGGTAGTCGCCCTGCAGCAGGCCGTCCAGGCGGCGGATCACCTTCCACTCCAGCTCGCGCAGCAACCGGTCCGCCTGCCCCGGCAGGGTGGGCAGCGTGTGGACCGTGGCTGAAGTGGTGTCAGGCAACTTTTTGCTCATGATGCAGAGGCCGGGCAGGCGCCGGTATCTTGGCCATGATGCGCTTGACGAGGGCATCGGCATCCAGCCCCTCGGACAGCGCCTCGTACGACAGCGCGATGCGGTGGCGCAGCACGTCGGCCGCCAGGTCGGTCATGTCTTCGGGCAGCACGTAGTTGCGCCCGCGCAGCATGGCCAGGGCCTGGGCGCCCTCTGCGAGGGCAATGGTGGCGCGCGGGCTGGCGCCGCAGCTGATGTAGCCGGTCAGGTCCTTGAGGCCATGCCGCGTGGGCTCGCGGGTGGCGGCCACCAGCTTCACGGCGTATTGCAGCATCGACGGGTCTACATAGACGGTGCGGCATTCGGCCTGCAGCGCCGCCAGCTGCGCGGTGGTGGCCACGGGCAGCACCTGCACGGGCACATCGAGCGCGCGCTGGGCGATCACGAACTCTTCCTCCTCGGTGGGGTAGCCCAGCAGCACTTTCATCATGAAGCGGTCCACCTGGGCTTCGGGCAGCGCGTAAGTGCCTTCGGTCTCAATGGGGTTCTGGGTGGCCATCACCAGGAAAGGCTCGGGCACCTTGTGGGTCTCGCCTGCAATCGTCACCTGGCGTTCCTGCATCACCTCCAGCAGGGCGCTTTGCACCTTGGCGGGTGCGCGGTTGATCTCGTCGGCCAGCAGCAGGTGGGTGAAGACCGGGCCCAGCGTGGTGCTGAACTCGCCGGTCTTCTGGTTGTACATGCGCGTGCCCACCAGATCGGCGGGCACCAGATCGGGCGTGAACTGGATGCGCTTGAAGCTGCCCTGGATGGTGCTGGCCAGCGTCTTCACGGTGAGCGTCTTGGCCAGGCCCGGCACACCTTCGACCAGCAGATGGCCCTGGGCGAGCATGGCCACCATGACCCGCTCGAGAAAGCGGTCCTGGCCCACCACCACGCGCTTGACTTCGTAGAGCACCTGCTCCATCAGGGTGGCGGTGGCGGCGTTGTTCATGGCAGAGGGCGATGGGGTGGTTTCCATGGTGCTCCTTGTGAAGGTTCGGGATCAGAAGGGGGGCATGCCAACGGCGGAAGCGGCGTTCTCGATGGGCACCGCAAACCCGATGCCGATGAAGGTGCGTGCCGACGTGGGGTTCAGGATGGCGGTGACGATGCCCACCACCTCGCCATCGAGCGTGACCAGTGGGCCACCGGAGTTGCCGGGGTTGGCCGCAGCATCGAACTGGATCAGGTTGCTGAGCTGGCGCTTGCCTTCGGGCGAGGTGAATTCGCGCTGGAGGCCCGAGACCACGCCCGCTGAGGCCGAAGGCCCGATGCCGAACGGGAAGCCCACGGCCACCACGTGGTCGCCGGGGCGCAGGTCCTGGGTGGAGCGCAGCGGGGCTGCGAAGAGGTCATCGGGTACTTTGTGGGCTTGCAGCACGGCCAGGTCGTTTTCGGGCTGGGCGCCCGTGATGCTGGCGGTGGTTTCCAGGCCATCGTGGAAGGTGATGGCAATGCGGTCCGCGCCCGCCACCACGTGCAGGTTGGTCAGGATGATGCCTTTGTCCACAATCACCACGCCCGTGCCAATGCCGCGTTCCACCTCTTCCTTGCCGTTTTTGCTGCGGCCGTAGCCCACCACGCGCACGATCGAGGGAGAGATCGATTCCACAGCGCGGGCGGCGGCGGAGGGCGGGGTGGTCGTCTCCAGCGTGCGCAGCACGGCGGCGTCAATGTCTTCCTGGGTGATCCGCTGGGCGGCGGGGCGTTGGTGCAGCCACAGGCTGTAGAGCAGCAATGTGGTCAGCAGCGCGATCAGTGCCCACAGGGCGTACAGATGGCGCCGCGACAGAGCCGTGCCCGCCACAGGCTTGGTGGCAGGGTTTGGAGAGGGCTCCATCACACTGGCCGCTGGTTGTTCGGTGGGCGCAGGCACTTTTTCAACCGGCTCGGGTGGGGAGCGGCGGGTGTGGCGGGAGCTGCTGTAGAGGGCGGGCCGGGGCATCCTGTCACCTTTTCTACGGAAGACGCCGCGAGACGGCGCACGGTTTTCACGTTAGCACGGATCGCTGCAGAGTGCACTTGCAAGGTTTCACGCCGAGGGAGCGGTCGGGGCTGATGGGGCATCATCACTCCATGACTGTCTGGATCGATACCCATTGCCACCTGGATGCGCCCGAATTTGACCCCGACCGTGATGCCGTGCGTGCCCAGGCGCGGGCCCAGGGCGTGGCCCATTGTGTGATTCCGGCGGTGGAGCGCAGCAACTGGGCCACGGTGCGCGCCCTGGCCCATCGGCATGGCGACAGCTATGCGCTGGGCATTCACCCCCTGTACACAGGGCGCGCGCACGACGCAGATCTGGAGCTGCTGGCGCAGGAACTGGAGCAACACCGGGCTGACCAGCGTCTGGTGGCCATCGGAGAGATTGGCCTGGATTACTTCGTGCCCGGCCTGGACCCAGCCCGGCAGGAGCAGTTCTATCGCACGCAGCTTCAGCTGGCGCGCCGGTTTGATCTGCCGGTGATCCTGCATGTGCGCCGCTCGTCCGACAAATTGCTCAAGGGCTTGCGGGAGCTGCCGGTACAAGGCGGTATCGCCCATGCCTTCAACGGCAGCCTGCAGCAGGCGCAGGCGTTCATCGCCCTGGGCTTCAAGCTGGGGTTTGGCGGCGCGATGACCTACGACCGGGCGCTGCAGCTGCGTCGCCTGGCGGCAGAACTGCCCGCAGAGACCCTGGTGGTGGAGACCGATGCGCCGGACATCCCGCCCCATTGGTCGTATGCCACCGCCGCCCAGCGGCTCGAAGGCCTGCCCCAAGGGCGCAATGCACCCGGCGAACTCCCGCGCATTGCTAGCGCATTGGCCGAGCTGCGCAGTCAGCCGCTGGAGGATTTGGCGGGTATCACCTGTGCCAATGCGCTGGTTGCGCTGCCCCGGTTGCAGGCTCTGGTCTCCGTCTGATCCACCAATTGGTAGGTTTTTAGGAGGCCAGCGCTTTGTGGTAAAGGGTTTACAGCTATCGTTTTTTTTGAGGATGTCGCGGGGTTGCTGACGGGTTTCGGTTCAGAATCGGCGGATGCCCGACGCCGCTCTGACGCAGCCCCCTCCGCTCCCTGATGCTCCGGCGCCAGCCCCGCCGGTGCGCCTCCAGGGGCTGCCGCCGGTGGTGTCTGCAGGCACGGTGGTGCTGGTCCTCGGAAGTTTTCCGGGGGCTGCCTCCTTGCGGCTGCGCCAGTACTACGCACACCCGCAAAACCATTTCTGGAAGATCTTGCAAGCGCTGTGGCCGCAGCATCCCTTGCCGCCCGCAGGGGCCGAAGGGTATGCCGCACGTTGCGACTGGTTGCTGGCAAGGGGGCTTGGCCTGTGGGATGTGTATGAGAGCTGCGAGCGGGAGGGCAGCCTGGACACCAGCATCCGCAATGCGCAGGTCAACGACTTTGCGCGCCTGCAGGCGGTGTGTCCGCAGCTCGCCGCCGTCGCCCACAATGGGGGTGAGAGCTTCAAGCATGCCCCGGCGGTGCTCAGCAGCTTCCGGCCCCCCCGCGCTGCGGCGCATGATGATGTGCTTTCCGATCAGCGCGTGGGCACGGGTTCCGGGCCTGGTTCCGCCCGCTCTATCGCATCGCACCGTCTGCCCTCGACCAGCCCGGCCAATGCCTCCTGGAGTTTTGAACGTAAATTGGCTGCCTGGGCGGACCTGATGGCGGCCCACCGCCTGCTTTGATTGTTGTGAATGACCCGCAAAAAAGAAAAATCACAAGAACTGCCCGAAGTCAGCGTCTCTGATGACGGCGAAGTGCGCCACCTGCACCTGGGCACCCCGTGGATTCAGGGGTCCATGCGCGTTGCAGAGCCTTTTGAACTGGAACTGGAGTACGTGCAGCGCATGATGGCGTGGCTGTTGTTTGCCGACCTGCCCCAGGTGTCCAAGGGGCACGCCATGCAGCTCGGGCTGGGGGCCGGTGCCATCACCAAGTTCTGCCACAAGAAGCTGCGCATCTGCACCACGGCCATCGAGCTCAACCCACAGGTCTTGGCGGTGTGCCGGCAGTGGTTCAAGCTGCCGCCCGATGGCCCCAAGCTGCGGGTGGTGCTGGCCGATGCGGCGCAAGAGATCAAGAACCCCATGTGGCAGGGCACGGTGGATGCGCTGGCGGTGGACCTGTACGACCATGAGGCCGCAGCGCCGGTGCTCGACAGCGCAGACTTCTACGCCGACTGCCGCGCCTTGCTGACCGACACGGGGTGCATGACGGTCAACCTGTTCGGGCGGGCGTCCAGCTTTGAGCGCAGCCTGCAGAGCATGGCGGCGGCCTTTGGTGACAAGGCACTCTGGGCCTTCAAGCCCACGCGAGAAGGCAACACCGTGGTGCTGGCCCAGAAGACGCCAACGCGCCCCAAGCGGGCGGAACTCGACGTGCAGGCGCAGGCCATCCAGGCGCGCTGGGACCTGCCGACCACCAAATGGCTGCGGGCATTCAAGCCCGTCGCGGCCTGAGCCCCCGGGCCGCCCCCAGTCCCGTTTCGGAAAGGTATCTGATGAAAACAATCTCCGCTTCCCTGGCCAGCACTGCGGCGCGACCCTACGTCGGTCCGGTGGACTGGCGACGCATGGTGCAGTGGCTCAGCGATGACGAAGTCATCTCCCAGGAAGAAGCTCAACGCACCATCGCCCGCTGCTCGCAGGCGGAAAGCTCTCAGCATGCGCTGGTGCGCCTGGCCAACGTGGCCATGGAACGTGCCAGCGATGGCAAGCCGCTGGACATCGAGGCGTTGTCTGAATACCTGGCCAAGCGGGCAGGCCTGCCTTATTTGCGGATCGATCCGCTCAAGGTGGACGTGGGGCGCGTGGCCGAAACCATGAGCGCCACCTATGCAGAGCGCCACAAGGTGCTGCCCGTGCAGGTCACCCCCAAGGAAGTGGTGGTGGCTACGGCCGAGCCCTTCATCGAGGACTGGGTGGCGGAGGTGGAGCGCCAGTCCCGGCGCACGGTGCGCCGCGTGGTGGCCAGCCCGCTGGACATTCACCGGTTTACAGCAGAGTTTTTTGCCCTGGCCAAGTCCGTGCGCGCCGCGCAGAAGGCAGGGGGCAACTCCGGGGGCAGCAGCTTCGAGCAGCTGGTGGAACTGGGCAAGAGCAACAAGCAGCTCGACGCCAACGACCAGGGCGTGGTCAAGGTGGTGGACTGGCTCTGGCAATACGCCTTTGACCAGCGCGCGAGCGACATCCATCTGGAACCACGGCGCGACCAGGGCGTGATCCGTTTTCGCATCGACGGCGTGCTGCACCCGGTCTACCAGATGCCGATGGGCGTGCACAACGCCATGGTCTCGCGCATCAAGCTCCTGGGCCGCATCGACGTGGTGGAAAAGCGCCGTCCGCAGGACGGCCGCATCAAGACGCGCAACCAGCGCGGGGACGAGGTGGAAATGCGCCTGTCCACTCTGCCCACGGCGTTTGGCGAGAAGATGGTCATGCGGATCTTTGACCCGGACAATGCCGTCAAGGATCTGGACGCCCTGGGCTTTGCCCAGCACGATGCCGAGCGCTGGGAGGCGCTGGTCAAGCGCCCGCACGGCATCATTCTCGTGACGGGGCCGACGGGCTCGGGCAAGACCACCACGCTGTATTCCACCTTGAAGCGGGTGGCGACCGAAGAGGTGAACGTGAGCACGGTGGAAGACCCGATCGAAATGATCGAGCCCAGCTTCAACCAGACCCAGGTGCAGCCCCAGCTCGACTTCAACTTTGCCGAGGGCCTGCGTGCCCTCATGCGCCAGGACCCGGACATCATCATGGTGGGCGAAATCCGCGATCTGGAGACGGCCGAGATGGCCATCCAGGCCGCGCTGACCGGGCATCTGGTGTTCTCCACACTGCACACCAACGACGCCCCGTCGGCCATCACCCGCATGATGGAACTGGGGGTGCCCCCCTATCTGCTCAATGCCACGCTGCTGGGGGTGCTGGCCCAGCGGCTGGTGCGCACGCTGTGCAAGCAGTGCAAACAAAAGGACGAAACGGCGCAGCGCGAAACGCTGGTGGAGGTGGTCAAGCCCTGGAAGCTCAGTGGCGGCTACCACCCCTACAAGCCCGTGGGCTGCGTGGACTGCCGCATGGGTGGATTTCGGGGGCGCATGGGCCTGTATGAATTGCTCACCGTGACCGAGGCACTCAAGGAGAAGATCAACCAGGCGCCCTCGATCGACCAGCTGCGCCGCCAGGCCGTGCAGGATGGCATGCGGCCCTTGCGTCTGGCAGGCGCTCTGCGGGTGGCAGAGGGCCTGACCACGCTGGACGAGGTGATTGCTGCGACACTGCCGCTGGAGTAAGACCTTGAACCAGCTCCGCAGGAGCAAGGGATGTCCTGCATAACTCCCTGCGGTCTGTGATAGCGCGGCCTCGGGCAGTCCGCTGCGTTGCTTTTCTTGCCAATAGCCATGCTATTGGCCGCAAAAAGACGCCTTGCGGCCTTTCCCGATCCGCACTACCACCGACGCGCGAGGGTTATGCAGGACATCCCAAGCGTTACCGGATGTAGGTGGAATCCACATCCGCGCGGGCCTTGGTTGCACGCACAATCGCGCAGTCGAGATTTCCCGCCAAGGAGACAATTCGTGAAAATCAAAAGTCAAAAAGACTTCTTTGCCGGCCTCATGTTCATGGGGGTTGGTGTTGCGTTTGCGTGGGGAGCCACCACGTACAACGTCGGAAACGGGGCCCGCATGGGCCCGGGTTACTTCCCGCTGCTGCTGGGTATCTTGCTGGCCATCATCGGCGGCGCGATCACCTTCAAGGCCACCACGGTCGAAACCCAGGACGGTGACAAGATTGGAAAGTGGGCCTGGAAGCCGCTGTTCTTCATCCTGGCTGCCAACTTTGCGTTCGGTATCCTGCTGGGCGGCTTGCCCAGCATAGGTGTCCCGGCGATGGGCCTCATCGTGGGCATCTATGCACTGACCTTCATCGCAAGCCTGGCGGGCCAGGAGTTCCACGCGAAGTCCGTGTTCATCCTGGCCACCGTGTTGGCCATTGGCAGTTACGTAGCATTCGTCTGGGCGCTCAAGCTGCAGTTCCCTGTGTGGCCGAGTTTCATCACGGGTTGAGCAGGAGCACCGACCATGGAATTATTTGACAACCTCGCGATGGGTTTTGGCGTCGCGTTCACGTTCCAAAACCTCATTTACTGCTTTGTGGGCTGCTTGCTGGGCACGCTCATTGGTGTGTTGCCCGGCATCGGCCCGGTGGCAACCATCGCCATGCTGCTCCCCGCCACCTACGCGCTGCCACCCGTGGCTGCGCTGATCATGCTGGCCGGTATCTATTACGGTGCACAGTACGGTGGCTCGACCACTGCCATTCTGGTGAACCTGCCGGGCGAGTCCTCGTCGGTGGTGACCGTGATCGACGGCTACCAGATGGCTCGCAAGGGCCGTGCGGGCCCTGCGTTGGCGGCGGCGGGCCTGGGCTCGTTCTTTGCCGGCTGCGTGGGTACGCTGATCCTGGCGGCCTTCGCACCTCCGTTGACCGAAGTGGCGTTCAAGTTCGGCCCTGCCGAGTACTTCTCGCTGATGGTGCTGGGCCTCATTGGCGCCGTGGTGCTGGCTTCGGGCTCGCTGCTCAAGGCCGTGGCCATGATCGTGCTGGGCCTGCTGATGGGCCTGGTGGGTACCGACGTGAACTCGGGTGTGGCCCGTTTCAGCTTCGACATTCCTGAACTGACCGACGGCATCGGCTTTGTGACCATCGCCATGGGTGTTTTCGGCTACGGCGAGATCATTGCCAACCTCTCGCGCCCTGACGATGAGCGCGAAGTGTTCACTGCCAAGGTGGAAGGCCTGTTCCCCACCAAGGACGACTTCAAGCGCATGATTCCTGCCGTGCTGCGGGGCACGGCGCTGGGTGCCGCCCTCGGTATCCTGCCCGGTGGTGGGGCATTGCTGGCTGCGTTTGCGGCCTACACCGTGGAGAAGAAGACCAAGCTCCAGCCCGGTGAAGTGCCTTTTGGCCAGGGCAACATCCGTGGTGTGGCAGCGCCCGAGTCGGCCAACAATGCCGGTTCGCAGACTTCCTTCATCCCGCTGCTGACGCTGGGTATCCCCCCCAACGCTGTGATGGCGCTGATGGTGGGGGCCATGACGATCCACAACATCCAGCCTGGTCCCCAGGTGATGACGAGCAATCCCGAGCTGTTCTGGGGCCTGATCGCCTCGATGTGGCTGGGCAATGCCATGCTGATCATCTTGAACCTGCCGCTGATCGGCATCTGGATCAAGCTGCTCACGGTGCCCTACCGCTGGCTGTTCCCGTCCATCGTGCTGTTCTGCGCCGTGGGTGTGTATTCGACCAACAACAACACCTGGGACATCTGGATGGTGGGTGCGTTTGGTCTGGTGGGCTACATCTTCCACAAGCTGGGCACCGAACCCGCACCTCTGCTGCTGGGCTTCATCCTGGGCCCGATGATGGAAGAGAACCTGCGCCGCGCGCTGCTGCTGTCGCGTGGCGACTGGAGCGTGTTCGTCACGCGTCCGCTGTCGGCAGGCCTGCTGGCTGCTGCGGCACTGCTGCTCATCATCGTGCTGCTGCCTTCGGTGAAGAGCAAGCGCGAGGAAGCCTTCGTCGAAGACTGACGGCACGGCCTTTTCCATCCGACTCCAGAACAACGGCACCTTCGGGTGCCGTTGTTTTTTGGTGATCTGCAGCCGCAGCACGCCCTCAGCGCCAGTACACAATGGCGGGCAAGAGGCCCGCATGTCCACTCCATTCCATCTGCCACAGCATCCCCACCGGGCGATGCTGCACAACGAAATCCACGCCCGTCCGCCCGAGGCCATGACGGCCCCGCTGGCCATTGCACACATCGTGATGCTGGCCGATGCCGCAGGGCGTGAAGCGAGCCGGGCCCATGTGGCGGCTCTGTTGCGCGACCACCACTTGGCATTGCCCGATGCGGACACCACGCACCTGCGCATGGACCTGGGGGCTTACCGCATGCGCTGGGAGCTGCACACCGAGTTTGTGTCCTGGACCTTCATGGTGCCCATGGCGTCCGACGCCTTTGGCGAGCGGGAGCCGGCCAGCGCCGCAGACGCGGTGCCCCGCGGGTGGCTGGCGGCTTTGCCCGGGCATTGTCTGTGCAGCCTGAACCTGTGGGTACTGCCCACCCACACCTTTGGTTCGGGGTCGCTGGTCAAGCATGTGCTGCATGAGGACACGCTGGTGGCCTCCACGGTGGCCGACGGGCATGGCGAGGTCTACACCGATTTTGCGATCCACGCCGATGGGTTCTCGCGCATGGTGCTGCTCGCGGGCGGCATGACGCAGCGCCGCCTGGGCCGCCTGGTGCAGCGCCTGCTCGAAATCGAGACCTACCGCATGGCCGCCCTGCTGGGCCTGCCTGCCGCGCGCGAGGCCGCCAGTGTGCTGGCTTTTGCCGAGCGCGAACTGGCCGAACTGGCCGACGCCATCCGCACCGCCAATCGCGACGCAGAGCCTGCGCTGCTGGACCGCCTGACCCGTCTGGCCGGGCAGGTGGAGAGCCAGTATGCGGCCACCCACTCGCGTTTTTCGGCCAGCAGCGCGTACTTCGAACTGCTGGACAAGCGCATTCAGGACATTGCCGAATCGCGCCTGGCCGGGATGCAGACGATTCGGGAATTCATGGACCGGCGCCTTACGCCTGCACGCAGCACCTGCGAATGGGCGGCGCGGCGCCAGGATGCGCTGTCGCAACGTGTCTCGCGCATGAGCAACCTGCTGCGCACCCGCGTGGAGATCGAGCAGCAGCAAAGCAGCCAGGCGCTGCTGACCACCATGAACCACCGGCAGGATTTGCAGCTGCAGATGCAGTCCACGGTGGAAGGGCTGTCGGTGGCGGCCATCACGTACTACATCGTGGGCCTGGTGAGCTACCTGGCCAAGGGGGCGCAGAAGCTCGGTTGGCCCCTGTCGCCGGAAACCACGGCGGCCATCGCCATTCCGGTGGTGGCGGGGGCGGTATGGTGGTCGCTGAGGCGATTGCACCACCGGGTGTTCCGCAAGCACGGTTAAAGAGAAGGAAAAAAAGGAAAAAGGGCGCCCCGCACTTCAAAGCGTGAACGCCCCGGTCAGCGCGTCCAGTGGAGTCCCGGCCACAGGGTTGGACCGGCGGTATGCCCCTGCGACGGCAGGGCACGCGGCCCATAATGAACCGATGCACTTCAGCTACACCCCCTCCTATGCCAGCACCCGCCTGCCGGTGTTTGCGCGCAATGTTGTTTCCACTTCGCACCCGTTGGCCGCCCAGGCGGGCCTGCGCATGCTGCAGCAGGGTGGCAATGCCGTTGATGCTGCTGTGGCGGCGGCAGCGGCCATGACGATCTGCGAGCCCGTGAGCAATGGGCTGGGCAGCGACGCGTTCTGCATCCTGTGGGACGGACAGGCCCTGCACGGGCTCAATGCCTCGGGCCGCGCCCCTGCGGCCTGGACACCCGGGTACTTTCACAGCCGCTACGGCAAGAGCCCGGCAAGCCCTCCCAAACGCGGGATCGATTCCGTCACCGTGCCGGGTGCCGTCAGCGCGTGGGTCGCTCTGTCCGAGCGTTTCGGCAAGCTGCCCTTTGCCGCGCTGATGGAGCCCGCCGCCGAGATTGCCGAGCGCGGCTACCTGGTGCCGGTGGTGGTGCAGCAAAAATGGGCTGCTGCAGTGCCTGAGCTGCAGTCGCAGCCGGGGTTTGCGCAAAGCTTCATGCCCTGGGGCCGCGCGCCGCAGGTGGGGGAGCTGTTCCAGTTTGCCGCCGCAGCCCGAGCGCTGCGCGCCATCGGAGCCACACAAGGCCAGGCGTTCTACACGGGCGAAATTGCCCAGGCGCTGGTCGCCTTCTCGCAGGCCCAGGGCGGCAGCCTGACGCTGGCGGATCTGGCAGCGCACCGCCCTGAATGGGTTACGCCCATTGCCCGCAACTACCGAGGCTATACCCTGCACGAGATCCCGCCCAACGGGCAGGGCATCGCAGCGCTGATTGCGCTGGGCATACTGGACCGATTCGATCTGGCGAGCCATCCCGTGGATGGCGCAGCGTCCCAGCATCTGCAGATCGAGGCCATGAAGCTCGCATTTGCCGATGTGTACCGCTATGTGGCCGAGCCATCGTCCATGGAGGTGACCCCCGCGCAAATGCTCGATGACGCGTACCTGGCCTCCCGTGCCAAACTCATCGACATGGACAAGGCGCAGGATTTCGGGGCTGGCAATCCGGTCAAGGGTGGCACGATCTACCTCACTGCGGCCGACGAAAACGGCATGATGGTGAGCTTCATCCAGAGCAACTACATGGGCTTCGGCTCGGGTTGTGTGGAGCCCACCTTTGGCATCAGCCTGCAGAACCGGGGCCAGGCTTTCAGCACCGACCCGGCGGGCCCCAACCCAGCCAACCTGGTGGCACCCGGCAAGCGACCGTTTCACACCATCATCCCCGCCTTCCTCACGCAAAACGGCCAGCCCGTGATGAGCTACGGCGTGATGGGCGCCAACATGCAGCCACAGGGCCACATGCAAACCCTGGTGCGCATGCTGGACTACGGCCAGAACCCGCAGGTGGCTTGCGACGCACCGCGCTGGCGCTTCAATGAAGGGCTGTCGATCAACGTCGAGGCCGCCATGCCCGCCGGGACGGTGCAGGGCCTGATGGGCCTGGGGCACCGCATGGAGGTGATCCAGGATTCCTACCAGGACTTTGGCGCCGGCCAGTTCATCTGGCGCATGGGCGATCCCAAAGTACAGGGCTACGTGGCCGCCAGCGATCCGCGTCGCGACGGCCAAGTGGCGGGGTATTGATGGAACACCCCCTGAGTCGCTTCGCGCCTTCCCCCTCTCTCTACGCGCTGCGCGCTACGGGAGGGGGACGCGAACAGCGGCCGGGCAAAGCCAGTTCCGCGGCCACCTCGCGTCAGGACGTGCCAGTTTCATGGGCTGTGCTGTCGCGCAGCGCAATGAATAACTGAATATAGAAAAAAGTGGATCCATCGCAATCTGAACAAGCGCAAGCAGCTACAAAAAACGTAGCAACTGGTCTCGCCCTGGCCCTGCTGGGCTCCATCGCCTTCAGCGGCAAGGCCATCATCGTCAAGCTGGCGTACCGCCATGGTGTTGATGCGGTCACGCTCATCATGTACCGCATGCTGTTTGCGCTGCCCATCTTTGCCGTGATGGCTTGGTGGGCCAGCCGGGGCAAGCCCCCCCTGACCCGCAAGGACTGGCTGGGCGTGCTGGGCCTGGGGCTCACGGGCTACTACCTGGCGAGCTTTCTGGACTTTGCAGGGCTGGCCTACATCAGTGCCAGCCTGGAGCGCCTGATCCTGTATCTCAACCCCACGCTGGTGGTAATGCTGGGCTGGGTGCTGTACCGGCGCAGCATCACCTGGGGGCAGGCGGTGGGCATGCTGATCAGCTACTGCGGCGTGGTGCTGGTGTTCGGCCACGAAGCCAACCTGCAGGGCACCAACGCAGCCTGGGGCACCCTGCTGGTGTTCCTGAGTGCGGTGAGCTATGCCATCTATCTGGTCTACAGCGGCGAGATGGTGCGGCGCCTGGGTTCGCTGCGGCTGGTGGGACTGGCCACCACCGTGGCGTGCCTGCTATGCCTGCTGCAGTTTGTGGTGCTGCGGCCCTTCAGTGCTGCCGTGGTGGCACCCGAGGTGATCTGGCTGTCCGTGCTCAACGCCACGCTCTGCACGGCTGCGCCCGTGCTCATGGTGATGATGGCCATTGAGCGCGTGGGCGCTGGAATGACCGCGCAGACCGGCATGGTGGGGCCGCTGTCCACCATCCTCATGGGGGTCTGGATTCTGGGTGAGCCGTTCACGGTGTGGGTGGCTGCGGGCACGGCACTGGTGATCACGGGTATTTTTGTGTTCACCCAATTGGCGCGCCGCCAAGCGCCCTGACCTGGCAGCAGAGAGCGGGTGCGCGCTCTCCTTGGGGGTGACTTATCCCGCCTTCTTTGCCGCTGCAGGCCGGGCAGAGGGTGCTGGCGCATTGGCAGGCGCACTGCCGCCCAGGCGCTGTGCAATCGATGCGCGCGACCCGCCCAGCCCATCGAGCTGGCGGCCCATGGATTGCTCCAGGTAATCCAGACGGGCCTGTGCGGCGGGATGGGTGGACATCGTCAGCGTGAACATGGGGTTGTCCGGCGTGACGGTGCGCAGCTGCTGCAGCACCGAGACCAGACCGTAGGGGTCAAAACCCGCTTTGGCCGCCAGCGACACCCCGGTGCGGTCCGCCTCGAATTCGTCGGACTGGCTCAGCCCCTTGGTGTAGACGGTGCGGAACAGCGACAGCAGCTGGTCCTTGACGAGCTGCCCTGCGATGTTGCTGGTGCGGATCTGCGAAGCCAGCAGTTGCGTGCCGACCCCCGCCATGGCGCTTTGCCGGATGGCCTGGAGGTGGTGTTTGGAGGTCACATGCGTGATCTCGTGCGCCAGGATGCCCGCCAGCTCGGACTCGTCGGCGCAGCGGTCAATGAGCCCCTTGGTCACGAACACATAGCCGCCCGGCGCGGCAAAGGCGTTGTAGCCCGCGTCATCCAGCACCACAAAGGTCCAGGGCAGTCCGGGGCGCGACGACTGCAGGCTCACCCACCGGCCCAGGCGGTTCACATAGCGCTGCAGTGCCATGTCCGGGTGGGCGGGCTTGGCGCCCAGCAGCAGGGCGGCCAGCTGGCGGCCGATCTCGATTTCCTTGGCCTCGTCGATGTTCTCCATCGACTGCGTGAGCAGGCTGATCAGATCGTCACCCTGCGCCGCCGGAGCGGCTTTGCCCCCCGTGATGGCCGAGCCCAGCCCGCCCCCCAGGGAGTTGAGGATGTTCATCACGTTCTGGCTGTGGGCGGCCAGGGGCGCTGCGGCGAGCAGCGCGCACAAGGCTGCCGTCTGCGCGCGGCGTTTCCAGGTGGAATTCCGGTTCATGGCCATTTCCTCAGTTAGGGCTGTAGTTGGGGTCGGAGGGGTTGCTGGACCCGCTGCCGGAGTCCCGACTGGATGTGGGCAGTGCGGGCTGCGCCAGGGCGGGCACATCCCGGGATTGCAGGGACGCCGAGCTGGCGAACTGGCGCGCCTGGTCGGCATTCACCCGCAGGCTTTCTGCCCGGCCGACGGCAGCAGGATTGGGCTGCGCATTGGCGATGTCTTCAGCATCCAGGCCACGAATGCCCACCGTGGACGTGGCCGTGGTGGTGGAGCCGCTGTTGCCGCCAAACAGCCCGCCCAGGCCTCGCAGGCCGCTGGTGGCGGCGTTGTTGGTGGGCGTGGCCGACCCCGACTGCGGTCCCAGGTCGAACATGTGCACCCAGCCGGTGGCGCCTTGCTGTGTGCTCACCTTGGTCCAGGGGCCCTTGCGCTCGTTGCTGCGCGTGACCACGGTGTTGGCCTCCAGCGGGGCCACGCTCGCACCGCTGTCGGCGGGGGTGTCGCGCAACTGGGTGGCTCGCTTGACCACGGCCGCCTCCTGCGCATGCGCGCTACCTGCCAGGGGTGCCAATGCGGCCCATGCCAGCCAGGTGGCCAGGGCTCCGCGGTGCAGCCAATTCATGTTGCAGCTCTCCACTTATGATGATCTGTGAATGCTGCGGCTTGCAGCAGAACCGGAGATTGTTATGGATTTGGGTATCGCAGGCAAATGGGCGCTGGTGTGTGGCGCGAGCAAGGGTTTGGGCTATGGCTGTGCGCTGGCCCTGGTGCGTGAGGGCGTCAACGTGGTCATCAACGCCCGCAATGCCCAGGCGCTGGAGCAGGCTGCTACACAATTGGTAGCTGAAGGCGCAATGCAGGAAAGCGCTAGCGGCCAAAAAAGCTCCAAACCGACGGTGCTGGCGGTAGCTGCTGACATCACCACCGCCGAGGGCCGTGCTGCCGTGTTCTCCGTGACAGGTGGCCCGGGCCGTGACTTTGACATCGTGGTGACAAATGCCGGCGGCCCGCCAACGGGCGACTTCCGCGACTGGGACCGCGATGCATGGATCAAGGCCGTGGACGCCAACATGCTCACCCCCATCGAACTGATCAAGGCCACAGTGGACGGCATGGCTGCGCGAGGCTTTGGCCGCATCGTCAACATCACCTCCAGCGCGGTGAAGGCGCCCATTGACATCCTGGGTCTGTCCAACGGCGCGCGCAGCGGGCTCACGGGCTTTGTGGCGGGGGTCTCGCGCAGCAAGATCGCTGCACGGGGCGTCACCATCAACAACCTCTTGCCCGGCAAGTTCGACACCGACCGACTGGCCGCCACCGTGACCGCTGCTGCCGGTAAGGCTGGCAAGAGCGTGGACGATGTTCGCGCGCAACAGCAGGCCCAGATTCCGGCAGGGCGGTATGGCACGGCGCAGGAGTTTGGTGCCATCTGCGCTTTCCTGTGCAGCCAGCAGGCGGGTTATATGACCGGGCAGAACGTGCTGGCGGACGGCGGCGCTTATCCTGGGACCTTCTGACCCGGGTTGAGACAGAAGGTCAACCCGTCGTCTGTGGTCACTGGCGGGCGAAGGAGATTCCCTGGCGGCAGGGCGTGGCGTTTTGCAGACAGCTTTGCCCGCCGAGGGGGAAAACTTGGTGAAGAATGGTGCCCCAGCATTCCAACCCGAAAGTACCGGAACATGACACCGCGCATCCCTCCCCAGGGCGGCCTTCCAGACCTCTATGCGATCCATGGATGCCGCTGGGGCGCTGGCATGGCCCTGGGCATGAAGGGTGCGCGGCGGTGGCCGTCCACTGCCCCCCGGTTGACGAGCCAGAAGTTGCCATGCAGCCCAAACCCGCTGTGACTTCCCGCCTTCTGCACCGCATCGCTGCACTGTGCGTGGCATGGGCCGCGCTGGGTTGTTCGCCACAGGCTGTGGGCCAGCCTGCGGCCACCCCGGCAGCGGCCACTGCGCCCTACAAGCTGCGCATCGTGGGGGGGCTGGCAGGTATCAACCAGTACACCCGGCAGGAAGAGCCCTTCTGGAGCAAGGAACTGCTCCGCTTGAGCGGTGGCCGGTTCGACGCTGAAATCGTGCCCTTTGACCGCGCCGGTGTGCCTGGCGCCGAAATGCTGCGCCTGCTGCAGCTGGGTGTGGTGCCTTTTGGCACCACGCTCATGAGCTCGTTCACGGCCCAGTACCCCGAGTACACCGCACCCGATCTGGCGGGGCTGAACCCCGACATTGCCACGCTCAAGACCACGCTGGCGGCGTTTCGCCCTTACCTGGAGAAGAGTCTGCGTGACCAGCACGGCGTGGAGGCGCTGGCGATGTATGTGTATCCGGCCCAGGTGGTGTTTTGCAAGAAGCCCCTGCGCGGGCTGGCCGATCTGGCCGGGCGCCGCACGCGCGTGTCGTCATCCACCCAGGCGGATTTTGTCGGGGCGCTCGGCGGCATCCCCGTGCTGACTGGCTTCGCGCAGATCGTGCCCAGCCTCACGGCGGGCAATACCGAGTGCGCCATCACCGGCACCATGTCGGGCAACACGCTGGGGCTGCATACCATGACCTCCCATGTGCATGCGCTGCCCGTGACTTGGGGGCTGGCTGTGTTCAGCGCCAACAAGGCCGCCTGGGAGGCGCTGCCGCCCGATCTGCGTGCCCTGCTCCGGCGCGAGCTGCCCCGGCTGGAGGCCGCCATCTGGGAGGAGTCCGAGCGCGAAACCTCCGATGGCATGGCCTGCAACCGTGGCATCCCCGCCTGTGTGGGGGGACGCAAGGGCAGCATGGTGGTGGTGCCGGTGTCTGCGCAGGATGAACGCAGCCGCCAGGAGATCCTTGCCTCCACCGTGCTGCCGCGCTGGGTGCAGCGCTGCGGGCCGCGTTGCGCCCAGGTGTGGAACCAGACGATCGGTCCCGTCCGTGGCCTGGCTGCGGCCCCGGCGAAATGAGGGATACCACGACCCCACTGCGCATCAGGGCCTTTGTATGGGCCGGGGCGGCGGTGTTCATTGCGGCGGTGGTGATGGTGTCTGCCGCACTGGTATGGAACGCTCGCAAGGTGGCGCTGGACGATTACGAAGCCCAGGCCACCCGTTTTGTGGCGGGTGCCGAAGCGGCGCTCAATCGTTCCCTGCTGGCGGTGGACGTGCTGCTGGCCAGCATGGACGAACTGCTGGGCCTGTCGGGTTCGATGAGCGAATGGGTGGACCCTGACCTTGCAAGCCAGCGCCTGCGCAGCTCCGCTCGGCAGAACCTGATGGTGCGCTATGTGGCGCTGCTGGACGCGAACGGCAAGACCATCGCCTCTTCCGATGCGGCTGGCAGTGCGCTGCCGCTGCAGCTGCCTCCCGGTTTTCTGGCGTCTGTGCTGGAGCAGCCCGTTTCCACCCTGATGATCAGCCCGCCGGTGGTGAGCTTTGCGACTGCCGAGCGCGTGCTGTATTTTGCGCGCCACCTGCGCATGGCCGACAGTTCCCTTGTGGTGGCCATTGCCGAATTGCCGGTGGGGGCGCTCAGCTCGGTGCTGGTCCAGGGTGTGGACATCACAGGCCTGCAAGTGACGCTGGAGCGTGCCGGAGGGCTGCTGCTGCTGAGTGCGCCCAACCGCGAAGAGGCGATCACGCCCGTGCTGTCCCCGCCACTGCAGGAGGTGGCCGCCCTGGGGCAGGCGTGGAAGGCACCCGCCCGCTTGAGTGGCGAGCCGGCGCTGGTGGTCTACCGACCCATCCTGTACCAGGACCTGCGCATCTCGGCGAGCATTCCGCTGCGCGATGCGCTGGCAGGCTGGCGCGACCAGCGCAACGCCATTGCACTGACGGGGCTGTTGTTTGTGGCCATGATCGTGGCAGCGGGCAACCTGGCGCTGCGCTACCTGGACCGCATGTCCCAGGCGCGGCTTGCCATTGCGCAGTCCAAGGCCACCCTCGACCAGGCACTGGAGTCGATGGTGAGTGGTTTTGTTCTGCTCGACGGCGAGCAGCGCGTGGTGCAATGGAACAGCCGGTTTGAGGAAATTTTCCCCTGGCTGCGCGCCGTGATGGCGCCCATGGTGCCGTTTCGGCGCGTGATGGAAGAGACCGCCCGGCACCATCTGCCGCGCGCCAGCGAGGAAGAACGCATGCGCTGGGTGGAGCTGCGGCTGCTCAAGCAGAACCAGCACCATGAGCCCCATGAGCAGGTGCTGCCCAATGGCCGCACGATCCAGATCACCGAACGGCCCACACCCGAGGGCGGGCTGGTCATCACCTACCACGACGTGACGGCCCTGCGCCGCGCCAGCGCCGAGATTGAGAGCCTGGCCTTCTACGACCCTCTGACCAATCTGCCCAACCGCCGGCTGCTGATGGACCGCATGCAGCAGGTGATTGCGGCCAGTGTGCGCAGCGGGCAGTACGGGGCCTTGCTGTTCCTGGATCTGGACCACTTCAAGACGCTGAACGACACCATGGGCCACGAGGTGGGCGACATGCTGCTGCGCCAGGTGGCAGAGCGCCTGAAGACCTGCGTGCGCCGCGAGGACACCGTGGCGCGCCTGGGGGGAGACGAGTTCGTGGTCATGCTGCACGAGCTGTCGCTGCACAGCGAAGAGGCGGCTGCCTATGCGCGCCGCGTGGGCGAAAAGATCCTGCGCACGCTCAACATGCCGTACTCGCTGGCCGGGCTCAGCCACCACAGCACGCCCAGCATCGGGGCCACGCTCATGGGCGGGGCGCTGCAGCCCTCGGTCGATCTGCTCAAACAGGCCGACATCGCCATGTACCAGGTCAAGTCGCAGGGCCGCAATGCGCTGTGTTTTTTCGATCCGCAGATGCAGATTGCCATCAGCGTGCGCGCGCAGCTGGAGGGGGATCTGCAGGCCGCGCTGGCCGCGCGGCAGTTCGCGCTGCACTACCAGCCCCAGTTCCATCTGGACGGGCGCATCGTGGGCGCCGAGGCGCTGATCCGCTGGATCCATCCCGAGCGCGGCCTTATTGCGCCGAGCGCCTTCATTGGCGTGGCAGAAGAAAGCGAACTCATCGTGCCCATGGGCCACTGGGTGCTGCGCACCGCGTGCGAGCAGCTGGCGGCGTGGGAGAACGATGCCCGCTACCGGCATGTGCCGCTGTCGGTCAACGTGAGCGCCCGGCAGTTCCGCCAGCGCGACTTCGTGGCCCGCGTGGTCGAGGTGCTGCGCGAGACCGGCGCGCGGCCCCACCTGCTCAAGCTGGAGCTGACCGAGTCGCTGGTGCTGGACAACGTGGACGACACCATTGCCAAGATGGGCCTGCTCAAGACCAAGGGTGTGCGCTTTTCGGTGGACGACTTCGGCACGGGCTACTCGTCGCTGGCCTACCTCACGCGGCTGCCGCTGGACCAGCTCAAGATCGACCAGTCGTTTGTGCGCAACCTGGGTGTGCGGCACACCGACGACGTGATCGTGCAGACCATCATCGGCATGGCGCGCAACCTGGAGCTGGATGTGATTGCCGAAGGTGTGGAAACCGCACAGCAGAAAGCCCTGCTGGCAGACTATGGCTGCCAGCTCTTTCAGGGCTATTTGCTGGGCATGCCCGGGCCGGTATCGGAGCTCGAAGTCTTGTTGCAGCAGGCCGCAACACAAGCCTCGGCCGAAGGCGCAGCAGGCTGATCCCGCCTGCCGCTATCGCCGCGACGACACCACGATCCCGCCCACGATCAGTGCGAATGCCACACCGTGGAAAAGCTGTGGGGTTTCCCCTAAAAAGGCGGCCGACAGGATGCCCGCAAACAGCGGGGTGAGGTTTACGAAGAAGCCCGCCACCGCAGGCCCGGCGCGCTCCACCCCCACGCCCCAGCAGCGATAGGCCAGCACGGCGGGGCCCACGGCGATGAAAGCCAGCGCTGCGATCAGCGGCCAGCCCCATGCGATGTGGGTGTGGCCCATCGCCCATTCCACGCCCGCGAAGCTGCCCGACCATGCCAGGCCAAACACCATCTGCGCCATCAAAAAAGCGGCCCAGTCGCCCCGGATGCGGGCGGGCTCGCTGGTGCGCGACAGCAGCCAGCTGTAGAACGCCCACGAGATGGTGGCCAGCAGCATGAACACATCGCCTGGCACGAGGCGAAAAGCCAGCAGCTGCGACCACTCGCCCCGGCTGAGCACCAGCAGCACGCCACACATCGACAGCAGCGCGCCCAGCAGTTGCCGCCGCGTGACCGTCGCGCCAAAGAACAGCGCCCCCACGGCCAGCATCCACACCGGCATGCTGGAGCCCACCAGCGTCACGTTGATGGGCGTGGAAGTCTGCAGCGCCATGTACTGCAGCGCGTTGTACAGGCCAATGCCGAGCAGCCCCAGCAGTGCATAGCGGCGCCAGTGGGGCCACAGCAGGCTGTCCTTGCGCAGCACGTTGTACGCGAGCGGCAGCAGGATGAAGAAAGCCAGCACCCAGCGGATGAAATTGAGCGTGATGGGCGGGATCAGGTCGTGCACCAGCCGGCCTGTGACGGCGTTGCCAGCCCACAGCAGCGGCGGTATCACCAGCAGCGCCGCCGTACCGGGCGTGAGTCTTTGAGTCATGGGCTGCACTGTAACGGTGCAGGGCAGGACAAGGCTTTCAGATTCATGGCAGGATGGCCTCCGTTTGTCTCGCCCGTTACAGGCCCCATCCATGCCCGTTGGGGACCCGTTCAACACCCGTTATCCAGGAGCGTTTTGCCATGAGCCTTGCCGTCCAGATCCGCCAGCACGGTGGTCCCGAAGAACTTCACATCGTTGACGTCGCCGTGGGCGAGCCCGGCCCCGGCGAGATCCGCATCCGCCACCACGCCATCGGCCTGAACTTCATCGACGTGTACCACCGCACGGGGTTGTACCCCCTGAACATGCCCGCTACCATCGGCATGGAAGGCGCGGGCGTTGTCGAAGCCGTGGGCGAGGGCGTTGCGCACCTGAAGGTGGGCGACCGCGCTGCCTACGCCAGCCAGCCCCCCGGCGCTTATTGCGAAGTGCGGGTGATGCCCGCCAAGTGTGTGTGCAAGCTGCCCGATGCCATCAGCTTTGAGACGGGCGCGGCCATGATGCTCAAGGGCCTGACGGCGCAGTACCTGCTCAAGAAGACGCTGCCCGTGGAAGGCCTGCAGCCCGGCGACCATGTGCTGTTCCACGCCGCTGCGGGTGGGGTAGGCCTGATCGCCAGCCAGTGGGCCAAGGCGCTGGGCCTGCAGCTCATCGGCACGGCAGGCACCGATGCCAAGTGCCAGCTGGCCCTGGCCAACGGCGCGGCGCACGCCATCAACTATCAAAAAGAAGATTTCGCAGCCCGGGTCAAAGAGATCACCGGCGGCAAGGGCGTGAAGGTGGTGTACGACTCGGTGGGCAAGGACACCTGGGACAAGTCACTCGAATGCCTGCGTCCCTTTGGCCTGATGGCCAGCTTCGGCAATGCCTCGGGCCCCGTGGCACCGTTTGCGCCGGGTTCGCTGGGCGCCAAGGGCTCGCTCTACGTCACGCGCCAGACGCTGTTCACCCACATCGCCACGCGGGAAAGCACGCAGGCCATGGCCGACGACCTGTTTGCCGTGGTGGCCAGTGGGCAGGTGAAGATCCACATCGACCAGCGCTACCCGCTGGCCGACGTGCAGCAGGCGCACCGCGACCTGGAAGCACGCAAGACCACGGGCTGCACCATCCTCACGCTGTGACAGCCTCCTCCCCCGGCGCATCGTTCGACCAGTGGCTGGTGGGCGCGCGGCAACTGGCGCACCAGCCCGCCCGCCAGCCATGCCAACCCCTGCGGGTGGCGGGGCAGGTGGTAGGGTCGGTGGCGGAAGGATTTCTAAGCAAAATAAGCCTCCAGCGCTTATTGGATAAGCGCTACCAGCTATCAATGGGTGAGCATGGCGGCGCCCCTGCATGGAGTCTGCATCTGCCGCCCCAAGCGGCCTCTGATGCCAACGTCAACGCCACCACCGACGCCCTGAACACCTTGGCCGAAGCGCTGCGCGACGCCAACCTGTGTGGCCCGTGGCGCAACGAACAACTGGCGGTGACCAACCCCAGCGGCGAAGTCGTGGGCACCGTGGAGCGGGGTGCCGTGCGTGTGCTGGGCATCACCACCTGCGCCGTGCACCTGGTGGGCCTGGCGCCCGATGGGCGCATGTGGGTGCAAAAGCGTTCGCTGAACAAACCCAACGACCCAGGCCTGTGGGACACGCTGATGGGCGGCATGATCTCGGCCGCCGACTCGTTGCCCCAAGCTCTGGTGCGCGAGACCTGGGAAGAAGCCGGGCTGCATGTGCACACCCTTGCCGGCGTGGCGCACGGTGGCCATGTGCTGTTCAGCCGCCCCAGCAGCGAGGGGGGCGGCGCGGGGTACATGGTCGAGCGCATCGACTGGTTCCGCGCCGTGGTGCCAGAGGGCATGGCGCCCGACAACCAGGACGGCGAGGTGGACGAGTTTGCACTGCTGCCCTTGGAAGAGGTGCGCGCGCAGGTTGCCCAGGGCCGGTTCACGCTGGAAGCCGGGCTGGTGATTGCGGGTTTCCTGGGGCTGTGAGCGGCGCTTTGGCCCCTGGCAGGCAGCCCAGACCCAACAGCGTGGCCTGCACCGCCGCGTCCAGCGGCGTGTGGGGCTCTTCGCCCAGCACGGCGCGCAGCGGGTCGTTGGCCATGCGCACCGGTTGCCTCCACAGGTAGCGCATCTCCCGCAGTTCGCGCAGCGTGGCCACAAACGGCGAGGCGAGTGTGACCAGCCACCACGGAAAGGCCCGCACGTGCGGGGCCGCACCACCATGTGCCACCACGGTGCGGCCAATCGCGGCGGCCATCTGCGTGCCGTCGGCGTCCCAGTGCCCGGCCATGTGAAAGCGTGCAAACGCGGGCAGTGTGGCGCGGCGCTCCAGCAACTGCACCATGGTGCGCGCCACGTCGGGCAGGTATGACCATTGGTGGCCCACGCCGGGTGCGCCGGGCAGGTTCACCGCCTTCACGGGTTGGCCGGGCTTGACGAGGCCTTGCGAGAACCAGCTGTTGCCCACCTGGGGGCCAAAGTAGTCCCCCGCCCGCACGATGAGCACGCGGCAGGTGCCCGCACTCAGCGGGTGGGGCTGGGTCGCCTGCTGCAGGCGCCGCTCCAGCTCCACGCGCACAGTGCCCTTGCGGGTGTGGGGGCGCTGCGGTGAGTACTCGCGCAGCACCGGGAAGGCGTCGGGCCCGTAGTTGTAGATCGTGCCGGGCAGCACCACGGTGGCACCCACTGCGGTGGCCGCCGCAATGGTGTTGTCGATCATCGGCAGCACCAGCTCGCTCCAGCGCCGGTAGCCGGGCGGGTTGACCGCGTGCACGATCACGTCGCAGCCTGCGGCAGCGGCTACCACGTCCTCGCGCCGCATCGCGTCGCCGCGAATCCATGCCATGCCGTCGCGTTGCTCCCCGGCCTGCGCCACGCCCCGGTGCAGCGCGCGCACCTGCCATCCCCGGTCGCGCAGCTGCCGCGCCACTTCGCCACCGATGCCCCCGGTCGCGCCGAGAACCAGAACCGTATTGCCTGCGTTTGCCATGTTTTGCTCCAAAAAAAGTGGTGATGAATGCAGTGTGGTCGTGGGTGTTGTGAAATGGAATTACCGAAAATCGGCGCATGGCTATACATTTATGTATGGCACAACCTGCACACAAAGACATTGGCTGGGAGCTGTACCGCTCGTACCTGGGCGTGGTGCAAGAGGGATCGCTCTCGGGCGCAGCCCGCGCGCTGGGGGTGACACAACCCACGGTGGGGCGCCACATTGCGGCGCTGGAGCAGGCGCTGGGACTGGTGCTGTTCACCCGCTCGCAGCAGGGCCTGCTGCCGACCGAGGCGGCGCTGGCGCTGCGCCCCTACGCGCAAGCCATGGGCCACACCGCCGCTGCCCTGGTGCGCGCAGCCGACAGCCATGGCGGCGGTGTGCGGGGCACGGTGCGGGTGACGGCCAGCGAGGTGATCGGCGTGGAGGTGCTGCCGCCCATTCTGGCGCAACTGCAGGCCGAGCACCCGGCGCTGACGGTGGAACTGGTGCTCAGCAACCGCGTGCAGGACCTGCTGCAGCACGAGGCCGACATCGCCATCCGCATGACCGAGCCCCGCCAGGACGCGTTGATCGCCCGCCGCGTCGGCAGCATTCCCTTGGGACTGCACGCCCACCCCAGCTACTTGCAGGCGCACGGAGTGCCTGAGACGCTGGCCGACCTCGCGCACCACCGCCTGATTGGTTTTGACGCAGAAACGCCCTTTTTGCGCGCCGCACAAAAGGCGGTGCCCGCGTGGCGGCGCGATCAGTTTGCAGTGCGCAGCGACAGCGATGTGGCGCAACTGGCTTTCATGCGCGCCGGGGGCGGCATTGGCGTTTGCCAGGTGGCACTGGCGCGCCGTAGCACCCCGGCGCTGGTGCATGTGTTGCCACAGCAGTTTGTGTACGGGCTGGAAACCTGGGTGGTGATGCACGAGGACCTGCGCGCCAGCCCGCGCTGCAAGGTCACGCTGGATGCGTTGTGGACGGGGCTGCAGCGCTACGTGGCGGACGTGCAGTGACGGCGAGACAACGCCGCACAGCGGCGGTGGTGAGGTGTTGCTATAAAAATAATAGCTTTTAGCGCTTATGGATAAAGCGCTAGAGACCAGAAAAGGCTTGAATTTCTGCTGAAGGCGCTTCTCAAGCCTGGTCCGCCATCGCCCTTAGCCGGCTGGGCGCCAGTGCTCCGGCCGATTCCAGAATCGGGTAGGCCACCGAGCACAGCAGCGAGTTGATGCGCTTGAGTTCGCTGATCAGGTCGATGTGCAGCGAACTGGTCTCGATGCTTTGCACCGTGTTGTCCGACAGGCGCGCCAGGTGGGTGGCGGAATACGCGTGTTCCAGGTCGCGAAAGCGGGCTTTTTCTTCGAGCAGCTTTTGCGCATCGCGCACGCTGCCGTTGAGGAACACGCTCATCGCCAGGCGCAGGTTGTCGATCAGGCGGGCGTGCAGTTCGTTGATTTCTTCCATGCCCGCTTCGGAGAACTGGCGACCCTTCTTGATCTTCTTGTCCTCGATGTCGATCAGCACGCGCTCGATGATGTCGCCGATCTGCTCCATGTTGATCGTGAAGCTGATGATGTCGGCCCAGCGGCGGCCCTCGCGTTCATCCAGCGCCTCGCGCGAGATCTTGGTCATGTAGTACTTGATGGCCGAGTACAGGCCGTCCACCTCGTCGTCCAGTTTGCGCAGGTCCTGCGCCAGCTGCAGGTCGTCGGTGCGGATCACCTTGTGCAGGCCCAGCAGCATGGATTCGACCACGTCGGCCTGGTGCAGGGCCTCGCGCGCGGCGCACGAGATGGCCAGCGAGGGCGTGGCCAGGGCGGAGGGGTCCAGATGCTGGGGGCGGGTGCCCGCAGCCTGCGCCTTTTCCTGCGGCAGCAGGCGTTGCACCACGCGCGCCACTGTGCCCGTCAGGCCGATGCAGATGATGCCCACCACCACGTTGAATGCCAGGTGGAACAGCACCACCAGTGCTGCGATTTCGGGCACGTAGGGGCGCACATGCTGCAGCCACAGCCCGGTGAGCGGGGTCATGATGATGACGCCAATGATCTTGAAGAACAGGTTGCCCAGTGGCACCTGGCGCGTTTGCACGTTGGCCTTCATCGTGGTCAGCACCGCCAGTACGCCGCTGCCGAGGTTGGCACCCAGCACCAGGCCCAGCGCCACGTCGGGCGGGATGCCGCCGGAGCCTGCCAGCGCGGCGGTGAGCAGCACGGTGGCGAGGCTCGAATACGCCACGATGGCCAGGATGGCGCCGGTGAAGATCTCCAGCAGCAGGTCGCTGGTCAGCGCCCCGAGCAGCGTACGCACCGTGGGTGACTGGGTGAGCACCGTGGTCGATTCGGTGATGAGGCGCAGCGCCAGCAGCATCAGCCCCAGGCCGATCAGCACCCTGCCCACACGGCCCACGGCCGTGTCCTTGCGCGAGATGAACAGCACCACACCCGCGAAGATGAACAGGGGCGACAGCCAGGACAAATCCATCGAGAACACCACCGCCATCACGCTCGTGCCCACGTCGGCGCCCAGCATCACGGCCAGCGCGGCGGGCAGGCCCACCAGGCCCTGGCCCACGAAGGAGGACACGATGAGCGCCGTGGCCGTGCTCGACTGCACCACGGCGGTCACCCCGATGCCCGACAGCACGGCCGTGAACCGGTTGCTGACGCTGTGCGCGATCAACTGGCGCAAATTGGCGCCAAAGACACGCAGGATGCCGGTGCGCACCAGGTGGGTGCCCCAGATCAGCAGCGACACCGCTGCCAACAGATTCAAGAGATGCTTCATGAAAAACCGTTGTTTCTTCTTCTTGTGTCCACCCAAACGAGCATGCGCCATGCACTGCGCAGACGCAAGCGTTAAAGCTGGCGCCCGTGCAGGGAAGCGGTTTCATTCATTTCTGTGCCCGTAGGCGGCGGCAGGCGGGGAGGCATGAGCCTGGCTGCTCGGCTTCCGGGATGAAGAGCGCGCAGAAAATACTGCGGCACCCGGACCATTTGTCACAAAACTGACATATAAGCATACTCCTGATTGAGGAGTTGTGCAGCGATGACCCTGTCGCGGCTGGGTGCTCGGCGGTGGAGGTCTTGTCGCCAGGGCCCGTTTTTTCAGTCGATCAGCTGCCCGCCGTCATGAAACGGGTAGGGCCCCGCGTATTGGCCGCTGGCCACGGTGTGGCTGACCAGCCACCCCCCCGCAGGCAGGGCGTGCAGCGCAAAGCCGGGCGGCTCCAGCATCCAGGCCGACGCGGCGTTGGGCGCCAGGTCCAGCCGCACCTGGTGCGCGGGCGATGGCACGGTGGCCGCGATGGTGCCGCCAAACCGCACCTGGATGGCCCGGTGCAGGTGCCCGCAGATCACACGCTCCACCTGCGGGTGGCGGGCCACGATGGCTTCGAGCGCATCGGCGCCTTCGCGCAGGCCGATGTCGTCCATGTGGCCAATCAGCGTGCGAAACGGTGGGTGGTGCATGGCGATCACCACCGGGCGGCTGGTGTGGCGTGCCAGCTCTTCCTCCAGCCATTGCAGGCGCTCTGTGCACAGGCTGCCCTCGCTGGCGCCGGGCACCACGGTATCGAGCGCGATGAGCTGCATGCCGCCCACCGGCACGCTGTACTGGATGAAGCCCTCGGACCCCAGGTAGTGGTGCTGCGGAAAGCTCGCGCGCATCTGCTCGCGGCTGTCGTGGTTGCCGGGCAGCAGGTACACCGGCATGTTCAGCGGCGTGAGCAGGGCGCGCAGGTGCTCGTATTCGGCGGCGCGGCCAAAGTCTGTCAGGTCGCCAGTGATGACGGCGGCATGGGGCGCCTGCGGCAGCCGGTTCACGCTGGCCACGGCCTCGGCCAGATAGGGCGCGGTATTGATGCGGCCATAGGCCAGGCGGCCGGGCTCGCGGATGTGGGGGTCAGACAGTTGGAGCAGCAGTGTGGTGGTCATGGCTAAAAGGCGTGCAGGCGGGGTAGGGCTGGCTGGGTCAGTCGCTGGTTTCGTGGCAGGGCATGAGGCGCTCGGGGGCGATGCGCACGCCCACGGTGTCGCCCGTGCGGGCGGGGTGGTCGCGCGGCACATCGGCCATCAGCGGGGGCTGGTCGGCCAGGGCCAGAACCAGTTGCACGCGGTCGCCCAGAAAGCTGCGGCGCGTGACTTCGGCCTGACCCCAGCCAGTTTGAAGGGCCGACACCTCGATGTCTTCAGGCCGCACGAGCAAGGCCGTGTGGGCCTGCACGGCGGCAGGGCAGGGCAGAGGCAGCCCACCCAGCATCAACACGGCCTGGGCGCTTGCGGCGGCGTCCCGCTGGAGCCGGTTCACGCGGCCCAGAAACTGCGCCACAAAGGGGTGGGTGGGCGCGCGGTACAGCGTCTCGCCATCGCCCACCTGCACGATCTGGCCCGCGTGCATCACCGCCAGGCGGTCGGCAATGGCCAGGGCTTCCTGCTGGTCGTGGGTGACATGGATGGCGGTGATGTGCAGGCGCCGCAGCAGGTCGGCCAGCTCGTCGCGCAGAGACTCCTTGAGCTTGGCATCCAGCGCGGTCAAGGGCTCGTCCAGCAGCAGCACGCGGGGGCGCACCGCCACGGCGCGGGCCAGGGCCACACGCTGGCGTTGCCCACCGGAGAGTTCAGTGGGGCGCTTGTGCTCCAACCCTTGCAGGCGCACCAGGTCCACCAGCTCGCCCACGGTGCGGCGGCGCTCGGCCTCGGGCACGTTGCGGATCTTGAGGCCGTAGCCGATGTTGGCTGCCACCGTCATTTGCGGGAACAAGGCGTAGTGCTGGAACACCATGCCGATGCCACGCTGCTCGATGGGCAGGCGCGTCACGTCGGTGCCGCCAAAGGCAATGCGGCTGCCTTCATCGGGCGCCTCCAGCCCGGCAATCAGGCGCAGCAGTGTGGTCTTGCCGCAGCCCGATGGCCCCAGCAAGGCGACGACCTCGCCGGGCTCCACAGTGAGGTCGGTCGGCCGCAGGCCCCGCGTGCCATCAGGGTAGGTTTTGGCGCATTGGTTTATCTCCACGCGCGTGCGTTCAAGTTCCATGGTGTTTTTCGATCAGGGTGCCGACGGCCTGCAGGCCCCACAGCACGGGCAGGATGACGATAAGAAAGACCAGCGTGTAAGCGGAGCCGATTTCGATGCGCATGGACGCATAGCTATCGGCCAGACCTACGGGCAGGGTGCGGGTCAGCGGGGTGTGCAGCATCCATGTGAGGTTGAATTCGCCCACCGACAGCGTGAACACCATCAGGCTGCCTGCCACGATGGCGGGCAACACGGCGGGCACCAGCACACCCAAAAAGCGCTGCCCGAAGCTGGTACCCAGCGAGCGTGCCGCTTCTTCAAGCGAGAGCAGTTCCTTGCGCTGGAATGCAGCGCCCACGGTGCGCACCATGAACGGCAGGGTGAACACCATGTGCCCCACCAGGATGAACGCAAAGCTGGTGCGAAAGCCTTGCAGCGTGCCGTAGGCCAGGATCAAGGCCAGCGCGCTGGCCAGGCCGGGCACGGCCACTGGCAAGGTCAGCAGTTCTTCAAACAGGCGTGCGGCGCGCGAGCGGCTGCGTGCCAGCGCATACGCGCAGGGAACGCCCAGCAGCAGATTGCCCAGCACACACAGCAGCGCAAGGCCCAGCGACCAGCCCACGGTGCCACCGTACAGGTCCCACACCTCGTGCAGCCATCGTGTGGTGAGCCCGCTGGAAATGCCAGTGCTGTAGTTGTTGACGAGCCCCGCCATCACCGACAGCGCGATGGGGGCGAGCATGAACGCCGCCACCAGCGCCGTGAGCGCCAGCAGGGGGGAGGAGGCTTGTTGGGTCGTGCGCATGGTGGTGGTTACGCCCCGGCAGCCGGTGCCGGGCCCGCAACACGGCGGGACAGCCACAGCACCACCCAGGTGATGAGCCCCAGGGTGATCGACAGGCTGGCGGCCAGTGCAAAGTTGGCGTAGTTGGTGAACTCGTTGTAGATGGTGATGGGCAGCACCTCGAACTTGCTGGACAGCGTGAACGCGGTGCCAAACGCGCCCATGGCCGTGGCGAACACAATGGCCCCGCACGACAGCGTGGTGGGCGCCAGTTCGGGCACCCATACGTCGCGCACCACCCGCCAGCGCGGCGCGCCCAGCGAGCGGGCGGCTTCTTCCAGCGCCGCATCCATGGCCCCGGCCGCCGCTGTGTAGGTCGCAATGGCCCGTGGCAGTGAGAAGTACAGATAGGCCAGGAACAACCCGGCCAGGCCGTAGGCAAACGTGATGCGACCCAGGCCCAGGGCGTCTGTCAGGTCGGCCACCAAGCCTTGGCGGCCACCGAGCAAGATCATGAAAAACCCGATGATCACGCCCGGAAACGACAGCGGCAACGTCAGCAGCGACAGCAGCAGCTGCCGCCCTGTAAAACGGTGCCGCGCCAACGTGATGCCCACGGCCGCGCCCAGCACCAGGGTGGCCAGCGTCACCGCCAGGGACAGCCCCAGTGTCTGCAGCAGGCTTTGCAGGTAGCGCGGGTGGGTGAGCACCACAAAGTAGGTCTCCCAGCCCTTGCTGGCGGGCAGCGCAATCAGCTGCACGATGGGCAGCAGCCAGAACGCAGCAAAGAACGCCACGGCAGGTGCGGTACACGCCAGCAGCAGCGCGCGGGATGGAGCAAAGCTGTTGTGGCGCATGTGCATCTCTCCAGCTCGCCCGGCTTACTGGGCTTCTTTCAGGTAGCGGTCCGAGAAGGCCTTTTGCACTGCGGCCATCTTGCTGTAGTCCACCGTTTTGGCGCGCGCGTATTCGCTGGCAGGCAGGAAGCGGGCCTGCACCTCCTTGGACATGGCGCTGGCGCGCACGGGGCGCAGGTAGGCATGGGCCCACAGCCCCTGGCCTTCGTCCGACAGCACAAAGTCCAGCACCTTCTTGCCGTTGTCGGCGTGCGGCGCATTGGCCACCAGGCTCATCACGTAGGGCACCACCACCGTGCCTTCGGTGGGGATCACAAACTGCACATTGGCTTTGTCCTTGTACTTGGCGCGGTAGGCGTTGAAGTCGTAGTCCAGCAGGATCGCGATCTCGCCCGACAGTACGCGGGCGTAAGACGTTTGCTTGGGAACGATGGGCTCGTTCTTCTGCAGCGCCTTGAAGTAGTCGATGCCGGGGCCGAAGTTATCCAGCGTGCCGCCGCGCGCCTGGTTCACGGCCACAGCGCCCACATAGCCCACGAAGGCCGAGGCCGGGTCCAGGTAGCCGATGAGGCCCTTGTAGTCGGGCTTGAGCAGGTCGGCCCACGACTGCGGTACGGGCTTGCCCTTCAGTGCATCCACATTGACCATGAAGCCCAGGGTGCCCGAGTGGATGGTGAACCAGTGGCCTGCGGGGTCCTTCAGACCGTCGGGAATCTCGGCCCATGCTGCGGGTTTGTAGGCGGCCACCACACCATCCTTTTGCGCCTGGATGGCGAAGGTCACGCCCAGGTAGGTCACATCCGCCACGGGGCTCGCTTTTTCTGCCACCAGCTGGGCCAGCGACTGGCCGGAGTTCTTGTTGTCTGGCGGCACGGTGACGCCGGTCTTGGCCTTGATGGCCTTGATCTGGCTGCCCCAGTCCGCCCATTCGGGCGGGCAGTTGTAGCAGATTGCGTTTTGCGCCATGGCCGTGGCACCGGCGGCCAGGCCCCAGGCCAGCAGCGTGGCGCGGGTGAAGTTTTTCAGGGTGGTTTTCATCGATCAGCTCCTTGGGTTCAGGTGGGGGGAGGAACAAGGGAAAGTGGGGGCGGCGCGCAGGACTCGCCGGTGCGAAATTGGTGCGCCAGCGTCAGGCCCATGTCGGGCCCCAGCGGGCTGCCGCTGGCCACGGCCTGGGCCAGCAGCTCCACGCTGTGGCGGCCGATGTCGGCATTGGATTGCACCACGGTGCTCAGTTGCGGAGTGAGGTCTTGCCCCAGCGCAATGCCGTCGAAGCCCACCACGCTCAGGTCGCGCGGCACCGCCAAGCCCGCCAGGTGCGCGGCGCGGATGCTGCGGATGGCCAGCAGGTCGTTGGAACACACCAGGGCCGTGGGGCGGACTTGGCTGTTCAGGGCTTCGCCCAACACCTCTGGCGCAGCGGCCACGAAGGGCACCTGCAACACAGGCTGGGCCCGCAGGCCTGCCTGCTCCATGCCGCGCGCGTAGCCCCGGCAGCGTTGTTGCGCGCGGTCGGAGGCGCTGAGCAGCCCGCTGACCATGGCGATGCGGCGGTGCCCCAGAGTGGCCAGATGGGTCACCACGTCGGTCACAGCCAGCTCGCTGTTCACCGACACACAGGGGTGATCGGGGTGGTGGTTGTAGGCCAGCACATAGGGCAGACCCGCCTCGGCCAGCCGCTGCAACGCGGTGGAAGTGGCGGGGTTCGAAACCACCAGGATCATCCCGTCTACGTTGCCCGCCAGCAGCAGGTTCACGGCGCGGTCTTCCTGGTCCAGGCGGTAGTCGGTGGTGAACGGCGAGATGGCGTAGCCACCCGCTACGGCGGCCTGGGCAATGCCTTCCAGGCATTCGGCAAACACGGGGTTGGTGAGTGTGGGCAACACCACGCCCAGCACGCGGCTGCGCTGGGTGCGCAAGGTGCGCGCGCTGGCGTTGGGCAGATAGCCCAGGGTGCGGGCGATGTTCTCCACATGCTCGCGCGTGGCCGGGGCCACTTTGTCAGGCAGGTTGAAAACACGCGACACGGTGGCAACTGACACACCGGCCTCGCGGGCGACTTCCAGAATGCTCATGGCAGTTTGGTGCAATACGTTTTATGTAAACGTTTACATTGCAACCGCTGACCGTGACATGCGCATGACACGGCATGCGATAAGAGCAACTGGCGCTACAAAGCAAACAGCCCGCACGAGGCGGGCTGTTGCAAGGGTTGCAGGGGGATGCCGGTGGCGTCAGCGCTCGCGCCGCACGCGAAGCAGCTCATCCAGAATAAGGCATGCCGCCCCCAGCGTGATGGCCGAGTCCGCCACGTTAAATGCCGGAAAGTGCCAGCCGCTCATATGGAAGTCCAGAAAGTCCACGACATAGCCGTGCATCAGCCGGTCCACCACATTGCCCACCGCGCCGCCCAGAATGCTCGACAGCGCAAAGCCGAAGAGCTTTTGCCCCGGGTGGGCACGCAGCTGCCACACGATGAAGATCGTGGCTGCCACGCCGATGCCGGTGAACAGCCACCGTTGCCAGCCCCCCGCGTCCGACAGGAACGAAAACGCAGCACCCGTGTTGTGCGCCCGCACGATGTTGAAGAAGCTGGTGATGAACGTGGAATCGCCCAACTGGTAGTGGTTGAGGATCAGGGTCTTTGTGATCTGGTCGACCACCACAAGCACCACAGCCCAGGCCAGCCAGGGCCACATGCTCGCGCCGGAACGCCCGGCCTGCAATGTGCGGTCCATCAGGCGTGCTCCCGGCTCTCGCCGTCGCCGTAGAGGTTGCTGGTGCAGCGGCCGCAGATCGTCGGGTGGGCGGCGTCCTGCCCTACATCGCTGCGGTAGTGCCAGCAGCGCTCGCATTTGGCATCAGAACTGGGCTTGACGCTTATCTGTAATGCGCTACCAGCTACCAATTCAATAGCAGATGTGATGAACACGAACTTGAGGTCATCGCCCAGGCTGGCCAGCAGCGCATGGTCTTCGGGCGCCGCCGTGAGGGCAACGGTGGCCTGCAGGGACGAGCCCACCTTGCCATCGGCGCGCAGTGCTTCGATCTCCTTGTTCACCGCATCACGGATTTCGCGGATGCGCGACCACTTGGCCAGCAGGCCTTCGTCGGCACCGGCACCCACGCCTGCCACGTTGCCGTAAGTCTCCAGGAAGATGGAGTCGGAGTTGCCAAACACCTTCCACGCCTCTTCGGCCGTGAACGACAAAAACGGCGCCATCCAGCGCAGCATGGCGTGCGTGATGTTGTAGAGCGCGGTCTGCGCGCTGCGGCGGGCCAGGCTCTTGGGTGCTGTGGTGTACAAGCGGTCCTTGAGTACGTCCAGGTAGAACCCGCCCAGGTCTTCCGAGCAGTACAGCTGCAGCTTGGCGACCACGGGGTGGAACTCGTACACCTTGTAGTGCGCCAGCACCTCGGCCTGGAACTCGGATGCGCGGGTGAGCGCGTAGCGGTCGATCTCCAGCATCTGGTCGAACGGCACGGCGTCCTTGGCCGGGTCGAAGTCGCTCACGTTGGCCAGCAGAAAGCGCAGTGTGTTGCGGATGCGGCGGTAGGCGTCCACCACGCGGGCCAGGATCTTCTCGTCGCCCGCGATGTCGCCGGAGTAGTCGCTGGCGGCCACCCACAGACGGATGATCTCGGCGCCCAGCTTCTTGTTGATTTCCTGCGGGTCGATGCCGTTGCCCAGCGACTTGCTCATCTTGCGGCCCTGGCTGTCCACGGTGAAGCCATGGGTCAGCAGGCCGCGATAGGGCGCGCGGCCTTCCAGCGCCGATGCCAGCAGCAGCGAACTGTGGAACCAGCCGCGGTGCTGGTCGTGGCCTTCCAGGTACAGGTCGGCCTCGGGGCCCGTGTCGTGGTGCACCTCGGGGTGCGTGCCGCGCAGCACATGGCTGAAGGTGGAGCCGGAGTCGAACCACACTTCGAGGATGTCGGTGCTCTTGGTGTAGTGGGGCGCGTCAGCCGCACCCAGGATTTCTTCGGTCGTCACGCGGCTCCAGGCCTCGATACCGCCCTTTTCCACGATGTCGGCGGCCTGGTTCATGATTTCCATGGTGCGCGGGTGCAGCTCGCCCGAATCCTTGTGCAGGAAGAACGGGATGGGCACGCCCCAGCTGCGCTGGCGCGAGATGCACCAGTCGGGCCGCCCGGCGATCATGTCGTGCAGGCGGGCCTTGCCGTTCTCGGGGTAGAAACTGGTGTGCTCGATGGCATCCAGGGCGATCTGGCGCAGCGTCTTGGCGGGCTTCATGCCTGCTTTAGTGAACACGCCTTCGCCCTCGTCCATGCGCACGAACCACTGTGCGGCGGCGCGGTAGATCACCGGCGTCTTGTGGCGCCAGCAGTGCGGGTAGCTGTGTGTGATGTCCTTGGTGGTCATCAGGCGGCCTGCGTTGCGCAAGGCCTCGATGATGACGGGCACGGCCTTCCAGATGTGCTGGCCGCCGAACAGCGGGAAGTCCGCTGCATAAGTGCCGTTGCCTTGCACGGGGTTCAGGATCTCATCCAGCGCCATGCCATGCGCGCGGCAGGAGTTGAAGTCTTCCAGGCCGTAGGCGGGCGAGGAGTGCACGATACCCGTGCCGTCGTCGGCCGTGGCGTAGTCGGCCAGGTACACGGGCGAAAGGCGGCGGTAGCCAAAGCTGCCGTCTTCGCTGGCCACGTCGTACAGCGGATGTTGGAATTCGAGGCCGCCCAGGTTCTTGCCCAGGGTGGTGGCCAGCACGCTGCCGGTGAGGCCGTAGCGCTCCAGGCACGAGGCCACCAGCGGCTCGGCCACGAGCAGGATGCGCTCGCCCGTGTCCACCAGCGCGTAGCTGATCTCGGGGTTGAGGTTCAGCGCCTGGTTGGCAGGGATGGTCCAGGCGGTGGTGGTCCAGATGACCACAAACGCGTCCTTGGCCAGTGCGGGCAGCCCGAAGGCGGCGGCCAGCTTGGCAGGCTCATGCGATTTGAAGGCCACGTCCAGCGTGGTGCTCTTCTTGTCCTGGTACTCGATCTCGAACTCGGCCAGTGACGAGCCGCAGTCAAAACACCAGTACACAGGCTTGAGGCCCCGGTACACAAAGCCGCGCTCCATCACGCGCTTGAAGGCGCGGATCTCGCCCGCTTCGTTCGCGGGGTTCATGGTCTTATAGGGGTTGTCCCATTCGCCCAGCACGCCCAGGCGCTTGAAGTCCACCATCTGCTGCGCGATCTGCTCGGTGGCGAACGCGCGGCTCTTGGCCTGCATGTCATCGCGGCTCAGGTTGCGGCCGTGTTTCTTCTCGATGGCGTTCTCGATCGGCAGACCATGGCAGTCCCAGCCAGGCACGTACAGCGCGTCAAAGCCTTCGAGCTGGCGCGCTTTGGTGATCATGTCCTTCAGGATCTTGTTGACCGCGTGGCCCATGTGGATCTGGCCGTTGGCGTAGGGCGGGCCGTCGTGCAAGATGAACTTGGGCGCACCCCGACGGGCATCCCGCAGGCGCTTGTAGATGCCTTGGTCTTCCCAGTCCTTGACCCAGCCCGGCTCGCGCTTGGGCAGGTCGCCACGCATGGGGAAGGAGGTGTCGGGCAGGTTGAGGGTGCTGCGGTAATCCGTGGAAGGAGTGCTGGCGTTGTCGTCGGACATGAGGGAGCCTTAAAAACGGGGCATTCCGGGGCAAGGCCCGGAGCAAGAACGGGGTTGGAGCGCGAAGGATGGCGGGCCCGTCAGGCGGGCGCTGCGAGAAGCAGCTCCCTCAAATTCGGTCGCGGGTGGTCTGGCGCCGGGTTTCGGTGTGGTTGGGTGCCTGGGCCGAGGCGAAGTAGGCACGCGCGTCGGCGCAGTCTTTGGCGATGCCCTTCGTCAAGGCATCCAGACCGTCGTATTTCAGCTCGTCGTGCAGTTTGTGTAGCAGTTCCACGCGCACGATTTTACCGTACGCCCCCTCGGGCCCCAGATCGGCGGGCCAATGCAGGCAATGGGTTTCCAGCAGCACGCGCCCGCCGTTGACGTCGTTCGGGTCCAGCGAGGGGCGCACGCCCAGGTTGGCCACCCCTGGCAATGGCTCGGTGGCAAGGCCATGCACCAGCACGGCAAAGATGCCGCTGGCGGCAGGCTTCCAGTGGGCAAAGCGCAGGTTCAGGGTGCGAAAGCCGTCGCCTGCACCGGCGGCGGTAGCACCCAGTTCGCGCCCGAGCTTGCGGCCATGCACCACATGGCCGCTGATGGTGTAGGGCCGTCCCAGCAGGCGTGCCGCAGCTTCCATGTCGCCTGCGGCCAGCGCCTGGCGCACGGCGGAACTGGACACGCGCAGCCCATGCACCTCGTAGCTGTTCATGCGTGCGACGTCAAAACCCTTGGCTTGCCCGGCGGCGTCCAGCATCGCGTAGTCGCCGGCGCGCTGGCGGCCAAAGCGGAAATCGTCGCCCACCAGCACATACCGGGCCCCCAGGCCACGGACCAGCACCTCGTCGATGAAGGCCTCGGGCGACTGTGCTGCCAGCCGCGCGTCAAACGGCAGCACCACGGTCTGCTGCACACCGCAGCGGGCCAGTTCGGTGAGCTTGTCGCGCAGGGTGCCGATGCGTGCGGGCGCCAGCTCGGGCTTGTGGTTGGCGCCCGCGAAGTAGTCGCGGGGGTGGGGCTCGAACGTCAGCACGCAGCTTTCCACGCCCCTGTGTGCAGCCTCGCTGTTCAGCAAGGCCAACATGGCCTGGTGGCCCCGGTGCACACCATCGAAATTGCCGATGGTCAGCGCACAGGCATTGGCAATGCCAGGGTGGTGGAAGCCGCGAAAGATCTTCATCGGTTTGTTATCTTTTTGATAGCAGCATGCGCAAGTCCATCAAGCGCAGGACGCCAATTTGTCATGAAAACGGAGTATATTGTGACCCACGGCTGGCCCCGCGCAGGGCTGCCCGCGAGACATCTGCGTTCCGATCCTTGTGTACTTTGTGTTCCAGGAGGCGTGTTTTGAAGGTCTTGAAGCTGTCAGCCCAAGGGCTGCCCCAATCGTGGATTTCGCTGGAGCAGGCGGTGATTCATTACGCCGCCGGGGAAGTGCGCTGGGAGTCTGGTGCACAGATTGCCCGGTTCCGGGGCGGGCACAACGCCATATCGGGTGAGCAGTCGGTGATCGCCATCAACAGCATCATCGGCACCAAGGGCGTGCCCAGTATCAACCCGTTCGAGCTCAAGCCCAGCCTGACCAACAGCAAGCTCTTTGCCCGCGACCGCAATGTGTGCGCCTACTGCGGCGGGCATTTTCATGAGGAAGACCTGACGCGCGAGCACATCGTGCCGTTTGCACGCAACGGCCAGGACCACTGGATGAACGTGGTCACGGCCTGCCGCCCCTGCAACCACCGCAAGGGCCCCCGCACTCCAGAGCAGGCACACATGCCGCTGCTGTATGCGCCCTATGTGCCGAGTCTGTGGGAGGACTTCATCCTGCGTAACCGGCGCATCCTGGCCGATCAGATGGAGTTTCTAATGGCGCACGTCCCCAAGTCCTCGCGTCTTTTGGCGTAGAGCGGCCAATACGACCCCACTGGCGTCGTTGCTTCGTCTTGCCGTGAGGGCCTGCCAACCCTCTTTTCGGGGATCGCGTTGCCCGACCTGGGGGTGGGATGCAAGGCGCCTGTGCGCGGCAAGGTAGGCACCTTGCAAGCGCGGGCAACGCCGCAGACGGCCTCCAGGCCGGGCAACCCGAAGGGAAGGCCCCTGCGGGCGCGCCACTCGTCGTTCCGCTCCTTACGTGTGCAAGAGCGCACGCGGCGTCGCGCGCCTAGATTGGCACGCCCGCAAGGGCCTTCGCGACCCCGAAAAGAGGGTTGACAGGCCCTTCGTACTGTCTGCGACGGAGCGCCTAGCCATCGGGGCCGTCTTGACCGCTCTTGGGGGCGTGCTGCAGGGTGCAAAGACACGGTGCAGCGCCTATTCCTTTAGTAAGTCAGTTCCAGGAACACCAGATGGCCGCTGGCAGCGGGCCAGGTCTGTCCCACCACGCGTTCGCCATTGAATTCACCCGCAATACTGCGCGCGCCGCCCGCGGGCTTGACCTTGGCAGATGCCACGCCAGCGCCAGCGGGCACGCCCGCAGGCACCGCACCATCCAGCAGCATCTTGTCGCGCGCCGGGTCCAGGTAGCCGCGCGGACGGGTCAGTGTCACCACGCTCTCGGCGCTTTTGTCGGCATCGGCCATGCGTTCTGCGCGCAGGTGGATGAGGTTGCTGCTGCGTGGAAAGCCGCTGCGGTAGATGTGGGTGGTGGCATAGCCGGGTGCGCTGATCACGAACTCGACGGGCGAGCCGTTGGGCACCGTCAGCGGTCCCCATTGGCCATCCGCACCCACGGTCTTGCGCAGCAAGGCATTGCCCGCGCGGGCGCCCGTGGCGGGGTCGGTGGCATACACCTCCAGCTGCGCGCCCGCCAGGGGGCAGGTTGTTGCTGAAGTTGCCGGTTTTGGGGTCGGCCGGGTCCACGCCCAGGCCGGTGACCTTGCCGTTGAGCACCACCTGCTTTTCAGCCGCAATGGTGGTGACCTGCGGTGCCTTGCCGGTGATGAAGCGGTAGGTGGCTTCAAACGCAGCGGGGGAGTACGACGTCTCGCGGTGGTCGATGCGCGGAATCACCACGTTGGTGGCGCCCTTGAGTTCGGGGCCTGCGGCGGTCACGTAGGTGGGTTTGCCTTTCTGGCCTATCCACAGGCCGTCGGGCTGGGCGAACTTGTCGTTGTTGTCCGAGCGGATGGTCATCCATTTCACGGGGCCGCTCACCTCGTCGCCCGCCGCGTTCTTGGGAGCATTCAGCGCTTTGAGGAAAGGGCCCGTGCCCGAGAACTCGTTGCCTTCTCGGAACCCCGGTATCGCCCACACGCCGTGGTTGGGCGTGCCGCCGAGGATCGCGTGGCTCACCGTCTTGTCGCCGCCGCCGTTGTAGATGTAGTTGCGGATGGCGTTGCCGCCGCGCGAGTTGCCCACCAATACCACTTGGCTTGCACCCGTGGCCTTGAGCACCTTGTCCACTTCGGCCTTGAGGTAGGCCATGTGCTCTGCGGCCGAGGTGCGGCCCGCCTGGGGTTTTGCGTCCTCATCACGCGACAGGGGGTAGGGCACGTCAATGGCGTGCAGGCGTTCGCGCGGCCAGCCGTTCGATTCAAACCGCCATACGGTGGTTTGCCACAGTGCGGCGGTGTCGCCGTTGCCGTGCACAAAGACGATGGGCGGCGCTTCGGCCAGGCTGGGACCCTTGGTGGCGCAACCGGCCAGGGCCAGGGTAGCTGCTGCAGCGGTTGCCAGCAGAAGAGATCGGCGTTGCAGCCAGAATTTGTTGTTCATGAAGGTGTCTCCGACAAGAAAAAATGCCCGTGGATCGGTGAATCCACGAGCATGGCATGCGAGCGTTACATGGCTGCGTCAGTTCACATCAGGCAAACACGCCTGCGGTGTCTTGCATGCGGGCGGACACTTCGCCCAGATGGTGCAGCGTGTCGCCAAAGGCCACTTCCAGCTGGGTGAGCTTCTTGAAATAGTGGCTCACGATGTACTCGTCCGTCACGCCGATGCCACCATGCAGTTGCACGGCCTGCTGGCCGACAAAGCGCATCGATTGACCCAGTTGCACCTTGGCGCGCGCCATGGCGGCGCGGCGCTCTGCGGCAGGGGCGCCCAGCTTGAGGCTGGCGTAATAGCTCATCGAGCGGGCCAGTTCCAGCTGCATCTTCATGTCGGCCACGCGGTGGCGCAGCGCCTGGAAGCTGGCAATGAACACGCCAAACTGCTTGCGCTGGTTCATGTATTCGACGGTGATGGCCACGGTCTTGTCCATCACGCCCACGGCTTCGGCGCAGGTGGCGGCGATGCCGGTGTCCACGGCCAGTTCCAGCGCGGCCAGGCCATCGGTGGTGATGAGCATGGCGGGGGCGTTGGTGAACTTCACCTCGGCGGCGCGGCTGCCGTCTTGTGTGACGTAGCCTTGGGTGGTCACGCCAGTGGCGGTGCGCTCGACCAGGAAGAGGGCGGTCTTGCCGTCCAGTTGGGCAGGCACGATGAACGCATCGGCCTTGTCGCCGGCAGCTACTACGCTTTTGATAGCTGTCAGCGCATATCCATCTTGCGCTGGGGTCGCTTTTGCCTCGCAAACATCCAGGCGGTATCGCGCCTTGCGCTCCTGCTGGGCCAGTACCACCAGGGCTTCACCACTGGCCACGCGGGGCAGCCAGGCCGATTGCACGTTGGCCGGTGCGTAGTGCGACAGCACGCTGCTGGCCATGAAGGCTTGAGCGATGGGCTCCAGAACGATGCCACGGCCCAGTTCCTCGGCCACCACCATGGCGTCGATCGCGCCCTGGCCCATGCCGTCGTGGGCTTCGGGCACGGTGAGGGCCGTCAGGCCCAGCTCGGCCAGTTCGTTCCAGGCGGCGCGGTCAAAACCACCGGCGGCCACGGCGGCGCGGCGGCGCTCGAACGTGTAGCCCTTGTCCACCCACTTGCGCACGGCGTCGCGCAATTGTTCCTGGTCGTCAGAAAAATCGAAATCCATGTTCTTGTCTCCTTAGCCCAGAACCGTCTGCGCGACGATGTTGCGTTGAACTTCATTGCTGCCACCGTAGATGGTGGTTTTGCGCAGGTTGAAGTAGGTGGACGCCAGCGGCGCGTTGGCAGTGACGCCGCCGGGGAAGTTGCCCTGCCAGCCAGCTTCCATGGCCTCTTCGATGAAGGGCATGGCAAAGGGGCCTGCGGCCAGCATCATCAGCTCGGCGTAGCGCTGCTGGATCTCGCTGCCCTTGATCTTGAGCAGACCCGCGATGTCGAGCGAGTTCTTGCCCGACTTCTCGGCCGACAGCACGCGCAGCACCAGCATTTCCAGCGCGACGATGTCCACTTCGAGCAGTGCGATCTGGTCGCGGAAGCGCAGGTCATCCCACACGCCTTCGGTCTTGGCGATGCGCTTCAAGCGCTCCAGCTCGCGCTTGCTGCGGTTCACGTCGGCGATGTTGGTGCGCTCGTGGCTCAGCAGGTGCTTGGCGTAGGTCCAGCCCTTGTTCTCTTCGCCGATCAGGTTTTCGGCAGGCACTTCGACGTTGTCGAAGAACACTTCGTTCACCTCGCATTCGCCGTCCAGCAGCTTGATGGGGCGCACGGTGACGCCCTTGGACTTCATGTCGAGCAGCAGGAAGGAGATGCCGGTCTGGGGCTTGCCCTCGGTGCTGGTGCGCACCAGGTTGAACATCCAGTCGCCATGCTGGCCCAGGGTGGTCCAGGTCTTTTGGCCGTTGACGATGTATTTGTCGCCCACGCGCTCGGCGCGGGTCTTGACGCTGGCCAGGTCCGAACCCGATCCTGGTTCGCTGTAGCCCTGGCTCCACCAGACTTCGCCGCTGGCGATGCCAGGCAAAAAGCGCTTTTGCTGCTCGGCGTTGCCAAACGCCATGATCACCGGCGCCACCATCACCGGGCCAAACGGCACGATACGGGGCGCACCGGCCAGGGCGCATTCTTCTTCGAACAGGTGCTTTTGCACGGCCGTCCAGCCGGGGCCGCCAAACTCCTTGGGCCAGCCGAAGCCCAGCCAGCCTTTCTTGCCCAGGATCTTGGCCCAGCCCTGCAGATCGTCGCGGGTCAGGCGCAGGGCGTTGTGGACCTTGTGCGAAATTTCTTTCGGTAGATTAGCTTGAACCCAGGCGCGAATTTCTTCGCGGAACGCCTGTTCTTCGGGGGTGAATGCGAGATCCATCGGTTTGTCTCCAAGTGATCCGCATTTGTAGCACGGTCGTTCGTTTTAGTCCTGTCCGGGTGGCGACATCGGCGCGGAGTCTGGGGAAATGCCCAGTTCTGTACACAGCCGCTGCACCGTGGTGCGCAGGTTGGCCACCTCTGTCTCCAGTGCGTCCACCCGCGCTTGCAGTGCGGCAGACGTGCCGGTGCTGCCACCGCCGCCACTGCTGGGGGCTGACACACCGGCGCTGGTGTCTACAGGCCCACACATCAAATGCGCCCAACGCTGCTCGCGGGCACCCGGCGCGCGGGGCAACTGCACGACCAGCGGGCCGCCCTTTTCGGCGCTGCGCTCCTGCAGCTCGTCCAGAAAAGCTTCGACCGACGAAATGTCGGCAAAGCGGTACCAGCGCTCGGCGTTGATGCGCAGTTCACCCGCCGTCTGTGGGCCGCGCAGCATCAGCAGGCCCAGCAGCACGGCCGACTGCTCGGGCACGCCCACGCCGCGCTGAAAGTTGTGTTCCCAGCGTGTGGTGCGGTTGCCGCTGCTCTCAAACGCCAGCGTCAGCAGCTTGAGCGAATCCAGGGCTTCCTGCGCCTCGGCGTCACTCAGGTTCATCACCGGGTCGCGGCTGGTTTTCTGGTTGCAACCGGTGACCAGGCCGTTGAGCGACATGGGGTAGCTGTCGGGCACGGTACGGGCCTTCTCCATCAGGGTGGCGAGCACGCGGG
>NZ_JAMXAX010000260.1 GCF_023913775.1 Acidovorax facilis
CTGCGCTGCGGCGTGCAACGGGGCCTGGCCGTGCGCTTTTCATTCTAGGAGGGTCATCGCCCGGCGTACAGCCCTGCCCAGGCGCGGCCTGGGTTTCGCCGAAGGTCTCTGACCCCACTAAAGAAGGGTGAGTGCCGCCAAGGCGGCCAGCGGTGCGGTCTCGGCGCGCAGCACACGGGGGCCCAGCGTGACCGGGGCAAAGCTGTGTTGCAGTGCCAGGTCTTCCTCGGTGCTGGAAAGCCCGCCTTCGGGGCCGGAGAGAAACACCACGGGCCCGGCCGGGCCCGCCGCCGTGTGCAGCGGCGCCGTGCCCGCGCGCAGCGACAGCAGCAGGCGCTGCACTGTGGTGGCCTGGGCCTGGGCGCGCACCCAGCCGGCCAGGTCCACGGCGTTGTGCACCACGGGCACGCGGTTGCGGCCGCACTGCTCGCAGGCGGCCACGGCCACGGCCTGCCAGTGGGCGATTTTTTTCTCGGCCCGCTCGCCTTTGAGCTTGAGCACGCTGCGCTCGGCCACCAGGGGCGTGATGCTCGCCACGCCCAGCTCGGTGGCTTTCTCCACCAGCCAGTCCATGCGTTCGTTGGCGGTGATACCGGCCAGCAGGTGCACGGCGCGCGGGGCTTCACGTTCGGTGGCATGGTGGGCGCCCACCACCACGCGCACATCGCTGCGGCCCATCTTCAGTACGGTGGCGTCGAATTCGCCGCCCGGGTCGCCCTCGGCTTGCCCGCCGTGGAACAGCGTGATGGTGTCGCCCGGCTGCAGGCGCAGCACCTGCACGTGGCGCGCAGCGCCGGGGGGCAAATCCAACTCGGCGCCGGTGGCCAGAAGGGTCGGGCAATGGAAACGGGGCATTTGCTACTTTATTTATAGCTGCTTGCGCTTGATAGATAAGCGCTAGAGCCTAATTTTATTCTGCTTTACTGCGTGCGCCCAGTCGCGCCGCTACATCCGGCCGTAGGCAAAGCCCACCACCGGCTCGGTACCTTCGATCTGGTCGAGCATCTTGAGCAGCGGCCCCAGCTGCCGGTAGCGGTTGGCCGTGGCGCGGATGTAGGCCATGAAACGCGGCGCATCGGCCAGGTACTTGGGCTTGCCGTCGCGCAGGGTCAGGCGCGCAAAGATGCCGGCGACCTTGAGGTGGCGCTGCAGGCCCATCCATTCCACGGCACGGTAGAACTCGCCGAAGTCATCGCCCCAGCCGCTGGCGCTGCGGGCCCCCAGCAGTCCGGCCTTGCGCGCCTTCTCCCAGTAACGCACCGTAATGTCGATGACAAATTCCTCTTCCCAGCTGATGAACGCATCGCGCAGCAGGCTGGCAATGTCGTAGGTGATAGGGCCGTAGACGGCGTCCTGGAAGTCCAGCACCCCCAGGGGCGCGCCCTGTTCGGTGGGGGCCATCAGGTTCCGGGTCATGAAATCGCGGTGCACATAGACCTGGGGGGCGGCCAGGTTGTGGGCCACGATGGCATCAAAGGCGCTGGCCAGCGTGGCCTGCTGCTTGTCGTCCAGCGTGACGCTGCGGTGCCTGGCCAGGTACCAGTCGGGGAACAGCGCCAGTTCGCGGCGCAGCAGCGCCTCGTCATAGGCCGGCAGCACGCCGGGCTGGGAGGCTTTTTGCCAGTCCAGCAGCACATCGGTGGCCTGCTGGTACCAGGCGTAGGCGTCCTGCGGCTTTTCGGGGTTCAGCCGCTCGATCAGCGTCTGGTGGCCCAGGTCGGACAGCAGCATGAAGCCGGTCGGTTCATCGTACGCAAGGATCTCGGGCACGTTCAAACCGGCGGCGGCCATCAGGCCCTGCACCTGCACGAAGGGCTTGCAGTTTTCCTTGTCCGGCGGCGCATCCATCACGATGCGGCTGCAGCCCATGGCGCTGTCGATGCGCAGGTAGCGCCGAAAGCTCGCGTCCGCCGAGGCGGGGCGCAGCGTGGCGGGCAGTAGCTGGTGCGGGCCCACCAGGGGCGCCAGCCAGGCCTCGAAGGCTGTCTGGCGGGCCGCATCGGGCCAGGCCACGGTGGAAGTTGGGG
>NZ_JAMXAX010000261.1 GCF_023913775.1 Acidovorax facilis
AGCTGCGCGCGGCGGCGACAGAACACATGACGATGTTGGAGAACACGCCAGAGCGGGTCCGGAAGTACTTTGGCGACAAGCATGTCGCCTATGCGGCCTCATGAATAATTCCCGCCGGATCAATAATTTTCGGTCGTGGATCCGATGAACACACAGCTCTCAATGACAATCTCCTTTGAGAAGCTCTGTGAGTCATGCACGCAACCGATCTGGTGAAAATGGAAAGATGATGCATGGCAAAACGCAACCGCGACGAGTTCAATAGCGAAACGCAAAGGGCACTGGCCTTACGTGCCAACTACAGATGCTCCTTTCCAAGGTGTGGCTTACCGACCTCGGGGCCAAGCGACGAATCACCTCGCGCGCACGTCAGCATCGGTGTCGCAGCACATATCCATGCCGCAGCGCCTGGCGGCCCTCGTTATGTGCCAGGTATGTCCCCTGAGGCACGTTCAGCCATCACCAATGGCGTCTGGTTGTGTCAAACGCACAGCAGATTGATCGATTCGGATCAATCCCGCTTCACGCCAGCCGTCCTCAACCAAATGAGGACTGACCACGAAGCCCGAGTGCGAGGGGAGATGGATGGAATGACCAAGTCGACGAGCCACTCGAATTTTGTCGCACTCGGACCTGACATTGTGTTCGTCGGTGAACTCGTGAGAGCAGAAAGTGCGTCATGGGATATACGCGTTGATCACTTCCTCGTCGGCGATCTTGGGACGCTGATCGCATTTTGCGAGCGCTTTGACCACATCGCATCGGCGGATCGCTTTGTACTTGTAAACGCCTTGGGTGATGGCCGGCAACTCGCTGCCGCCCCTGCCTGGCGGAAAGGTGATGAAGGCGATCTGCTTTCTCTCAAGCTGCGTCCCAGCGCACCGCGCATCAACGCGCATGAACTCCCGACCGATATCGCAGCAAATGAGGCCAACGACATCTTCCTGGAACATGGCGATCTCGCCACAGTCTCTGGGGTCGCCTCGCTTCCGCAGAGGATCAAGATGTGCCTATCCGTACTACGTGGCGAAGTTCCCCGTCACCCCACATTCGGCTCTAGGATCAAGGAGTATTTCGATCTCTTTCGAGACTCACCCTGGCTGCCCCATTTAGTGAAGCTCGAAGTGATCCGTATGGCATGCGTGCCTATGGACGACATCACTGCGGAACATCCATACACAGCGCTGCGCAGCGTATTGCGCGTCCGAAGCATTGAGCAGCTTCCGTCTGGACAACACGGAGACTGGATTTCGTTCCGTCTACATCTCGACGTTGAGGGCGTCGGCCCCTGGCACTGCGATCTGCCCATCTTCGTACCGACAGATAAACAGGCACCTAAGCACAAGGATTGACGACAAGGCCTCACGACAGACGCTAGAGCACCTGGCAACGCGGCACGAAAGCTCCATGCAGGCACGCCGCTTCAAAGGCGCATGGCAGAACGCGCTAGCCCTACCTGCCACCCGGGTACATCAAACACTTCAGCCATTCCAGAGATTCTCCAGGAGCACAAATTGACCGAGCCCAAGACACCGAAACTGAGCCGCGATGTTCTACTGGGACTGCGGACCACCGAGATCACCCACCAAGTGGGCGAGGTGCTGCACAACATCACGAGTTTTCTTCCACGGCTGCACAGGCCAAAGCGCTACTGGATGAGAACAGCGTCGTCGCGCAGGCTCAGCGATTTCTAGCGGATAACTCGATTGGCGCCTCGATCGCCGCAATGGAACTCAAGCACGTGGAGCAAATAAAGGCGCTGTTAAGTCCGCACGAGGACATCCAAAGGCTAGCTCAAAGGGATGCCGGCGTTCAGGCCGCAATCGAAGCCGCAATCCGGCATGAAGGCCTGACGGCAAGGATCGGTCCAGATTTTCTGGCGGAGCAAGGTAAGCGTCCAGCCGAGGCATCTTGAGTTGAGCCACATGTCCCGCGAATATCGCGGGCATGATGAAGAAGGTGGATGCAGTTTGCGTGGCGACGATCGCGTTGTTTGCGCGCTGGCTCAGCGTTGC
>NZ_JAMXAX010000262.1 GCF_023913775.1 Acidovorax facilis
ACCACCAGTTACCGCAGTCAGCGCTCAAGAGCAGTACGCCGATGCAGGCGATGAAAGAGTGGTACCAGACCCACCCGCACCTGTTTCACAAGCGACCATATGATCGTACGGGATGCGACACTTAGCCAGCCATCCGCTGGTATCGCGGCGATTCCGCGCAAAAGAAGCTCCGTAGATAAGCAGGGCCACACAGATCGCGGCAGCAAATCCCAGATATCCCAAATAGCCAAGCACGAATATCAACGCGATCATGCTGATCGACAGCACTGTCCACACCCTTTTGACTTGGCGAAGATTCTTAGTGCGCTCATCGGTGAGCTGCTGCTTCAGCCGCTGCGCCAGCATATTGATGGTGAGCCTGTTAGTCACATCCAGAGTACCGCCTACACGCCTTCTTGCTGCGAACGCTGGGCGTCCGTAACAAGTGAAGACCGAGTACTTATAGTTCCCCTCGCTCTCGGTCTCGCGCTCGCAGCGAAAATCAATGAGAGCATTGCCACCAACCGATGCAGCCCGAAACTTGATGTGATCTTCTGCGGCGAGCTTGTCCTTGGTCGTCATTGAGCAGATGAACCAATCGCTGACTTCAATCAGCTCCCACCCTCTGATGGTGTCAGTCTTAGAAATCAGAATCTCAAGGTAACCTGGTCCCTCATAACCCATGGATACCAGCTCAACTACCTTGCAGCGTTCGGCACGATAACCCTTCGGGGTGGGCACTGGATCGAAGGAAACAACGCTCCCATCACCCAATGCCTCGGGACTCGAGTGAACAAACGAATTGATGTGAAAAAAATAGTCCTTGTCGTCGTCCCCCTTGATGAAGCCAAAGCCCTTTTCCCTGGTAAATGTTTTGATTTTTCCTTGCATAGCTCTCAAATGTTGGGGGATGGTTGCCCGTGTGGCTCGCAGTTAACGATTGAAACCGGGTCGCTTATTGGAGGTGAAGCGCAATGCGCTACTGTGTCCGTTCGTCCAAAGACGAATTTCAGCCCAGGATGGAAATGACCTAGATATTGACGTGACGATCAACCGACACTTGAACTTGGGTGTGCACACCTCAGTTCGAGATGTAGATTTCAATGACTATGGTTCCTTTTCTATAGTGGGTCATAGGCAATGCGCTCGCGCCTAGGCAGACCGGAACTTTAGCAAGGCAACTGCCATTGCCAGCAAACGTGGAGGCTGTCGGACTTGAAATCGTCGGCAAAAACGGCACTCACCGAGCCCGATTTTCGCTATTGATACTCCAGGTCCGACAACCCTATCCACCCCCTAAACGCAAACCCCATGTAAAACATCTGCACATCGGTGAAACCGGCCTCGCGCAGAATCGCCTCGTCTTCCTGCGGCGTCAGCATCGCCAGCTCTGCAGCAATCTTGTCCCGCGCCTTGGCCGCGTGCTCCGGCGGCACACCGGACGCCACCTGAAACGCTGCATAGCGTGACAGCCATAGGTCGCGCTCCCCTGCCCCGCCCTCACCGCCTGGGCCTGCGCCATCCGCCACGCTCAGATGCGCCACCACCAGCGGTGCCCCGGGCTTGAGCCGCCGCTGGATCTCCGCCACCATGGCCGCACGCTCCTCGCGCGGCACAAAGTGAAAAGTCAGCAGGCACGTCGCGCCATCAAACGGCCCTACGGGTGCGCTCTGCACATAGCCGTGGTGCAGCGCCACGCGGTCACCGGATACGCCCGCGCTCTGCAGCCGCTGCGCGGCCAGGTCCAGCATGGGCTGGCTGGGGTCCACGCCGTCGAGCTGCCAGCCAGGGTGCGCCAACGCCATGTCTTCGAGCTCCAGCCCGCCGCCTGCGCCCACCACCAGCACGCGGCCGTGGTCGGGCACGCGCTCGGCCAGCAGGATGCGCGACATGCGCAGCAAGCTGTCGTAGCCAGGCACGTTGCGGCGGGGGCCTTCTGCGTAGCGGGCAACGGCGGCGGGGTCGGGGAAGGGGGACG
>NZ_JAMXAX010000263.1 GCF_023913775.1 Acidovorax facilis
TCGGGTGGGTTTGCGCGAATGCTCGAATCCGTTGTCTTGATCTGCGGCCATTGCCAAGGTCTGCTGCTTCATCTGCGGATAACGTTTGACCCCTCTCAATGGTGGACCTTAATCAGCGTTGCCTTAAAAGCCTTCATTGAAAAGGCAGCCAGGAAGGTAGACGACAGGCCCTCAGATAACAAAGCTGGGGTTCACTGATAGTGAAAATACCTCTCGTCGGAAAAGTGGGGGCCACCTTTCTGCCCCCTCGCTCGGCTCTACTGGAGCTGCGCTTGGCAAGGCGAAGGATGGCTCAGTACGTCAATTCGATCCAGCGCAGTCCATAGCGCTGAATATCGCCCGAATCGGGCCACCAGCCTCCAACTTCCCCTGCATCTGTCTGCGTGAGTTCGAGCCCATCGTCGGTTACCAAGCGGGTGTGCTCTGGGAAATCCAAAACGTAAGCGTCGCCCTCGAAGTCAATGACCGTTTTGACCCCAGACCAACCGAAATGACTGGATCCATTGTTCTTCCCCAGATCAATGAGCCCCACCACCTTGCCTACAGATCCCTGAGGCAAGAACTCATCCGGAGCATTCAATTTACGGCCTTCGCCGGAAGCAAAAATCTGCATAGGTGATCTCGTTTGACGCGGTCTGCCCAATGGTAGCCGCTCAGGGCTAGGCGCACGCTGTCGGTTCATAACCTGTAGCTCATCTGCATGGCCTTCCTTGAAATACAGCGAGAAGGGGAGAAGACATGGGCTCAGCTGACAAAATCCTAGGGATTACCCTTGGCTCCTAACCGGGTGTTTTGCACCGAAAGTGAGATCACCCCTTCTACGGCGCATCGCCCAATGCGTCAATGGAGCCGCTGGACGAAACCGCCCCACCCCGCCCGGGCGAGTTTCAGTCTGACCTGTGCGCTGCCATCGAACATGAGGCTCGGCGCGCCGAAGCCCTGGGCGTGCGGGTGGTGCGAATGCGGTTTGGCATAGTGCTGGGGCGCGGTGGTGGTGCGTATCCGATGCAGGCTCTGAGCGCCCGCCTGGGCGCCGTGCTGGGGCATGGGCGCCAGCCTGCGCATTGGGTTCATCTGGCCGATGCTGTGGGGCTGGTGCGGTTTGCGATGGCGCACAAACATCTGCAAGGCCCCCTCAATGCTGTGGCGCCTGAAGCGGCGACGCAAGCCATATTTGCGCGGACCTTGGCTGCGTCGTTTGGCCGACGGGCTTGACTGCGCATGCCGGGATTGCCGTTGCGGGCCCTGCTGGGAGCACTGTCTACTCTGCTGCTGGACGGGCAGAACGCGGTGCCGAGTACAGCGCTGGGTCAGGGATACCGTTTTGTGCACCCGCGGCTGAGTGGTGCGCTGGCAGACCTTGCGCTAGCTGATGCTAGCGGGAACGGATTTGGCTCACACAGAATATTAATCAAAATGGGTCTTGGCGCTTATTGGTAAAGCGCTAGCAGCTATAAATACAGTAGCAATTACGAGTCGCTATGTCAGCTGTGCAGCGGTTGCAGTCATCTCGACTTGGCCGTCGAACGCGTACTATCGGCCAGAAGCAGCCCTTAGATGAACAACTCGATGTCTGACCCAAAACTTGAACAGGGACTGCTCGGAGTCTCCTGGGACGTCTCCCATGAAGACCTCGAACTAGCCCACCCCGGTGGCAAGTGGAATCGACGGACGGAAGCCGGCACCGCTTATCTCGAATACAGCGTGAAGAGTCCAGGCAAGCTCTTCGGCACTGAGTTGGTCGGGCATCTGCCCTTGAGGTTCATCTTCGACATAGATGGAAAGCAGCCGCTGAAAGGTAAGCGGCCAGCCATGCCACCTTGACGGCGATGTCGGCTCCCTTCAGCAGCCGTTGATCTCGTCAACCGCGTCCCCGCCGTCGTAGAACTTACCGATGGCTTTGTCCAGCCTCTTGAGCAACGCGT
>NZ_JAMXAX010000264.1 GCF_023913775.1 Acidovorax facilis
GGGGTCCTATGAAGGAAGAAGGGCGGGGCAATGCGTGTGGACGCGCGCGCCCAGCCCCGTAAGCAGGTGCATGAGGCCCATCCACATGCGCTCAAACGCGGGCATCTCGCCGGGCACCTGCACCAGGTGCTCGCCCAGCATGCGCTGGTGCCGTCCGGCGGTGATGGGTGGCGGCGTCTTGACGCCAAAATCGAAAACTGGTTGCGTGAAGGGCTCCATCTGCCAGGCCTGCATGTCAGCCAGTGCGGGCGCGAGTTCGGCGGTGTAGGCCGGCACGGTGAGGCGGGCGTTGACGAGTCCGAGTGCCTGGTAGGCCTGCAGCACCAGCGCGTCTCGCCGTGGGTCGGTGGGAGGGCGCAGCAGTGCGGACCACGCCTGTGTCACTTGCGCCCGAAATCCGCCGGAGAGGCTGCGCGTGCAGCCAAAGTCCAGCACGCCCACGGTGCCATCGGGTGCGAACAGAAAATTGCCCGGGTGCGGATCGGCGTGCACTCGGCCCAACACAAAGAGGCAGTGCATGAACCAGTCCCACAGGTGCTGTCCGGCCCGGTCGCGCTGCGCCTGCGTGGGCTGCGAGGCCAGCCAGTCCTGCAGATGCTGGCCCGGCAGAAACTGCTGTGTGAGCACCTGGGCCCGGGTGTGCGACAGGATGGGCTGGGCCAGCACCACGCCCGGCAGCGCCGCGTGCTGTGCAAACCACTGCAGTTGATCGGCCTCCTGCAGGTAATCCACCTCGCGCAGCAGCGTGGCCTCGATCTCGGTCATCACGCTGTCCACCACCGTGTTGGCGGGCAGCGGCATGTCGGTATGGGCCAGGGCGCGCAGCGCGGCGCGCATGAGCTGCATGTCGCTGGTGATGGTGGTGGCGATGCCGGGGTACTGCACCTTCACGGCCACCGTGCCGTGGCCTGCCAGCTGCGCGCGGTGCACCTGGCCCAGGCTGGCGGCGGCGAAGGCGGTGGGCTCGAAGTGTTCAAACAGTGCCTCGGGCTCCTGCCCGAAAGCTTGGCGGAACACGCGGCCCACCAGCGCGCGGTTGAGTGGCGGGGCCTGGTGGTGGGCGCGCGCCAGCTCTTGCCGCACACCGTCGGGCAGCAGGCCGGGGTGCATGCTGAGCAACTGCGACACCTTGAGCGCCGAGCCCCGCAACTGGCCCAGCGCGCCAAAGAGGATGCGGCCGAGGGCGGCTTCGTGGTCGGCCTGCGCTTGGGCAGATGGCGTGCGCACGCGGTGCCCCAGCTGGGCCATCCCGATGCGCGCGGCAGCGATGCCCGTGATGGTGCCGCGCGCAAGGCGGCCGGTGCGCGGCGGTTCAGTGCGTGCCATGGTCTGCCAGGCGTTGCACCATGGCCCGTGCAATGCGGCGGTGAAAGGGGGTCACCACCGCCATGTAGGCATGCCCGAGCGTGTTGTGGATGTGCACCACGGTGCTGAGCACCATGGTCGGCGGCCCAGAGGTCTCGGTCCGTCCGCTGTGCTTGGTCAGTGCAACCTGCACGTCGAGGTGCCTGTCGTCCTGGCCCATCACGACTTCGGTGTCGCTCAGGTGGCGGATGCGGAAGATGCCCACGCGGTCGCCCACACGGTAGCTGCTGGCCTCGCGCAGCGATTTGCCGCTGGCGGGCGGGTACCCATCGTGCAGTTGCCCCAGGTCCTTCAGGCCCACCAGCCGCACCAGCTTGTTGCGCACGGTCATGAGCATTTGTGTCCAGCGCGGCGTGCGGGCCACCACGTCCAGCCAGGCCTGCAGGGCGGTGTGGGATGGCTGGCCGTCAGCCACCTCGTAGGCATCAAAAAAATGGGCGCCGGGCAAGCTGGCATGGATGGCGGTGCCTGCGGGCACCTGCGTTTCGCGCACGGTGGGGGCGGTGGTCATGCGGACTTCCTCTTGCGTGGCGTGGCGGCGGGCTT
>NZ_JAMXAX010000265.1 GCF_023913775.1 Acidovorax facilis
AGACCACCGTGTGCCGCTGCTTTCTGGAGCAGATCCCGTCGCACTGCAACGTGGCCTACATCTTCAATCCCAAGCTCACGGTGCGTGAGCTGCTGCGTTCCATCTGCGACGAGTTCGGGGTGCCGCACAAGCCCACCGTGCCGGGTGGTGTGGAAACGGTCAAGGATTACATCGACCCGCTCAACGCCTCGCTGCTGGCGGCACACGCCGCCGGGCGCAACACCGTGCTCATCATCGACGAGGCACAGAACCTCTCGGCCGACGTGCTGGAGCAGCTGCGGCTGTTGACCAACCTGGAGACCAGCGAGCGCAAGCTGCTGCAGATCATCCTCATCGGCCAGCCCGAACTGCGCGCCATGGTGGCCAAGCCGTCGATGGAGCAATTGGCCCAGCGCGTGATTGCGCGTTTTCACCTGGGCGCACTGAGCCCGCAGGAGACACAGCAGTACATCGCACACCGCCTGGCCGTGGCCGGGCTCACCGGGCCGCTGCCGTTTGACCGGGGTGCCCTGCGGCGTGTGCATGCGCTCTCGCACGGCGTGCCCCGGCGCATCAACCTGCTGTGCGACCGGGCGCTGCTCGGTGCCTATGCGGCTGGCGCGCGGCAGGTGAACCGGGCCATCGTCAACCGCGCCGCGCGCGAGGTCTTCGATGCGCCGGCCTCGGCCGCTGCAGCGCGCAGCGCCCGGCAGGCGGGATTGCCACGCTGGGCTCTGGCGGGCCTGGGTGCCGTGGCGGGTGCTGCAGCGGTGGCGGCTGCGGGCTGGGGCATGGGGGTGTGGCCTGCGCACCGTGGCGGCCCGCAGGTGGCCACCACAGGCCCTGGTGCCGCCGTGGCGCAGGGTGCGGGGTCCAGCTTGGGCGCGAAACCCCCGGCGGCTGCGGCGCCTGCGGCAGTGCTGCCCGCATCCGCTGCGGCTGCCTCCGCCCCGGTAGCTGCCGCGCCCGCTGTACCGGCGTCATCGGCGGCACCGTCTTCTGCGCTGGACCAATTTATGCAGGCCCAGCCTGCCACCGATGCGCCGGCCTGGCAGGCGCTGGCCTCGGCCTGGGGGGGCGGCTTTGCCTGCGGGCGCCGATGCCTGCACTACCCTGCCGCGCGAGGGCTTGCGCTGCTACCGCAACCGCCGTGCGGGCCTGAACCTGGTGCGCCAGATCGACCGGCCCGTCCTGCTTGCGCTGTACCCGTCGGAAGAGGCCGAGGCCCCTGTCTCGGTCTTGCTGCGTGGACTGGATGGCGACAACGCCACGCTCGAAGGCGGCGGCCGCAGCTTGCGCGTGCCCGTGGCCGAGCTGGCCCAGGTCTGGCGCGGCGAGATTGCCACGCTGTGGCGCGCCCCGGTGGGCATGCCCGACCGGGGCGAGATCACCGATTCACCGGCGGGCGCGGCATGGCTGGACCAACGGCTGGCGAGCAAGGCCGCCGGTGGCTCGGGCCCCGGCAGCAAGCCGGTGACACCCGCTCAGCGCCAGTCGCGCATCCACCGGTTCCAGCTGGCCCAGGGCGTGACGCCCGACGGCCGCGCCGGCCCCCTGACCCTCATGCTGCTCAACCGCGCCACCGGCGTGAACGAGCCACGTCTGCGGAACACGCCTTAACCATGTCCTACATCCTTGATGCCCTGCGGCGTGCCGATGCCGAACGCGGCCGGGGCGCCGTGCCGGGCCTGCACACGCAGGCTGCGCCCACTTCTGGCGCTTCCTCCATGCCGGGTCAGGCCGGGCCGATCAACCTGTGGTTTGTCGCAGCGGGCGTGGTCGGAGCCGCTGCGCTGGCGGCCGGCGGCACCTGGTGGGCCCTGCGGCCCCAGGCCCCGGCTGTGGTGGTGGCAGCGGCCCCGGCTGTGCCAACGCCCGCTGC
>NZ_JAMXAX010000266.1 GCF_023913775.1 Acidovorax facilis
ATCAGGCTGCACTCCACGCTGGGATACCAGTCACCCAATAGCTACGAGATGCAGCAGGCGTTGGCAGCTCACTCAGCTTGAACGAACTTCCCCTATCGGAATGTCTGAAAAAACTTGACCACGACAATCGCTGTGACATAGCCAGAACCGATTCGTGAAGAGCTTCCCTAGTCAAACGTTGAACGCCTCGCAACGGCCCGGTCAGGCAATGAACCGCCAGATCCATGCCTCGACGATAGAGCGTGGCAGAGGCCAGGGTCAATACGGAGGCAAGGCCGTCTTGACTTGGGGTTGGGCGGGCAGACACAATCAATGCCCACATTGGCGGGAGACACCATGCACAACCATACCGGACCGCATGCTTTACCCGGCTATGGCCACCGCCAGCGGTTTGAGAGAAAAGCCGTGACCACCGTGGCCGTGCAAAAAGGAGGTGCTGTGATCAACGGCACGCGCCTGATGCCCCTTGCGTTCGAGCAACACGATGCCGCCAGTTCCTCATGGAGAAGCTTGCTACTCCGTTGGCTCAGCTCGTTTGCGGCTCTTTTGCTTTTGGCCCATGGCAGCGCCTCGGGCGTGGAGATCGTGCGCTTCCCCATCGCTGAGAGCGCTGCCGACCAGCGCATGAACTATCCGCGAGAACTATTGAAACTGGCACTGTCCAAAGCCCGCACTGAATACCGGGTGACATATCCCACTGTTTCGATGAGCCAAAACCGCCAGATCGTTGAATTAGAGGCCGGACGAATAATCGACGTAGCCCCGCTTCCATCTTCCTCCGACCGAGAAGCGAGGCTGCTACCGATACGCATTCCGCTCCACAAAGGCTTGCTGGGTTGGCGGCTAGGCTTGGTTCGCAAGGGTGACACCCCCCGTGTTGAGCAAGTCAAGATACTGGCCGACCTGATGGGCGTGCGCATCGCCCAGGGCCAAGATTGGCCAGACACACAGATATTGATGGGCAACGGCCTTGAGGTAATCAAGGGCTCCAACTACGAAGGCCTGTTCAAGATGCTGGAGACCCAGCGCTTCGATTATTTTCCCCGCAGCGTGATGGAAATACGGGATGAGCAAGCAGCCCACGCCAACACGCTCGAAATAGAACCACATCTCGCCTTGCACTATTTCTACGACAGTTACTTCTTCGTCAACAAACGCAACACCAAACTCGCCGCCGACATCACCGAGGGCATGGAGAAGGCAATCGCAGACGGATCGTTCGACAAGCTCTTCGATGAGCATTGGGGCGAGCGTGTGCGCAAGGCTAGGCTGAATGAGCGCACGGTTATCGAATTGCGCAATCCATTGCTGACGCCAGAAACACCCTCTGACCGGCGTGAGCTATGGTACGGCGTGCAGCGCTGACCCTATCCTGGTTGTTCCAAAGATTCAAACAACATCTGCCACTCAGGCACCGGAGATCTACACCCGGGCATTCAGACGCAACTCAGCATCCGGCAAGTACAGAGCAAACAGGCGCTGATCCCGGCTGTCCACCCGTATCCGATGCGCAGGTAGCTGGCAGCTTTGCCTTTGTGGTGCAGCCCTGCATCGCTGATTTATGAGTGTCGTGCCTGCGTCTCTTCGCGCTTGCGATCACAGAGAAGGCTCTCGAAAAAGACGTCGGTGCCGAGCATGGGTCGGTGTCAAGCGACGTGGGAGAGGCCGGTGAGCTAACCGGGCTGAATTGCTGGGCTGGCTCGGTGGGGCGTATTTTCTGCAGCCTGCCACTCAGCCCTCTATAGGCACTGTGATTAAAATCAGTACACACCACGCCAGCCCAGCAATTCAGCCCGGTTAGCTCACCGGCC
>NZ_JAMXAX010000267.1 GCF_023913775.1 Acidovorax facilis
GGGGCGTGGAAGGGGGGAATCGTGCCAGCGGGCGCCGACAGGCAGGCCATCGTAATCGGCCCCTCCGGTTCCTGCACCGCGCGTAATATGCGCCATGCCCTCCGCACGGTGAGGGCGCTGGAGATACGGCATGAAATGGGAAGGCAATCGCGAGTCGGACAATGTGGAAGACCGGCGCGGTGGGGGCGGCGGCTCGCCGATTTTCGGAGGGCGCAGCATTGGCATCGGCACCATCGTCATCGCACTGGTGGGCGGGTGGGTGCTGGGCATCAATCCGCTGACGATCCTGGGGCTCCTCAGTGGCGGCGGGCCACCTGCGCAGGTGCAGTCGCAGGGGCCTGCCCAGCGCCCCCCGGCCGACGACACCATGGCCCGTTTTGTATCGACCGTTCTGGCCGATACCGAAGACGTGTGGCAGGCCGTGTTCCGCCAGGGTGGCGGCACCTACCAGGAGCCACGTCTGGTGCTGTTTCGGGGCGCTACGGCCACGGCTTGCGGCACCGGGCAGGCGGCGATGGGCCCGTTCTACTGCCCGGCGGACCAGAAGGTCTACATCGACCTGGGCTTTTATGAAACCCTCAAGAACCGTCTGGGCGCGCCGGGCGATTTTGCCCAGGCTTATGTGATTGCCCACGAGGTGGGCCACCATGTGCAGAACCAGCTGGGCATCAGCGGCAAGGTGGACCAGATGCGTGGCCGCGTGAGCAAGGCAGAGTACAACGCGCTCTCGGTGCGGCTGGAGCTGCAGGCCGATTGTTTTGCCGGGGTGTGGGCACACCATGCGCAGAATGCGCGCCAGATTCTGGAGCAGGGCGATGTGGAAGAGGCCATGAACGCAGCGGCCAAGATCGGCGACGACGCCCTGCAGCGCTCGAGCGGCGGGGCGGTGGTGCCCGAAAGCTTCACCCACGGCACCAGTGCTCAGCGGCAGCGCTGGTTTCACAACGGGCTGCAGAATGGCAGCGTCAAAGCCTGCGATACCTTCGCGGCGCGGAGTCTTTGAAACACCCCCCTGAGCCGCTTCGCGGCTTCCCCCCGCTCTCGCAACACTGCGCGTTGCGGGCAGGGGGACGCAGCCAGCGCGGCGGGGCGGCCCTTGCGCGGCTGCCCGGGCATGGGCCGCGCCGGTTTTGTGGGGTGTGGGTGACCTGCGGCGCTATGGAGAACCGAGATGTCCCCTGCTGAGTCCCTGCAGCCTCTCCGGTCGCCGGGCATCGCCGCCGCGTGGTCGGCGGCGGCGGTCACGGTGCCGCATGCCGTCGGCCTGGGCCTGCTGGCTTTTGCGCCGCTGGCGGCCGACCATTCCCTCGCAGCGCTGGCGCTGTGGTCGGCGGCCCTGCCGGGCCTACTGCTCACGCTGGTGGTGCCACGCGCCGGGGTGGTCTACGCGCCCACCACGGTGGTGGCGCTGCTGTTTGCGGCCGTGCTGGCCACCGCCCATGGCGCAGCCCCTGCGCTGGGCCTGAGTGCGCGCCAGGTGCTGGCCGTGAGCGGGGCCACGGTGGCGCTGGCGTTTGTTTTTCAGTGGCTGCTGGGGGTGCTGCGGCTGGCCTCGGTGGCGCGGTTTCTGCCCGTTTCGGTGACGCATGGTTTTGCGGCCGGGGTGGGGCTGTCGATGGTGGTGGGCCAGGTGCGCAACGGCTTTGGCGCGGGGGGCGACGCCCTGTGGAACGCCCGCACCGGCTGGCACCTGCTGGCGGCGCTCGCCGTGGTGGGGCTGGCCTGGGCGTTGCGCTGGCGCTGGCCCCGCATGCCGGGGCTG
>NZ_JAMXAX010000268.1 GCF_023913775.1 Acidovorax facilis
GGACGCCCCAGGATGACTTTGGGCTGGAGCAAGCCTATTGAGGTGTATGCCGAGCATTTGGCTCGCTTGGCCCAACAGCCCGATTCAGTCCATTAACTTGATTGTTGCACTTGGACTTGAAACCGCCTTGAGCAAGTCACAGCAATAAGCTACATCTTTAATAGCTATCAGCGCTTATCCGTCAAGCGCTAGTGGCACTTTCTATTCAAAATTACTCCAACACCGCCCGCAATTGGTGTGTGGTCACCGCCAGACGCCTCGCCCCGATCTGGGCGAGGTTATTCATCACGGTGAGCGCTGCCTCGGGGTATTGCCGGGCCCAGGCATCAAAGTGCGCCCGCGACAGGCGCACCAGGTGCGCAGGCCCCCGCTCAGACCCCGCACAAGCGCTGCGCGCAGCGCCGTTGAGGAACGCCATCTCGCCAAACGCCATGCCCGGCCCGACCGTGGCCAAGCGCAGCCCCTTGTCGGGCGGCCACTGGGTCACCAGCGTGATGTGGCCCGACTTCACCACCAGCAGGTCGTGGTCGGTGTCTCCCGCGCTGAACACCACCCCGTGGGGCGGCACGGCCAGAGGCTCCAGCACGGCCATCAGGGCATTGGCCGCCGCCCGGGGCACGCCCTCGCCGATCTCGCCCAGCAGATCCCTTTCGGGACGCGCGGGGCGTTGCTCAATGGGGCGTTGCGAGAGGATGCCGGCCTCGGCCCATTCCAAGGCGCGGTCCAGGTCGGAAAAGGCGCGTACCTGGTCGCCTGCATGCTCAGCGGCCACAGGATCGAGCGCGGCCACGGCAGCGGCAATGCCCTGCTGGCCCAGGTCGCGCACCAGCGCGCGCAGCTGCGCCAATGCCGTGCTGTCCCAGGCGGGCACGCGGCCCGCATCCAGAATCACCCAGCGGTGGCGCGGCTGCAGCAGCAAACGCACCTGCTCGGCCAAGTGGGCCGCCACGCCGAACGACATCACGCCCTGCAGTTCAAACACAGCCACCTGGTTCATGCGCGGCGAGAGCCAGGTGTCCGACCCCGCGCGCCGCAGCCGGCGCGAGCGCAGTTCGCCATCGAGCCGCACATGGCGCAGCACCTTGGCGGCGGAGTCGTGCAGCAACACAAAAGTGGCCACCACCAGGCCCGCAACCAGCGCGCCCACGCCGCCCATCACGGCAAACACCAGCGCCACCAGCCAGCTTTGCGCCCAGGTCACCCGCGAGCGCTGCGCGTAGCGCAGCGACCACATGAGACCCGGCACCTGCATGAGCCCGGCCAGCACCAGCCCACCCGCCAAGCAGGCCATCGGCACCCAGTGCAGCCACCAGGCGCCCGTCACTGCCACGCCCAGCATGATGCCGGCATGCCAGCGCGGTGCGTCGCGGGAGGGGCCCGCCTGCGCCAGCACAATGCGCGAGCGCGATGCGCTGGTGGATGCAGGAATCATCCCGGCCAGCCCGCACAACACGCCCAACAGGCTCTCGCGGCGCAGGGTCAGATTGGCGTTGCCACGCAGACCGTGGTCCAGCTCCAGCTCCTGGTTGAACACCAGTATCTCCAGGCTGTTGACCAGCGCCATCAACAGCGCCAGCACCACCAGGTCCGACCCGTGCTGTTGCGCCAGCGCCATCCAGGGGACACCCGTCCAGTCGGGCCACAGCGGGCCGGCAAACTGGCTGGGCTGCACGGCGGGTGCAAACACATCCCCCAGACCACCACCCCACACCCCCGCCACCGCCACGGCCAGCGCCCCCAGG
>NZ_JAMXAX010000269.1 GCF_023913775.1 Acidovorax facilis
TGCACAGCCAGCAGCGAATGCCCGCCGAGCTCGAAGAAGTTGTCGTGCCGGCCCACGCGCTCGACCCGCAGAACCTCGGCCCAGATTGCCGCCAGCGTCTCTTCCACGTCGCCCTGCGGCGGCTCGTACTGCGCCCTGTTGGCAAACTCCGGCGCCGGCAGCGCCTTGCGGTCTACCTTGCCGTTCGCGTTCAGCGGCAAGCTCTCCAACACCACGATCACGCTGGGCACCATATAGTCGGGCAATTGCTCGCCCAGCCGCTCACGCAGTGAAGCGGCATCGATGGTTTGCCCTGCCGACGCCGACACGTAGCCCACCAGCCGCACCCCGCCCGGGCCATCCTTGGCCACCACTACCGCTTCGCGCGCCTCCGGCTGCGCCAGCAGCTGCGCCTCCACCTCTCCCAGCTCGATGCGCAGGCCCCGGATCTTCACCTGGTGGTCCAGCCGCCCCAGGTACTCCAGCTGCGCCTCGCCGTTCCACCGCACCAAGTCGCCCGTGCGGTACAGCCGGCCGGCCGCCTCGTCGAACGGGTCCGCCACGAACCGCTCCGCGCTCAGGCCCGCACGGCCCAGGTAGCCGCGTGCCAATCCGATACCGCCCAGGTACAGCTCGCCTGCCACGCCCTGCGGCGCCAGGTTCAGCCTACCATCGAGGACGTACGTCTTGATGCCGCTGATCGGCTGGCCGATCGGCACCAGGCTTTGCCCGTCGTCCCGGCAGGTCCAGTGCGTGACGTCGATGGCCGCCTCGGTCGGGCCATACAGGTTGTACAGGGCGGCCTGCGGCAGGCGTTCGAACACCACGTTCTGCGCTTCGGCCGGCAGCGCCTCGCCGCTGCATACGATGCGCCTCACGCTGATGCATGCCTCGATGCCCTCGTGCGCGAGGAATGCCTGCAGCATCGAGGGCACGAAGTGTAAGGTCGTGACCTGATGACCTCGGATCAGGTCGATTAGGCGCCCCGGGTCGCGATGATCGCCCGGCCCCGCCACCGCCAGGCGTGCACCCACCATCAGCGGCCAGAAGAACTCCCACACCGACACGTCGAAGCTGAACGGGGTCTTCTGCAGCACCGTGTCCGACTCGTCGAGCCGGTAGGCGTCCTGCATCCACGCCAGCCGGTTGTAGAGCGCGCAGTGGCGGTTGGCCGCCCCCTTGGGCCGGCCGGTCGAGCCCGAGGTGTAGATCACGTACGCCAGGCTCTCCCCGTGAACAGCAACCTGCGGGTCGTGTGCGGACTCGCCGCTGAGGTCCAGCGCATCGAACTCCAGCACCCGCACCTCATCAGTCGTCGGCAGGTGCGCTTCGACATGGCTCTGCGTGAGCAGCAGCCCAATGCCGCTGTCAGCCATCATGTATGCCAGCCGCTCGGCCGGATACTCGGGATCCAGCGGCACGTAGGCCCCGCCCGCCTTCAGGATCGCCAGCAGCCCCACCACCATCTCGATGGAGCGCTCCACCGCGATGCCCACCTTCGCCTCCGGCTTCACCCCCAGGGCGATCAGCCGGTGCGCCAGCCGGTTGGCCCGCCCGTTGAGCTCGGCGTAGCTCAGCGCCTCCTCGCCGAACACCAGCGCCGTCGCCGCCGGCCGCGCCCGCGCCCGCCGTTCGATCAACCGGTGCACCGGCTCCACCTCCACATACCGCTGCTCGTTGACGCCCCAGCGGTTCAGCTCTTGGCGCTCGGCCTCGCTCA
>NZ_JAMXAX010000026.1 GCF_023913775.1 Acidovorax facilis
GAAACGCACCGCCCTGTTGCACGCCGAACTCTCCCACGCCATCGCCACCCTGGGCCACGGCGACATGCTGGTGATCGGCGACGTGGGCCTGCCCATCCCGCCCGGCCCGCGCCGCATCGACCTGGCGCTCACCCCCGGCATCCCGGCCGTGGCCGATGTGCTGCGGGTGGTGCTGGAAGAAATGCAGGTCGAAAAAACCCTGATCGCCACCGAAGCGGTGGAGCGAAATGGAGGCCAACTGCCCGCCTGGTGCCATCTCCCGGTGCAGCCCCAGACCGTATCGCACGACGACTTCAAGCGCTTGACCCAACAGGCCCGCGTGATGGTGCGCACGGGCGAGTGCACCCCGTACGCCAACGTAATCCTGGTGGCGGGCGTGACGTTCTGATACAGCCGGGGCCGCTGGCCTGCGGGTTTTGGAGGGCTTTGGGCAGGGGCTACCTGCGGTAGGCTGGGCAGCAGCCCACGGCGCGGCGTTGATGCCCGCCACCGAAGCCCCCGAATTCCTGCCCCATGCCCACCACAGCGCCCCACGATCTCCTGCCCCCCGAAATCACCGTCCTAGAACGCGGCTGGCTGTCGGCCAACAACATCCTCTTCATCGGCCACCACGACACCGCCATCGTGGACACGGGCTATTGCAGCCATGCCGAGCAGACCGTGGACCTGGTGCGCGGCGCCCTTGCAGGCCGCAGGCTCGATCGCGTGCTCAACACCCACCTGCACAGCGACCACTGCGGCGGCAACGCGGCGCTGCAAAAGGCCTGGCCCGGCGTGCTTACGGCCATCCCGCCCGGCCAGGCCGACCATGTGCGCCAGTGGGATGCGTACGCGCTGAGCTACACCCCCACAGGCCAGGAATGCCCGCCCTTTCGGGCCGATACGCTGCTGATGCCCGGCTCTTGCGTGCTGCTGGGCGACAAGCCCTGGCAGGTGCATGCCGCGCCGGGGCACGACCCGCATTCGGTGGTGTTGTTCGAGCCCCAGGGCCGCGTGCTGATCTCGGCCGATGCGTTGTGGGAAAACGGTTTTGGTGTCGTATTCCCCGAGCTGGAAGGCGATGACGCTTTTGCCGAGGTCGCGGCCACGCTGGATGTGATCGAGAAGCTGTCGCCCCAGGTCGTCATCCCAGGCCACGGGCCGGTGTTTGCGGATGCACCCCGTGCCATCGACGGCGCCCGCCGCCGCCTGGACGGCTTTGTGCGCAACCCCGGCAAGCATGCGCTGTATGCGGCCAAGGTGCTGCTGAAATACAAGCTGCTGGAGTGGCAGCAGATCAGCATGGCCGACCTTACTACCTGGGCCCAGGCCACGCCCTACTTCGGCATGCTGCGCCAAGCCCATTTCGGCGATCAGCCCGAGGATGCGTGGCTGCAGGACTTGGCCGATGATTTAGTGCGGTCTGGAGCAGCGCTGCGTCAGGGGGAGATCCTGCACAACGTGTGATTGGGCTTAGCAGTGTCTGGGGCAGCTTTGGGCCCTAAGCAGTCATGCGACCCTATAGGCCGACCTGTGATCGGGGTCCGTTTCTTCCACCTCACTATCGTTTTCAGGTTGATTTCATGGCGCGCAGAAAGCGTTGACTATTTTGTATTGATCGACGGACAACCTTTGTCGTTGTGGCACTTCCGTGCAGAATCTGGCCCATAATGCTTCCTTCTATTCAAGGTAAAAGATTGCACCATCAAAACTTGCGATCAAACACCTAGTCTACAGTTGTTGATGGCCCCACAACCAATTAGGAGAAATTCATGAGCGACGACACCAAAAAGTGCCCCGTAACCCACATGACTACTGACTTCGGCGCCCCCGTGGTCACTAACCGCGACAGCCTCACTGCAGGTCCTCGCGGCCCCTTATTGGCTCAGGATGTCTGGCTGAATGAAAAGCTGGCCGGTTTTGTGCGCGAGGTCATCCCAGAGCGCCGCATGCACGCCAAGGGATCGGGTGCCTTCGGCACATTCACGGTCACGCACGACATCACCAAGTACACCCGCGCTAAGATTTTCAGCGAGGTAGGAAAGAAGACGGAGATGTTTGCCCGCTTCACTACGGTAGCTGGGGAGCGCGGTGCGGCCGATGCCGAGCGCGATATCCGTGGTTTTGCTCTGAAGTTCTATACCGAAGAGGGAAACTGGGACATGGTGGGCAATAACACTCCGGTGTTCTTCATCCGCGATCCTCGCCAGTTCCCTGATCTGAATAAGGCCGTCAAACGCGACCCTCGCACAAACTTGCGCAGCGCCACCAACAATTGGGATTACTGGACGCTTCTGCCCGAAGCTCTGCACCAAGTCACTGTCGTCATGAGCGATCGCGGCATCCCTGCCAGCTACCGTCATATGCACGGTTTCAGCTCGCACACCTACAGCCTCTGGAACCAGGCCGGCGAGCGTTTCTGGGTCAAGATGCATTTCCGGACCCAGCAGGGCATCAAGAACCTTACCGATGCAGAGGCCGGCGAATTGGTCGCCCAGGATCGTGAAAGCCATCAGCGCGATCTGTATGAAGCCATCGAACGTGGCGAATATCCCAAGTGGACGATGTTTATTCAGGTCATGCCAGAGGCTGATGCGGAGAAGTACGCCTTGCATCCGTTCGATCTGACCAAGGTCTGGTACAAGGGCGACTATCCGCTCATCGAAGTTGGTGAGTTCGAGCTGAACAAAAACTCCGAGAACTTTTTCGCCGACGTTGAACAGGTGGCCTTTTCCCCTAGCAATCTGGTACCTGGTATCGGTGTCAGTCCGGACCGTATGCTGCAAGCACGCCTTTTCAACTACGCCGATGCTCAGCGCTATCGACTGGGCGTAAATTACCACCAGATCCCTGTCAATCAGGCTCGCTGCCCAGTGCACAGCAACCACCGCGATGGTCAGGGGCGGGTCGATGGCAACTATGGTGCTTTGCCGCACTACGAACCCAACAGCTTTGGCCAATGGCAGGGCCAGCCGCAGTTCTCGGAGCCGCCGCTCAAGCTCACCGGCAATGCAGCCCACTGGAGCTACGACAAAGATGACCACAACTACTTCGAGCAACCTGGCAAGTTGTTCCGTCTAATGAACGACGGTCAGAAGGAAGCGCTTTTTGGCAACACCGGCAGAGCCATGGGCGACGCTCCAGAGTTCATCAAGTTCCGTCACATCCGCAATTGCCACGCCGCAGACCCTGCATACGGTGCAGGCGTAGCCAAGGCCCTGGGCATCAACCTTGAAAAGGCACTGGCCTCAAAAAAGGATGACCCTATGTACGGAAACCCACTGGTCGCCCTGCCTGCGTAGTAAAAGCGCCGGAAGTATGAAAAAGAGCCTTGGTAGACGCCAAGGCTCTTTTCTCACACCGTCAACTAAGTCAGGTTCTTCAGTCATTGGCAAGCAACCTCATCTGGTCAGATCGATGTCGACTTGCTAGGGAGTCACGTAGTCTTGTAGCCCCTTCAACAGTGCATCAAATGTCACCTTGCAGCTCGGGTTATTGCGCAGATCTTCGTGCATGGTGAGCCAGGTCTCCAGGCTCAGCGGAATGCTGCCAGGCAATATGTTCACCAGATTCAGGTCGCGCGCCGCTATATGCATTTGGCACACGCCAATACCGCAGCCAGCTCGGATCAGCGCAATCTGTGCCATGTCGTTGTCGGTACGCACCGCAAAGTTTTCGCGGTTCCAGATTGGGAATGCCTTGCGTGCGGCACGCACGAACGGCGTCTCTTCATCAAAGCCAATCAGCGCGTGCTGAGCCAGATCAGCCAGAGAGCTGGGAGTCCCGTGCTTGTCCAGATAGCGTTTGTGCGCATGAAAGCCAAGTGGCATCACTCCAACGCATCGGGCAATTAGTTGCTCCTGTCTGGGCTGTGTCATGCGCACGGCGATGTCGGCTTCGCGCTGCAGGAGGTCCTGCACCCTGTTGGTCAGCACCAGTTCTACCGTCAGGTCCGGGTGTGTGTCCTGCAGTTTCGCCAGGATAGGTGGTAATACCTCTTGCCCTATCACCTCGCTGGCCGTAACTCGCACTGTGCCTTGGATACCTGAGCCTTGGCTTTCGGCCGCGCGCTTCAGCGCAGCGGCAGCGCTGTACATGGTCAGGGCAAACGGCTGCAGCGCTAGCGCCGCCTCGGTGGGTAGTAGCCCCGTTTGCGAACGGGTAAACAGCGTCACGCCCAATGCTGTTTCCAGTGCGTCGACATGCCGCCCCACGGTGGGCTGGGCAATTCCCATGGAGCGCGCTGCACCGGACAGCGAGCCCTCTTCCAGTACGCCCCAAAAGGTGCGATACAGCTCCCAGCCAATATCGGTGTTGTTGATGGTCATACGAAAATGTATGGCGACTATCACATCTTGGTCAATTGCTTAATAGCAGTGCCCGCTAGAAACTCCTTGCCATCGCAACACATCCGGGGGTAATGAATGGAAAGCAACACGGCCTTGGTTCTAGGAGCCACCGGCGGCATTGGTGGCGAAATGGCTCGGCAATTACGCGATGCTGGCTGGACAGTGCGTGCATTGCGCCGAAGCGGTGAGCAGCAAATTGAGCGGCGCGACGCCATGAACCGCGAGGACGTGCTGGCAGCAGCAGAAGGCTGTTCCGTCATAGTGCACGCAGTCAACCCACCCGGTTATCGTCGTTGGGGTGAGCTGGTACTGCCCATGCTGGACAACACCATCGCCGCCGCGCATGCTAACGGAGCTACTATCGTGCTGCCTGGCACAGTCTACAACTACGGTCCCAGCTCCTTTCCCACGTTACATGAGGATTCACCGCAGCAGCCCATCACCCGGAAGGGAAGCATACGTGTGGAGATGGAGCAGCGTCTGAAGCAGGCCAGCAGCCAGAACTGCAGAGTGCTCCTGGTGCGTGCGGGGGACTTCTTCGGACCCAAGCTGGGCAGTAGCTGGTTCTCGCAGGGCATGCTAAAGCCCGGTCAGCCGGTTAAGTCTATTAGTGTGCCCAACGCACCCGGCATGGGCCACCAGTGGTCTTACCTACCCGACGTAGCCCGCACTATGGTGGAGCTGTTGCAGCTGCGTAGCACGTTGGATCCCTTTGCCGCCTTCCACACGGCCGGTCATTGGGACGCAGACGGCACCCAGTTGGCGGAAGCGATCTGCCGCGTGGTAGTCAAGCGCGGAGGAGTCAAGCCCAAAGTGAGAGCCTTCCCCTGGTGGCTTACCGTGCTTGCTGCGCCCTTTGTACCGACCCTGCGAGAGCTATGTCAGATGCGCTATTTGTGGAGCACGCGGGTAAAGATGAGCAACGCCAAGCTGGTCTCGACGCTTGGGCATGAGCCGCATACGCCGCTGGATGAGGCGGTGGAGGCCGCCTTGGAAGGTATGGGGTGCTTGCAGACGACGCCTGTGCGCAAGTTAAGCACCGTCAACAGTGATGGCTAACGACATCTGTCGCAAATTTCACAGTGCTTGATTGACTGTGATCAACCTAGACCTGCCTTTCACAGCTACCTACCGGACGACAGCTTCTGGCCGCAAGCAGGCAGCGGGTCGTTCCTCCGGCCCTCCGCCACCTGCCCAGCAACCCAAGACCACCCCATCAATGCTTGAATTGCTTGTCGCAGCCCGTCACGTGGTTCTTACTGCTGGACATGCACTGGTAAAACGACTTCTTGTTGCCCGACGCGCCCTGGCAGTCCGACACGCTGTATTTGCCCTTGGCTTCGCGGATCTTGGGGGCCGTGCTGTCGAAAGCGGCTTGGGTCATGTAGCCGTCGCGCACGTTCTTCTGACCCACTTCCAGCATCAGGTCGGCCTGGTATTTGATGTTGTCCACAGCGGTGGAGCAGTTGAGCGCCACCTGTTGGCCATCCACCGTGCCCAGGGACTTTTTGAGCCCCTCGCCAAACTCTTCCACGTCTTTGGAAATCTTCTTGGTGCCGTCTGCGTTGTACTGGGTGGCACCCGCAGACTTGCCCGCCGTGCCGCTCTTGCTGCCTACACTGCCCGCACTACCACTGGTGCCGTTGTTGCTCTGCAGCTTCATCGGCTCGGCATCCTGCTTGGCAGGGGGTGGTTGCGACCCATAGTGGGTCTTGCCATTGGCATCGACCCACTTGTACACCGGCTGCGCGTGGGCGACAGCGCCCAGAACCATCACCGCGGCGGCCACGGCCACCCAACCCAGCTTTCTCATGGCTTCCCCTCCATTTATTGATAAAAACAGGCTCTAGCGCTTATTCAATAAGCGCTGATAGCTCTTTTATTTATAGCATCCACTCAACAATCAAGGCAGATCCTTGTTCACCTCCGGCGCCGCCGCATCGCGCGGGCCGATGGTGCCCAGTCGGCTCTTGAGCGACTGAGGCTGGCCGGTCAGCATGGCGGCATAGTTGGTGGTGTTGGACAGCACCTTCTTCACGTAGTCGCGCGTTTCGGCAAACGGCACGTTTTCGGCCCAGATGGAGGCGTCCAGCACGGGGCCGTTGCGCCAACTGCGCGGGCGGCCCGGGCCGGCGTTGTAGGCGGCGGCGGCCATGGGCATGGAGCCCGCAAAGTCGTCCAGAGCGAGCTTGAGGTAGGCCGTGCCGATGGTGATGTTGGTGTCGCGGTCGTTGATCTGGTCGGCCGTGAAGCCGTTCAAACCGATCTTTTTGGCCGTCCAGCGCGCAGTGGCGGGCATGACCTGCATCAGGCCCGATGCGCCCACATGCGAGCGCGCGTCCATGATGAAGCGGCTTTCCTGGCGGATCAGGCCGTACACATAGGCAGGGTCTAGGCCGATGCCGTTGGCACGCTCCACGACTGCGTTGCGGAAGGGGGTGGGGAAGCGCTGGCTCGTCTCGATGAACCCCTTGGTGCGTTCGCTGGTGTTGATGCAGCGGTCCCACACCTCGCGCTGGCACGCAAAATCGGCGGCGGCCAGCAGTTCGCGGTCGGCCATGCCACCGCTCTGGTGCAGGTTGGTGGTGTAGTTCCACTCGCGCACGCCCTCGCTGCGCAGGCCGAGCAGGATGGCGTACAGGCCACGGTTGAGCCCGGGGTTGGCGCGGGCGGCGGCTTTTTCTTCGGTCGTCAGCGGCGCAGGGGCCGGGGGCGTGGTGATGCGCTGGCCCAGTTCCTCCAGCGCCAGCATCTCGTAAAAGCCGCGGGTGCTGGCGATGGCCTCCAGCAACTGGCGGGCCTCGGCGCGGTCGGTCTCGCTGGGCTTTCCTGCCAGCAGCGAGCGGGCCTTCCAGTACGCCCAGGTACTGTCCTGGCGGGCTTCGGCACTCATGGCGTCCACGGCCTTGCCCACCGCCTTCCACTGGCCGGCACGCAATGCAGCGCGCACCTTCCAGCCCAGCAACTCGTCGTTCAGATCGCTGTCTTTGGTCACGTTGGCAAAGTAGCCCGCAGCGCTGCCCGAGAGCTTTTGCGCAGCGGCCTTGCCGATCACGCCCCAGGCCCAGTTGCGCTCTTCGGGCGTCAGGTGCACGCTCCATTTGCTGTCGAGCTGCTGCGCGGCGCCGTCGGGGTCGCCGCCCGCCAGCTTGATCAGGGCCAGCAGCACCAGCTCCTGGCGGGCGTTACCGCGTGCCGTAGCGCGCGACAGCAGGAACTTGGTGGGGGCGTCCAGCACTTCTTTGAGCAGTGGTAGCGAGTCGGGCGAGACGATCTCGACCGCATTGCGCACCACACGCTGCCGGTTGGCCTCCACGCCCAGGCGCGCCTTGCGCCAGATGTCGAGCGCAGTGAGTTTTTTGTAACCGTAGAGTTCACCTGCCGCATGGGTGCAGCCGTCGTCGGCGTCGCGGATGGCATACCAGTTGCTGCGCACATCGTCGCCCACCGTGGCGGGTGCCGTACCTTTGATCTGGTCGATGAGCAAGGCATAACAGCGCACCTCGCGGTCGTCGGACATGCGGTAGCTGGGGTGCTGCTCGGCAAACTGCGCCCAGTTGCGCCGCTGGCCCAGCAGCAGCAGCCAGTCGTTGCGCATGCGGTCTTCCTGGTAGCTGCCAGCGTAGCGTTGCATGAAGGACTGGATTTCGGCGGGTTGGGCCTCGCCGAGGCGGGCTTTCAGCTCCCAATAAGCCGCCCAGGGCTCCAGCGCATGGCCGCGGGCGGAGGGCAGCAGCTGTGCGAGCTTGTTGCGGTCGCCTTTGCGAAACGCCTGCTGCATCTCCAGCAGGGTATCGTCACCCTTGTTTTGCGCCTGGACAAGGGGCACAGCGGTGGCCAGCAGGGCGCTGGCGACAAGGGGTGTCAGAATTCGAAACAATTGCATGGGGGAATTATCTGATGGACAAAGCAGCCCTTCGGCGCGCGTTGATAGAAGAACGCCTCAACTTGCCTGATCGCCTACAGCGATCCGACCTGTTACAGCAGGTGATGCGCATCTGGCTGGTGAACCGGCCCGACACTGTGATCGGCGCCTATTGGCCCATCAAAGGCGAGTTTGACCCACTGCCCGCCCTGCACCGCTGGAAGGAAGACGGCGAGCTGCTGGACGAACCGCAGCGCCGCCGCATCGGCCTGCCGGTGGTCAACAAGGTGCACAAAACGCTGACCTTCCACGCCTGGCACCCCGGCTGTCCCATGGAAGAAGACGCCTACGGCATCCCCAAGCCCAAGGACACCGAGGTCATCGTGCCCACACTGCTGTTTGTTCCGTGCGTGGGCTACGCGCCGGGTGGCTACCGGCTGGGCTATGGCGGTGGGTTTTACGACCGCACGCTGGCCACGCTGCAACCCAAGCCGTTCACCGTGGGCTTGGGCTTCACCCATGGCTACCTGGATGATTTCGAGCCTGAGGAGTTCGACCTGCCGCTCGACGCCATCCTGAACGACAACGGGGTAGTCTGGCCTGTCTGAGCGGCCAGACCGGCTCCTCGGGGCCCGGTGATGCGCGCTACGCATCATTCAGGCCTTTTTTGGCATCGCTGGCGCATCGCGCAGCCGCTAGCATGGCGAGCTGACCTTCATTTTTCAGGTGCCCCCATGCTCAAGCTCTACATCGGCAACAAGAATTACTCCTCCTGGTCCATGCGCCCCTGGGTGCTGCTCAAGCAGGCGGGCATCGTGTTTGAAGAAGTGCGGGTGCGCTTTGACAGTTTTGATGCCGATTCGGAGTTCAAGCGTGTGATGGCCCCCGTGAGCCCCACCGGCAAGGTGCCCGTGCTGGTAGATGGCGACCTGGTGGTGTGGGACACGCTGGCGATTGCCGAATATGTGGCCGAAAACCACCTCGACAAAAACCTCTGGCCCGCAGACGCCAAGGCCCGCGCACGCGCCCGCAGCGTCTGCGCGGAGATGCACAGCGGCTTTACCGCCCTGCGCGGCAACTGCCCCATGAACATCGAGGCGAACCTGGCCGACACCGGCGCGCTGATCTGGCGCGACCAGGCTGGCGTGCGCGCCGATGTGAACCGCCTGGTGGAGATGTGGAGCGCCCTGTTGCAAGAGCACGGCGGGCCGATGCTGTTTGGCGAGTTCACCATTGCCGACGCCTACTTTGCCCCTGTGTGCATGCGCCTGCACAGCTACGCGCTGCCCCTGCCGCCGCACATCAGCGCGTATGTGGACCGCGTGCGCGCCCTGCCGGGGGTGAAAGCCTGGATCGACGACGCGCTGGCCGAGAAAGATTTTCTGGACTTTGAAGAGCCCTACCGCCTGCGGCATACCGAAGGCTGAGCCGCACCATGGCCGTCACCATCTATCTGCGCTACGTGCTCAACACCCGCAAGCTGAAAGAGTTCGAGCACTACGGAAAACTGTGGATTCCGCTCGTCGAAAAGTTCGGCGGGCAGCACCATGGCTACTTCATGCCCAGTGAGGGCGCCAACAACATCGCGCTGGCGCTGTTCACGTTTGACAGCCTCGCGGCCTACGAGGTGTACCGCGAACAGTCGATGCAGGATGCGGAATGCCAGGCGGCGTTTCGGTATGCCGCGGAAACCGAGTGCATCGTGAGTTATGAGCGGAGTTTTTTCAGGCCGGTGTTTGGCTGAACAAGCACTGCGCAGGGAGCCCCGCTACCGAAACTGCTTGCGCAAAAACGGCTTGTGCCGCGCGATGTGCGCCAGCTGGGCGGGGGCGACGGTACCGCCCAGGTCTTCCTCTTCCGCGTTGAGCACCTGGTTGGCATAGGCCAGCGCACGCGCCACCACCTCTTCGTCGCTCACGCCCTGCTGCGCTGCCAGGTCCAGCGCCACGCGCTTCATGGCGCGCTGCGACAGCATCCACATGGCGCCAAAGGCATCCCACGCGGCCATCGCCTCTTTGAACTTGTCGCGGTCGGCCAGGATTTCGTTCAGCGGCTTGGCCAGGATCTCTTGCAGGTCGTCCACCTTGGCCTTGAGGGCTTCAAACTGCGCCTCGCGCTGCAGGGCTTCGGCGGCGGCGTTGGCCGCTGCGTCGGGCGCCGTGGGCACGGGCACGCTGCCATCGGGGTTGAGCTGGGCAATGGTGAGGTCTGACGATAGGGACATGGTGGGCTGGAATATACGGCCGAGGGCCCGGCCTAAACTACGCCGATGCAAATCTACATGGTGGGCGGCGCCGTCCGCGACAAGCTGCTGGGCCGGCCGGTGAATGACCACGACTGGGTGGTGGTGGGCGCCACGCCCGAGCAGATGTTGAAGCTGGGCTACCTGCCCGTGGGCCGAGACTTCCCGGTGTTTTTGCACCCCGAGACACGCGAGGAATACGCGCTGGCCCGCACCGAGCGCAAGAGCGGGCGCGGCTATCGGGGTTTTGAGGTGCACAGCTCGCCCGATGTGACGCTGGAAGAAGACCTTTCGCGACGCGACCTTACTATCAATGCAATAGCTACTAGCGCTTATGGAATAAGCGCTGGCGGCATATTTGACCCATATTTTGGTGCCAGAGACATCGAGGCACGGGTGCTGCGCCATGTGACCGATGCCTTCCGCGAAGACCCGGTGCGCATCCTGCGCGTGGCGCGGTTTGCGGCGCGGTTTACTGATTTCACGGTGGCGCCCGAAACCATGCAGCTGATGCGCGAGATGGTGCAACACGGCGAGGTGGACCACCTGGTGGCCGAGCGCGTATGGCAGGAGCTGGCGCGGGGGCTGATGGAGGACAAGCCGTCCCGCATGTTCGAGGTGCTGCGCGAGTGTGGCGCGCTGCAGGTGCTACTGCCCGAGGTGGCGCGCCTGTGGGGCGTGCCCCAGCGGGCCGAGTACCACCCCGAGGTGGACACCGGCGTGCACCTGATGATGGTGCTGGACATGGCTGCGCGGCTGGAGGCGCCGCTCACGGTGCGCTTTGCCTGCCTGGTGCATGACCTGGGCAAGGGCACCACGGCCGCCGATATGCTGCCGCGCCACATCGGGCATGAGGAGCGCAGTGCGGAGCTGCTGAAAGACGTGGCCGAACGCCTGCGCGTGCCCGTGGACTGCCGCGAGACGGCCGATGTGGTGGCGCGCGAACATGGCCACATCCACCGCAGCACCGATCTGTCGGCCGCCGCGCTGGTGCGCCTGCTGGAGCGCTGCGACGCCATCCGCAAGCCCGAACGTTTTGCCGACATCCTGCTAGCCTGCGAGTGTGATGCGCGCGGACGGCTGGGGTTTGAAGAATCCGCCTACCCGCAGCGCCCGCGGCTGGCGGCTGTGCTGGCGGCCGTCCAATCGGTCGTCACGCGCGACATTGCAGCGCAGGCGGCGGCCAAGGGTGTGACTGGGCCGCAGGTGGGTGCGTTGATCCACCAGGCGCGGGTGGAGGCGGTGGCGCAGTGGCTGCAGCCCCGCAGCGACGTTGCCTGACCCTGCACGCGACCGCCCAAGACGTGGACAGCCCCTCCTACAATCCGCGTCCGCCTGTATTCCATCCGGGGTACAGCCTTGCAAGAACCTGATGCAGTTTCGCGCCCCACAGCCGTCCCAACGTCTCCATGACCACTGTTCACATCCGCCTTGCCACCCCAGCCGACGCCGACACGATCGCGCCGCTGTTTGATGCCTACCGACAGTTCTACGAGCAGGCACCAGACCTGGCCGGAGCGAAGGCCTTCATCGCGGAGCGGTTAGAGCGTGAAGAGTCGGTGATCCTGCTGGCGCTGGATGCGTCGCAAATGGCGGTAGGCTTTTGCCAGCTCTACCCCACGTTCTGCTCGGTGGAGGCCGCACCTATCTACACGCTGTACGACCTGTTCGTGGCCCCCGCGGCCCGCAAGACAGGCGCCGGGCGCAGCTTGCTGATGGCAGCAGAAGCCACGGCCCGCACCCATGGAAAGGTGCGCATGGACCTGACCACAGCACACACCAACACCACCGCACAGTCCCTCTACGAATCGCAGGGCTGGACGCTGGACACGGTTTTCCGCGCCTACAACAAACGCGTCAGCGCCTGAACCACCAGGGCGCTTGGCACACTTGCCGCGCCCCCTCACCAACGCAGCAGGCGCGGCCCCAGCACCGCCCCCAGCGCAGTCGGGATGGCCATGCCCGCCACATACCAGACAGCCAGGAAGGGCGTGGCCATTTCGGGGCAATGCAGGGCGTACACCAAGGCGCCCAGCGCACCCGCCAGCAAACCAGCGCCCGCACCCGTCCACACCAGGCGCGTGGGGGCAGCGCCCTTGAGGGCCCAAAAGCCTGCAACAAATGCCGGCACCGACAGCGCCGCGATATTGAACGGGCAGGTGCGCCAGGTGCTGCCCAGGATGAGCGGCATGCGCTCTGCGGCGGACACCTGCGACAACGCCCACAAGGCCATGGCCCACAGCACCAGCGGCGGCATGGCCAGCCACAGGGCTGCGTGGCCCAGCGCCATGCCAGGGCGGGCCATGCGGCGCAGCAGCGCCAGCCCGGCAGCAGCGAGCGCGGCGGCAAACACCAGCTTGCCCCAGAACATGGGCAGCGCCATGGTGGCCAGCAGATCAGGGCGCAGACCGAACAGGGCCAGCATCAGCACCCCGGCGCCGGCAATGCCCGCCAGTGCGGCCACCACAAAGCGCTGCTCTATCGCGTTGCGCTGCACCAGCCGGTCATCGGTGGCCAGCAAGTGGATCAATTCATCGGTTTTCATGCCATTCCCCTGATCTTGGCGGCCAGGGCCTTGAGCCCCCGGTGCACGCCGACTTTGACAGCCGATTCCGACAGCCCCGTGAGGCGCGCCGTCTCGACCACCGACAAACCTTCCAATTTCACATACTCAATCGGCAGCCGCTGCTTGTCGGGCAGCGTGCGCAGCAACTGCCCCAGGTCCCGCCGGGCTTCGGCGGCCTCGCTGTCGCTGCGGGCAAACAACTCGTCGGCATCGTCCAGCGGGTCGTTGCGCCCCTCTTTGACGGCATGCGAGCGCAACCAGTCGATGAGCTTGTAGCGCGCAATCGCGTGCACCCAGGCCGTCACCGGCATCTCGGGCCGGTAGGTGTGGCGCTGGTTATGCACCGCCAGCAGCGTCTCCTGCACCAGGTCTTCCACCTCATCGGGCCGCTGCGCGAGGCGGCGGCGCAAAAAGGCGCGCAGGTGGGCGCTCAGCTCTTTCAAAAAGCGCTGGTAGGCGGCTGCGTCGGCATCCAGCCCCTGCATCAACAAGCCGCGCAGGCGTTCTTCCACACTCTCCATGGTGTCTCCCTGCAGGAAATTCGTATGCCGGAGCCATTGGGTTACAGGCATCGCAAAAAAATGTTTCGCCATGCCGCTCCGAAATTTTTCGTACAGCGCTGTAACCCGCAAGTTGCGCTGCGCGAATTACAACGCAGATCGGGCAGTTCAACGCGGCCTCTCGCTGCACCCCGATCGGATTCAACCCTGACCCAACCCTCGGAGAACCGTACCATGACCACTCGCACCCTCAGCCTCGGCGCCCTTGCCCTTGTAGCCCTGACCTCTGGCGCCGCCATGGCCCAAACCACCTCCGCCCCCATGGAAGGTGCCAAGCCCGCCATGGAGAAGTGCTACGGCGTCTCGATGGCTGGCAAGAACGACTGCGCCGCCGGCCCCGGCACCACCTGTGCGGGCTCCGCCAAGGTGGACTACCAGGGCAACGCCTGGAAGTTTGTGCCCGCAGGCACCTGCGCCACCATCAAGACGCCCAAGGGCATGGGCTCGCTCACCCCCATCAAGGCCTGACCGATGGCCCTGTGCCCTCTCACCGCTGGCCTGGGCCTCAAGCCCCAGCACTATGACGAGGCGCTGCACTGCACCGCCACGGGTCTGTGGTGGGAGGTGCACCCCGAAAACTATCTGGCCGAGGGTGGCCCCCGCCTGGCCTGGCTGGAGGCCATCCGCGCTCGCCACCCCGTGGCGCTGCACGGCGTATCGCTGTCGCTTGCTGCCGATGCACCGCCCGACGCGGCACACCTGGCGCGACTGGCAGCCCTTGCAAGGCGGGTGGAGCCAGCCATCATCTCGGAGCACTTGGCATGGTCCACCTGGCGCGGGCAGTACCTGCCCGACCTGCTGCCGTTTCCGCGCACGCACGCGGCCCTGCAGCGCATCGCTGACAACATCGCCCGAACGCAGGATGCGCTGCAGCGCCCCATCGCCATCGAGAACCCCACGCACTACCTGCACATCGACGGCCACGACTGGCTTGAGACCGAATTTCTGACCGAGCTGGTGCAGCGGACTGGCTGCGCCCTGCTGCTGGACGTGAACAACGTGTACGTCAGTGCCAACAACCTGGGCTTTGACGCGCTGACCTACCTCAACGCCTTTCCCCTGCACGCCGTGGCCGAAATCCACCTGGCGGGCCACCATGCCGACCCGGTGCATGGCGATGCCCTGCTGATCGACAGCCACGACGCGTCCATCGCCCCGGTGGTGTGGGCGCTGTACGAGCAGGTGATCGCGCGCACAGGTCCCGTGCCCACCCTCATCGAACGCGACGACAATCTACCCGCCTTCAGCGAACTGCTGGCCGAGCGCGACAAGGCCCACAACGCGCTCACAGCGGCGCAGCCCGAGGAGGCAGCATGCAGCTGAGCGCATTCCAGGACGGCTTCTCTGCCGCGTTGTTCGGCCATGCCGAGCACGCACCGTGGCTGTCTGCGCTGGAATCCCAGCCCGGCTTTGCCGTGTACCGCAACACCGTGCTCAAGGGCTGCATTGATGCCCTGCAGGCCAGCTACCCCACGGTGTGCCAGCTGGTGGGCGAAGAATGGTTTCGCGCCGCCGCTGCGGTGTATGCCCGCACGCAGCCGCCGGCTGACGGACTGCTGATGGACTACGGCGCGGAGTTCGCTGACTTTCTGGCCGGTTTTGCACCAGCGGCCGAGCTGCCTTACCTGCCGGCCGTGGCACGCCTGGACCGCTGCTGGACCGAATGCCATCTGGCGGCAGACGCCACCGCAGTGGACCGCAACTGGCTGGCACAGCAGGCGCCCGATACATTGCCCCTGGTGCAACTGCGCCCCCACCCCGCCGCACGCTGGGCCTGGTGCGACGAGCATCCCGCCTACGCGTTGTGGCAGAGCCACCGCGAAGGTCTGCTCCCCACAGAGCCGCTGGACTGGACCGGCGATGGGGCCTTGCTCACCCGGCCCCACGCACCCGTGACGTGGCGCCCACTGTCGCGCGCCGGAGTGGCCTTTTTGGACGCCTGCGCCCAAGGCCAGACGCTGGAGGCCGCCGCCACTTCAGCCCTTGCGGCCGAGCCCACCGCAGACTTTGCGGCCCTGATGGGCACCCTGCTGGACGCAGGTGCATTGATACCCACCGACTCACACCAATTCACCCCGAGGCCAAGGAGCCCCTGATGACCACCAGCACACATTTCCCCACTGCACCCGCCAAAGGCCAGCGCAAGCTATTGACGCGCCTGGCCGATGCAGCCACCTCGCTCACCCCGCACAGCCTGCTGGCGATGGTCAACCGCGTGGCAATTGCAGGCATCTTCTGGCTTTCAGCGCGCACCAAAGTCGAGGGGTGGTTCACCATCTCCGACAGCGCCTATGCGCTGTTCCGCGATGAGTACAAGCTGCCCCTGCTGCCACCCGAGCTGGCGGCGCAGATGGCCACCGTGGCAGAGCATCTGTTCCCTGTTCTTCTGGTGCTGGGCCTGCTCACGCGCCTGTCGGCCCTGGCCTTGCTGGGCATGACGCTGGTCATCCAGGTGTTCGTGTACCCCGATGCCTGGCCCACGCACCTGTCATGGGCGGGGCTGATGCTGTACCTGGTGGGGCGCGGCGCAGGCAACGTGTCACTGGACCGGGCACTCGGAATTCGTTGAGGCGCCTGTCTTTTTTAAACTGCCGCTGTTCGCACCCAGCGCACGATGTCCGCAGCCCCCAGCGCGCCCGAAACGCGCGCCACTTCGCGCCCCTGCTGAAACAAAATCATGGTCGGAATGCTGCGGATCGCATAGCGCGCCGCGATGGCCTGGTGGTCTTCGGTGTTGAGCTTGGCCAGGCGCACACGCGGCTCCAGCTCGCGGGCGGCCTGCGCAAAGGCCGGGGCCATCTGGCGGCAAGGCCCGCACCAGGGCGCCCAGAAGTCCACCAGCACGGGGATGTGGCTGCGCACCACATGCTTGTCAAAACTGGTGGCATCCAGCTCCAGCGGCGCCCCCGCGAAAAGGCGCTGATGGCACTTTCCGCAATCGGGCGCGTTGCCCAGGTCGGCGCGCTGCACGCGGTTCGTGGTGTGGCAATGGGGGCAGACGATGTGCAGGGCTTCGGTCATGGTGCGGCAATCGGTGTGAGCAAAAAGCGGGCCTCTTAGAACCTGTTCAAGATCTTTTCGGGGATCGCAACAGGTTCTTACACATGGCGGCACAAGCCGGGCGTTTCAAGAGCGGGCCTAGCAGTCCTGAGGTCTTGATGTTGCACCCCGTCGCACACCTTGCGCGCGTTTACCAGCGCTGAAACACCCTTTCACCCGGGTCAGCTTCACCGCGTCTGATAAGGTTTCGCCCATGCAGCTGCTCCCCCTTCTGACAACTGCCCATGCGCTTTTTCTGGACTTTGACGGCACGCTCACCGAGCTGGCGCCGCGCCCCGAGGCGGTGCGCATCGCTTCCGGGCTGGTCCCCACGCTGTCATCGCTGTACACCCACTTGGACGGCGCGCTGGCCATCGTGACCGGGCGGCCTGAGGCCGACATCGACGGATTTCTGGCCCCGCTGCACCTGCCGCTGGCCAGCGAGCATGGTGCCCAATACCGACTGACCGACACATCCCACCCTGCCGTTCTGCCGCCAGACCTGGAGAACGTTCTGCGGGCTGCGTACGACCTTGCGGCGCACTATCCGGGGTTGCTGGTAGAGCCCAAGCGCGCGAGCGTGGCCCTGCACTACCGCCAGGCCCCCCACCTGGAAGGGTTGTGCCACGACACCCTCGTGCGCGCCATGCAGCAGGTGGAGGGTGTGGAACTGCTGCGCGGCAAATGTGTCTTTGAAGTGAAGCCCCGGGGCGTCCACAAAGGCCAGGCCATTCTCGATTTCATGACACAGGCCCCCTTTGCCGGGCGTACCCCAGTCTTTGTGGGAGATGACGTCACCGATGAGGCTGGCTTTGCCGCAGTTCAGGCACTGGGCGGCTGGGGCATCAAGGTGGGCGAAGGGCCGACCATGGCACAACACCGCTGCATGACATCCGCCGCCTTGCGCGGCTGGCTGTCTTCTGCACGCACGACCTTGGAGCGCGAACGATGAACACGGCAGCCAACGATCCCCAAGCGGGCTCACTCAACCTCGGGATGATCGGCAACTGCGCCATCAGCGCACTGATCGACAACCACGCCCGCATGGTGTGGTGCTGCCTGCCCCGTTTTGATGGCGACCCGGTGTTCAACGCCCTGCTGCAGCCCGGCGACGAAGGCAGCCACTTCGCGATCGAACTGGAAGACCTGGCATCGGCCCACCAGTGGTACGAGCCGAACACCGCCATCCTGCGCACGCAGCTGTTTGACAAGGCGGGTCACGGCATCGAGATCACCGATTTTGCGCCGCGCTTTTACAGCCGCTCGCGCTACTTTCGCCCCATGACGCTGGTGCGCCGGGTGCGCCCCATCCAGGGTGCGCCGCGCATCCGTGTGGCGCTCAAGGTGCGCTACGACTGGGGCCAGACTACCCCCGAGATCACACGCGGCAGCAACCACATCCGCTACGTGGGCGAGGGCATGACGCTGCGCCTGTCCACCGATGCGCCGGTGTCGCATGTGCTGTCGGGCCAGGCATTTGTGCTCACACGCGAACACAACTTTCTGCTGGGGGCGGACGAGACGCTGGTGGAGGGCATTGCCGACACCGCGCGCCTGTTTGAGCAGGAGACCACCTCCTACTGGCGCAGCTGGACCCGCGCTCTGGCCGTGCCGCTGGAGTGGCAGGAGGCCGTGATCCGCGCGGCCATCACGCTCAAGCTTTCGCTGTATGAAGACACCGGCGCCATCGTGGCCGCCATGACCACCAGCATCCCCGAGTCCGCCCACAGCGGCCGCAATTGGGACTACCGCTACTGCTGGCTGCGCGATGCGTTTTTTGTGGTGCGCGCGCTCAACAGCATCTCCGAAGCGGGCACCATGGAGGACTACCTGCGCTGGCTGAGCAACGTGGTGGTGGAAGGCGGCGATGGCCACATCCAGCCGCTGTACGGTATTGGCCTGGAGCAAGAACTGCCCGAGAGCCTTGTGCCGCAGCTGGCGGGCTACCGCGGCATGGGCCCGGTGCGCGTGGGCAACCAGGCGGCCGAGCATTTTCAGCACGATGTGTACGGCAACATCGTGCTGGGCGCGGCCCAGGCCTTTCACGACCACCGCCTGCTGCACCGCGCGGGCCCGGCCGAATTCACGCGGCTGGAACAGGTGGGCGAGAACGCGGTGCGCGTGTATGGCCAGCCCGACGCCGGCATGTGGGAGCTGCGCACGCGCGCCAGGGTGCACACCTCGTCCGCGCTGATGAGCTGGGCAGCCTGCGACCGGCTGGCCAAGATCGCCGCCACCCTGCAGCTGGCCGACCGTACCAGCCACTGGCAGCAGCATGCCGACCGCATGCGCGCCGAGATCCTCGACAAATCCTGGTGCGAAGCGCGCCAGGCGTTCGCCGAGAGTTTTGGCGGCCATGAACTCGACGCGAGCGTGCTGCTGATGGCCGAGGTGGGCCTGATCGACCCCAAGGACCCACGCTTTGTGAGCACCGTGGAGGCCATGGAAAAGAGCCTGTGCGATGGCCCCTACATGCGCCGCTACGAGGCGGCCGACGACTTCGGCAAGCCCGAGACGGCCTTCAACATCTGCACCTTCTGGCGCATCGACGCGCTGGCGCGCATTGGCCGCAAGGCCGAGGCCCGCGCCATCTTCGAGACCATGCTGGCCGCCCGCAATCCGCTGGGCCTGCTGTCCGAAGACACACACCCCGAGACCCAGGAAATGTGGGGCAACTTCCCGCAAACCTACTCCATGGTGGGCGTCATCAACGCCGCCGTGCGCCTGTCGGCCCCCTGGGACAGCGTGATTTGAGGCACTGTCCGACAACGGCCCGGGGCGATCCACAACGATGATCAACCCATGAGCCGTCTTGTTGTTATCTCCAACCGCCTTGCAGACCCCCGAAAACCCGCCGCCGGCGGCCTGGCCGTCGCCCTGGGCGAGGCCCTGAACCAGACCGGGGGCCTCTGGTTCGGCTGGAGCGGCACCGTGGTCGAAGACGGCACACCCGGCGAGGGCGAACTGCACACCCGGCAGGCAGGTGCCGTCACCCTGGCCACCGTGGACCTGTGCCGCGAAGACCACGACAGCTACTACCACGGCTACAGCAACAGCGTGCTCTGGCCGGTATTCCATTACCGCCTGGACCTGGCCGACTTCAACGCCAGCTACATCGCGGGCTACCGCCGCGTGAACCAGATGTTTGCGCGCAAGCTGCTGCCTTTGTTGCGCGACGACGATGTGATCTGGGTGCACGACTACCACCTGATCCCGCTGGCGGCCGAGCTGCGGGCCATGGGCTGCAAGCAGCGCATCGGGTTCTTTCTGCACATTCCCATGCCGCCGCCGCTCATCATGGCGGCCATCCCGCAGCACGAGTGGCTGATGCGCTCTTTGTTCGCCTACGACCTGGTGGGCCTGCAGAGCGAGGCCGACGTGTCGCATTTCACGCGCTATGTGCGCAACGAAGGCAGCGCGGAAGAGGTGGACGAAAAGCGCGTGCGCGCCTTTGGAGCCACCGTGGTGGTGCAGTCCTTTCCCATCGGCATCGACGTGGACGAATTCACACGCCTCACGCACGCGCCCGACGCGGTGGAAACCTACGAGAACATGCGCGACGAGTATTCACGCAGGCGCCTGCTGCTGGGCATTGACCGGCTCGACTACTCCAAGGGCATTCCGCAACGTGTGCGGGCCTTTCGCGAACTGCTGGACCGCTACCCGGAAAACCGCGACAGCGCCACGCTCATCATGATCGCCTCGCCCACGCGCGACGACGTCAACGCCTATGCCGACCTGCGCCAGGAGCTGGAAGGTCTGTGTGGCGCTGTCAACGGCGACTACGGCGAACTGGACTGGATGCCCGTGCGCTACATCCACCGCATGGTGGCCCGCAAGCGGGTTCCGGGCCTGTGCCGCGCCGCCGCCGTGGGGCTGGTCACGCCACTGCGCGACGGCATGAACCTGGTGGCCAAGGAGTACGTGGTGGCGCAAGACCCGGACGACCCGGGCGTGCTGGTGTTGTCACGCTTTGCCGGTGCGGCCGAGCAGCTGAAAGAAGCGCTGCTGGTGAACCCCTACGACACCCAAGGCATGGCCGACAGCATCCAGCAGGCATTGCAGATGCCGCTGGTGGAGCGGCAGGCGCGCCACCAGAAGCTCATGGCGCGCATCCGCGAGCACGACGTGCACTGGTGGCGCAAGGCGTTTCTGGACGCATTGCAGGCGGCGGGGTAGCCGCCCAGCTGCGGCCCGTTACAACAGCTTGGTGATCAGGCTGACCACGAAGCTCAGCAGCAGCGTGGACGCCAGCGGCACATCCCAGTCGCGCCCCAGCCAGCGAAACCGGAAGTCCCCCGGCAGGCGCCCAAAGCCCAGGCGGCGCAGCAGCGGTGTGAGCCAGCTGATGAACATCAGGGCCAGGAGGATGACGAGGAGCCAGCGGAACATGGGTAGCGCAGCAGCAGGCGGTCAGAGTCGGTGCGAACGGTCTCCGTGGCTGAATCCTAGCGGCTCCCACGCCTCGCCCGCGCCCACGGCCAGCACCTTGAACAGCTCGCCCATCTCGTGCTCCATGATCAATTTGGCCGCTGTCGCCCGTTGGGCTTGCGGTAGCAGCTCCATTTTTGGTAGCAAGCCGCAGTTGATGAGGAAATGCGCCTGCGTGGTGTAGCCCAGCACGTTCAGGCCCGCCTCCTGCGCGGCCAGCGCCATGGCGGTGAAGTTGACGTGGGCCGTGATGTCCTTCAAACCCACCGCCACCAGCGGGTCGCCATCGGCTAGGTGTCCCTGGTGGCACATCACGGTGCCCATGTGGCGCTGGGGGTGGTAGTACTCGGCCTCGCCAAAGCCGTAGTCCAGCAAAAAGGCCGCGCCGCGCGTGAGCCGGTCCACCAGGGTGCGGATGAAGCCTTCCCCCTGGGCATGGATCTCGGTCAGGTAGTCCTGGGGCCCTTCGATGTCCACGGGTGGGCGCAGGTCGGTGGGGCGGTCGGCCCAGGCAAAGCTGCCGTCGTCCTCTACCACCACACCGCGCTCGTGCCACACGCCATCCGCCTGGCCACCGTGGCGCGCGAGCAGTTGCACGGGCATGGCATCGAGCACCTCGTTGCCCACCACCACGCCGCTGAACGTTTCGGGCAGCGCATCCACCCAGCGCAGCTTGTGGGCGTGCGCCACCAGCTTGGCCTGCTGGCGCGCGCGCAGGCTGCCCGACAGATCGACGATGGTGTAGCGCTGCACCTGGTCGCCCAGGGCATCCAGCAGCTGCAGTGCCAGCGCGCCCGAGCCCGCGCCAAACTCCCAGACCTCATCGGTTTCGGTCTGCGCCAGCGCCTCGCCCACCTGCACGGCCAGCGTCTGGCCGAACAGTGGCGTCATCTCGGGCGCGGTCACAAAGTCGCTGCCGGACTCGGGCATGGCGCCGAATTTGGTGGAATCGTTGGCGTAGTAGCCCAGGCCGGGCGTGTACAGGGCCAAGGCCATGAAGCGGTCAAAACCCAGCCATCCGCCCTCGGCGGCAATGGCCTGGGTGATGTGCTGGTGCAGGGCGGTCGTTAAACTGTCGGGTCTTTGGGTCACGGCCCGCATTGTCTCCCAGCCCACATGTCTACCCCCACCCATCCACGCACCGTTCTGGTCACAGGCGCCGCCAAACGCCTGGGCCGCAGCATTGCGCTGGCCCTGGCGGCAGGCGGCTGGCAGGTGGCGGTGCACTACCGCTCGTCGGAGCAGGACGCTATCGATACAGTAGCTGCTTGCGCACAACTGACAAGCGCTAGCGCCCATTTTGATGCTGATTTTGAGGACGAGGCCTCCGTGCGTGGCCTGCTGCCCCGCGTGGTGGCGCACTTTGGCCGTGTGGATGCGGTGGTGAACAGCGCCTCGCTGTTCGAGCACGACAACGCCGCCACCTTCGGCTTTGCCGCGCTCGAAAAACACCTGCGCAGCAACACCGCCGCTCCCGTGCTGCTGGCCCAGGCGCTGCACCAGCATGTGGCCGACCGCGTTGCCCAGGGCGAGGCCGATGCACAAGGCGCCGTGGTCAACCTGCTCGACCAGAAGCTCTGGAACCAGAACCCCGATTTTGTGAGCTACACGCTCTCCAAGGCTGCACTCGAAGCTGCGGGCACCATGCTGTCCATCGCCCTGGCGCCGCGCGTGCGTGTGGTGGGCGTGGCGCCCGGCCTCACGCTGACGAGCCACATGCTCAGCGACGAAAAGTTCGCGCAGCTGCATGCGCTGTCGCCGCTGGGCCGCTCGTCCACGGCCGAAGATGTAGCCGCCACCGTGAAGTTCGCGTTGGAGAACCGGTCGATGACCGGCACGACGCTGCTTGTCGACGGTGGCCAGCACCTGATGAAGTTTGACCGCGATTTCTCTTTGATGTGAGCGCACGCTCACTCCAGGACCTATTCATGACCACCGCTGCAGGCACCCAGATCCTCACGCTCACCGGTTTGCGCTTTGACGCCAACCTGGGCATCCTCGACCACGAAAAGACCGACCCCCAGCCCATCCAGGTCGATGCCGAACTGAGCCTGGGCGTGCAGCCGCTGGCCCCGCGCGACGACGACATCGGCCATGTGCTGGACTATCGCCGCGTGCGCCAGATCATCATCGACGAGTGCACCGCAGAGCATGTGAACCTGCTGGAGAGCCTGATCGGCAAGCTGGCCAACCGCCTGATGCAGCTGCCCGGCGTGCTGGGCGTGCGCGTGAAGATTGCCAAACTCGAAATTTTTGACGACTGCGAAGTGGCCATTCGCGTCGAGACAGGACAGTGGTGACCCTATGAGCGCAGTATTGAACGAAGCCTCCACATCCAGCACCGGCTCCGCCCAGTCCACTGGCTGGACGGAGGAAAGCACCGAAGCCACCAGCGGCGCCGCCCGCATGAAGATCGAGCGCGAAACCCACAAGCTGGAAAAGCGCCTGTGCCGCGAGGTGGGCAAGGCCATCGTCGACTTCAACATGATCGAAGAAGGCGACAAGGTGATGGTGTGCATGTCCGGCGGCAAGGACAGCTATGCGCTGCTGGACATCCTGCTCAAGCTCAAGGCCCGCGCGCCCATCCACTTTGACCTGGTGGCCGTCAACCTCGACCAGAAGCAGCCTGGATTCCCCGAGCACATCCTGCCCGAATACCTGGCCACCACCGGCGTGCCGTTCCACATCGAAAACGAAGACACCTACAGCATCGTCAAGAAGCTGATCCCCGAGGGCAAGACCACCTGCAGCCTGTGCAGCCGCCTGCGCCGGGGCATCCTCTACCGCGTGGCCGACGAGCTGGGCTGCACCAAGATCGCGCTGGGCCACCACCGCGATGACATTTTGCAGACGCTGCTGCTCAACATGTTCTTTGGCGGCAAGATGAAGAGCATGCCCCCCAAGCTGGTCAGCGACGACGGCAAGCATGTGGTGATCCGCCCGCTGGCCTACGTGGCCGAGAAAGACACCGCCCGCTGGGCTGCGCACCGCAACTTCCCCATCATCCCGTGCAACCTGTGCGGCAGCCAGGAGAACCTTCAGCGCAAGCAGGTGGGCGAGATGCTGCGCGAATGGGAAAAGCGCTTCCCCGGCCGGGTGGAGAACATGTTCAACGCGCTGCAGAACGTGGTGCCATCGCACCTGCTGGACGGCAGCCTGTACGACTTCAAGAACGCCAAGGCCACGGGCATCGCCAGCGAAGACGGCGACAAGGCGTTTGACAAAGAAGAGTTTGTGGCGCCCTCGCCCACGCTGCCCGGCGTGCAGGTGGTGCAACTGTCGTGAACCCTGGCAAGCTGGGGCACTCTCATGGAGACTTCTTTTTCTGGAGCGTCTGACCATGACAACGCAACGCCGATGGATTCCCCTTCTTGTACTGGGCTTGGCAACCGCCTTGCTCGCAGGCTGCAGCACCACCCGCGTGGTCGAGGGGCAAGTACAGAGCTTCTCAACCCTGGCGGCCGTGCCTGCACCTGCCACCTACCGCATCGAACGCCTGCCTTCGCAGCAAACCCCATCGTTTGACGCCATCGCCGCACTGGCAGAACAGTCCCTGGCACGCGTCGGCCTGCAACGCGACGATGCCGCGCCCCGCCTGCAGGTGCAACTGGGCGTGCAGGCTGACACGGTGCCGCGCAACGATCCTTTCAGCCCCTACGGGCCCTACGGTGCGTATGGCCCCGGCCCTTGGGGCGTGGGTGGCTGGTATGGCAGAGGCTGGGGCGTGCATGGCATGTGGCGCTTTGGCGAGCCCACGCCCCTGCACCGCCGCGCTGTCAGCATCGTGATGCGCGACGCCAACACCCAGGCGGTGGTGTACGAAACCTCGGCCGTGCACGAAGATGTGTGGGTGAGTGACCCGGCCGTCTATGGTGTGCTGTTTGACGCCGCACTCGATGGCTTTCCAAAGCCACCCCAGGGCCCTCGACAGGTGCGCCTGCCCCTGGCGCAAAAATGAAACATCCCCCTGAGCGGCTGCGAGCTACATCCAACGCCATCGAAAACTGACATGCACGCTACCCGCATCATTGCCATCCGCCACGGTGAAACCGCCTGGAACGTGGACACCCGCATCCAGGGCCACCTGGACATTCCGCTCAACAACACGGGGCTGTGGCAGGCCGATCAGGTCGCCCAGGCACTGGTGGGTGAACCGATTGCCGCCATCTACACCAGCGACCTGCAGCGCGCGCACGCCACGGCCCAGGCCGTGGCCCGCACCACGGGCGCGCCTTTGGTGACCGATACCGGCCTGCGCGAACGTAGTTTTGGCCACTTTCAGGGCCGCACGTTTGCCGAGATCGAGGCCGAGCTGCCCGAAGACGCGCTGCGCTGGCGCAAGCGCGATCCGCACTACACACCCGAAGGTGGCGAGTCGCTCGTCGCGCTGCGCGAGCGCATCGAACGCACCGTGACCGTCCTGGCGCAGCAGCATATGGGCGAGCAGGTGGTGATGGTGGCGCACGGCGGCGTGCTCGATGTGTTGTACCGCCTGGCGACGCGCCAGGACATCCAGGCGCCGCGCACCTGGCAACTCGCGAACGCCGCCATCAACCGCCTGCTGTGGACGCCTGACGGCCTTACCCTCGTCGGCTGGGCAGACACCCAACACCTTGACCAAATCGTCCTGCGCGATGAAACCCACGCCTGAATTGCAATCCACCGTCGGCCAACGCGTGGACCTGATCGACACCCCCGCTCTGGTGGTGGACCTGGACGCCATGGACCGCAATATCCAGCGCATGGCCGACTTTGCGCGCAAGCACCAGGTGCGCTGGCGCCCCCACGCCAAGCTGCACAAGAGTGCCGAAATCGCGCTGCTGCAACAACGCGCGGGCGCACAGGGTGTGTGCGTGCAGAAGGTGGCCGAGGCCGAGGCGCTGGCGGCCGGTGGGGTGGATGACATCACCATCACCAACCAGGTCATTGCCATGCCCAAGCTGCACCGCGTGGCGCGGCTGGCCGCCCAGCTGGCGGCACGCGGCGGGCGCCTGGGCGTGGCCGTGGACCACATCGACGGCATTGAGCGCCTGGCCGAAGCCATGGCGCAATCCGGCAGCGATGCGGGCATCGACGTGCTGGTGGAGATCGACGTAGGCCAGGGCCGCTGCGGCGTGCCACCGGGCGAAGCCGCTGTACCGCTGGCACTGGCCGTGTCGCGCAGCCCCCGCCTGCGTTTCGCGGGCCTGCAGGCCTACCATGGCCGCGCGCAGCACCTGGCCAGCAGCGTGGGCCGGCGCGAGACCATCGCCGCCGTGGTGCGCGCGGCGGATCACACGCGCCAGCTCATCGAAGCCGCCGGGCTGCACGTCCCGCTGGTCACCGGATCAGGCACCGGCACCCTGGTGCACGAGGCTGCCAGCGGCGTGTTTGGCGAGCTGCAGGCGGGCTCGTTCTTGTTCATGGATGCCGACTACGCCCGCAACGAGCGTGAACCGGCACAACCCGCGTTTGAACACGCGCTGTACGTCAAGACCCAGGTGGTTTCGGTGCGCGACACCCACGCCGTGTGCGACGCAGGCCACAAGAGCCACGCCATCGACTCTGGCCTCCCCACCGTAGCCCTGCTGCCCGCCGACCGCACCCTGCGCTACGCCAACGGTGGTGATGAACACGGCCTGCTGTATGCCGACGCGCCCGACGCCCGCCTGCCCAGCCTGGGCCACATGCTGTGGCTCATCCCGGGCCATTGCGACCCGACGGTGAACCTTCACGACTTTTTGATCGGCGTGCGCGGCGGTTTGGCGACGGGTACGGTGGAGCGCATCATCCGGGTGGATGCACGCGGAGCCCTGAGCTAAAGCACGCGCGCTGGACGGGCTTAAAACGCCGCCTCTAGCGTCGGCATCGTCAGGCGCGCCTTGGTCAAGGCCATGCCCAGGTTGGCAGTCTTGCGGCAGACGAAGACGGCCACGTATTCGGGGTTGGTCTTGCCACGCAGGAAGACGTGAATCAGGTTCTCGCTGTTGACGATGATTTCCTGAAAATAGTGGAAGCCGTCGTCCTCCAGCCCACGCGCTTTTTTGAACATGCGCTCGATCATGCTCACATTGGGGCCATTGAACATGTCGGCCGTGGCAGCGGCGAGCAGGTCGATGACCTGCTGTGGGTGAGAGTCCACCGTTTTCAGGGACAACAGCATGCCCGATGCCACGTCCACGTAACCGGCCGCCACGCACTCCGGAACAGAGGCGGCTGCATTGCTCAGTGCTACTTCAAAACTCATCGCAGTTTTCCTTCTTTTGTTGTCGTTTACACAATTTTTTGGAGGATGACGTCCTCATAGCGCTGCAGAAACTCCTCCTGCTCGGCGCTTTGTACGTAGTGCGCGTCCAGCAGGCGCACGCGGCGCAGGGCCTCTTGGGCGGTCAGCCCTTCGCGAATCCACCAGGCAGTCAACACCGTGCCAGTGCGCCCGCGCCCGGCCAGGCAATGGACGGCCAGCACCTCACCCTGCGCCATGAGCGTCTCCATGCGCTTGAGCAGCATCTGGATTTGCCCGAGGCTGGGAGCCTCGTGGTCACGGATGGGCAGGTGCAGGTTGGCCAGGCCATGGCGCTTGAGCGCATCCTGCGGCAGATCGCGTTCGGTGAGGGTGATCAGGCGGCTGATGCCCATGCGCTTGAGCGCTGCCAGGTCATGGTCCATGTCGTTCACCACCCCGGGCAGCGGGGTACCCGCAAGCCGACCAGGCTCCAACCACGCAAAGCCATGGGGCGCTCCAGCGGTGGAAGCCGCAGCCGCGCTGCGGGCAGGAGCCGCGTTACCGTTCGTGGGCTGCTGCGCACCAGTGGATGGAACAGGCAGCGTGGCGAGCACGCGGGCGGGCAGATGGCCCAGGTCCGGGGGCGGCATCACGCCCTCTGCCAACATGGCCGGGTCGGCGTCGGGCGCTGGCACGGCGCAGCTGCCGGTACGCACAAATTGCTGGCCCGCTGCGGACACGGGCGAAGAGAGAAATTCCTCCATGCCACGCGCCTCTTGCACCCGCCCGCCTGCCAGCAGCGCCATGCGGTCGGCCAGGCTGGCGGCATGGCGCTGGTTGTGCAGTACCACCAGCAGCGTGCTGGTGCGGGCCACTTCACGCAGCAGTTCTAGCAGCACATAGGCGTCATAGTCCGAGAGATCGGCCGTGGGCTCATCCACCATCAGGAGCGCTGGCTCGGCCACGGCTTCGCGCAAGATGGCCACGGCCCTTTGCAGCACGGGTGGCAGCTCCAGCGTGGGCTGGTCGAACAAGGCTGCCAGCTCAGGCACGCCCATGCGCTGGACCAGCTCAGTGCACCAGACCCGCACCTCGGCGGGCGAGCGGCCCAGGCGTTCACGCACCGGGTCGGCCAAGGCATGGAACACGGTCGCCGCCATGAGCTTGGCGTTTTGCTGCACCAGGCGCGGACGATTGCCCTCACCCAACGGCCTTCCTTCGTACTCAACGCTGCCCCATTCGGTGAAGCGTGGATGGTCGGCGTACCGCCCGGCCAGGGCGTGCAGCAAGGTGGACTTGCCAGCGCCAGACGGGCCCAGCAGTGCAGTGATGCTGCCGCGTGGCAGCATCAGGTCAATATCTACCAGGACCACCTTGGCGCCAAAAGCTGCGCCAAAGCCCGCTGCCTTCAGGCAATGCGCGCTGCTGTTCATGTGTCTTGTTGGGGGGTTGCGCCTGTCTGCGGCGAAAGTCTGCGGACAGAAGGGCGGGTCAGCTTGCACTGACGAAAGAACGAAAGGGCCACCCGAGAGGGACCAGCGGAGACTTCTATTTTACGGAATGGTAAGGATCAAACTTGCTCGCCTTTTGCGCTCGCGGGAGGATCATGGCACGCGCAGCTTTCACCCAGCTTAACGGCCATGCCACCTTGCAACTGGCGCATGGGCGCACAGACACCAACCCGGCCACGCCTGCAAGGCGTGGAAACTCCGATCTTTCGACCCGTTCTTTCCCTAATCCCTCCCCGACCCGGCATACCGACAATGCGGAATGAGCCCCAGCCAGATCATTGTCCTTGCGACCCCCGTCTTCTTTTTGCTGATCGCCATCGAACTGGCGGTGGGCTACAGAAGGCAGCGCAACACCTACCGCCTGGCCGATGCCGTCAGCAGCATCAGTCTGGGCATGCTGAGCCAGACCAGCGCAGTGTTCACCCGGCTGCTGCGCATCGGCATCTACACGGCCCTGTTCGAGCACGTGGCGCTGTGGCGCAACGATGCATTCTGGACCAGCCTGCCCGGCTGGCTGCTGGCACTGGTGTTCTACGACCTGTGCTACTACTGGCTGCACCGCATGGGGCATGAATCGGCCGTGTTGTGGGCCGCGCACGCGGTGCACCACCAGAGCCAGGATTACAACCTCTCCACCGCGCTGCGCCAGACCAGCTCGGGCGCGCTGCTGGGCTGGATCTTTTATGTGCCCATGGCACTGGCGGGCGTGCCGCCGCTGGTGTTTGGAGTGGTGGCGCTCATCGATCTGCTTTACCAGTTCTGGGTGCACACCGAGCAGGTGGGCAAGCTCGGCTGGTTTGACCGCTGGTTTTGCAGCCCCAGCAACCACCGGGTGCACCACGCGGTGAACGACGCTTATCTGGACAAGAACTATGGCGGCATCCTGATCCTGTGGGACCGGGTCTTTGGCACCTTCAAGGACGAAGACGACCAGGAGAAGTGTGTGTACGGCACGCGCGGCCTGCTGAACAGCTGGGACCCGCTCTGGGCCAACGCGCAGGTGTACGCAGGGCTGGCACATGACAGCTGGCATGCGCGCAGCTGGCTCGACAAGCTCAAGGTCTGGGTCAAGCCTCCGGGCTGGCGGCCTGCCGATGTGGCAGAGCGCTTTCCCAAGCCCGCCTTCAGCATGGCACAGATGCAGCTGTACCACCCGCCGATGTCGCGCGCCGCGCAGTGGTTTGCGCTGGTGCAGTTCGCGCTGCTGCTGGCGGGCGTGGCGGCTTTTCTCTGGCAGGCAGATGCGGCGCCGCTGGCGCGCAACGCCATCTGGTTTGCGGTGCTGCTGACGGTGCAATGGTCGCTGGGCGCAGTGATGCAGGGACGTATCACCGCGCTGATGGCGCTGATGCTGCAAAGCGGCGCGCTGGCCACCGCCACCAGCGCGATGGGGTTCATGGAATGGCATTGGCTGTTCAAGCCGCTGACGATGGTTTTTGCTCTTTTTTTGGTAGCTGCCAGTGCTTATTCGCCAAGCGCTAGAGGCCAATTTAACCCAAAGACCCTGCTTCTCCTCGCGGCCGCGCTGGCCGGATCGCTGGCCGGGGATGTGTTCCTCATGTTCCAGGGCTTCTTCATCCCGGGCCTGGTGAGTTTTCTGGTGGCGCATCTGTTCTATGTGGCGCTGTTCAAAAGCGGGCAAGCGTGGTTTCCGCACCGGGGTGCGCTGGCCGCCACACTGGGCATTGGCGTGGCCATGTACGCCTTTCTGTGGGCGGGTGGCCTGCCACCTGCACTGCGCGCGCCGGTGGCGGCCTATGTGCTGGTGATCGCGCTGATGGCGGCCCAGGCCATCGGCCGGGCGACGGTGTTGCGCGATGCGCCGTCGCTGCTCGTAGCGGTCGGCGCCGGGTTTTTCATGCTCAGCGACTCGCTGCTGGCCACCAACCGGTTTGTGATGCCGCTGCCGATGGCGCAGGTCTGGGTGCTGGCCACGTACTATGCGGCGCAGGCGCTGATCGTCAGTGGATGGCTGGCCAGCAAGGCCTCGGTGCCTGCCACCGCAGTGCAGCGAACGGGCGTGACCGGAGAAGAGGGCCGCACGCATATGGCTAGGGACAGGGCTCCGAACATCGCCCCAGGGACGGCTTCACGCTCCTCCTGAGCACCTGTGGGTTCTGTGCGATGGTTTTTTAGCCAAAATTGCCGCCAGCGCTTCAGCATCAAGCTCAAATAGCTATTTATTTGATAGCAAATCACCTGCCTGCAGCTCACCCACTGGGCGCAGGCTCCACGCCCACAGTGATGGCCTCGTCGCGGGCAATCCGGCCGTCGATCAGCTCCACCAGCCGGTCGCAGCGCGCGGCCAGCCGGGGGTCGTGCGTGACCACGACAAAACTCGTGCCCCGCTCGGCATGGATACGGCGCAGCAGGGCAAACACTTCGGCAGAGGACGCGGTGTCCAGGTTGCCCGTGGGCTCATCGGCCAGCACCAGCGGCGGGTTCATGACCAGCGCGCGCGCAATGGCCACGCGCTGCTGCATGCCGCCTGACAGCTCTGCGGGGCGCTTGTCCATGGCCTGGGCCAGGCCCACGGCGTCGAGCAGGCTGCGCGCGTGATCGCGGTGGGCGGGGCTGACGCGGCCTTCAGCCATGAGGGCCGGCAGCGTCACGTTCTCCAGCGCGGAGAAAGCAGGCAGCAGGTGGTGGAATTGAAAGACAAAGCCCAGGGTGCTGCGCCGGCGCAGGGTCAGGGCCGCATCGTCCAGGCCCTGCACCGCCTCGCCGTCCAGCAGATAGCTGCCCGTCGTCATGCGTTCGAGCAAGCCCAGGATGTTGAGCAGCGTGCTCTTGCCCGAGCCCGAAGGCCCCATCAGCGCGATGAACTCGCCCCGGCGCACCTGCAGGTCGATGCCGTGCAGTACCTCGGCCTCGCTGGGGCGGCCCAGGTTGTAGCTCTTGCGCACGGCATCGAGCGTGATCAGTTCGGGGGCGGCGGGTTGGTTCATCACATCCTGATGGCTTGCGCTGGGTCCAGCGCCGCTGCCCGCCGCGCAGGCGCCACCGCCGCCAGCACACCACACACCGAAGCAATGAGTGCAATCTGCAATGCCATGCCCAGCGGCAGCGCGATCGAAAACAACGGCAAGCCATCCGAGCCCCGCACAAAATGCGTGAACACCCAGATCAGCCCCACCGCCAGCAGCAGGCCCAGCACCGAGCCCAGCGCACCCACCACGGCGCCCTGCACCAGAAACACGCGCAGCACCTGGCCCCGCGTGGCGCCCATGGCGCGCAGGATGCCGATCTCGCGGCCCTTTTGCACCACCGACACCACCAGCACGCTGGCAATGCCCAGCACCACCACCGCCAACACCACGCCCCGGATGATGGAGGTGCTGATGGACTGCGCATTGAGCGCTGACACCAGCTGGGCATTACTCTCTTGCCAGCTCTCGATCTTGTAGGGGAACTGCGTTTGCAACGCACGCGCCAGGGTCTGTGCCACCCACACGTCCTTCAAGGTCAGGTCGAGCTGGCTGGCGCCCCCCGGCAGCGCCAGCAGGCTTTGCGCCGCGCGCAGCGGCACGATCACGGTGCGCCGGTTCAGGTCTTTCACCCCCAGGTCCACCAGCGCGGTGACGCGCACCGAATCACTCACCGTGCCGCCCGCGCCGCTGGTCTGCACGGTGAGGCGGTCTCCCACGCGCACGCCCAGGTCGGAGGCCAGCTCGCGGCCCACAATGGCCTCGCCCGGTGACAACCGCGCCGTGCCACTGACCACCTTGGAGCGCAGCCCCACCACGCGGTCATAGCGATCCAGGTCCACGCCCATCAGGGCAATGGCCTGCGATGCCTCGCCGCGCAGCGCCAGGCCCGAACCGGACACCATGGGCGACACCCCGGCGACTTCGGGCAGGCGCTCCAACAGCGGCACCAGCGCCTGCCAGTTGGCCACGGACCGCAGGCGCTGGGCACGCGGTTGGGTTTCGGTCAGCGCAGCGGTCCCAGGCAAGGCAGGGGCTGCCGGTATGACCAGGTCGTCCGGCGCCCGCAGGGTGATGTGCGCCTGGGCGCCCAGTGTTTTGGCCAGGGTGTTCGACTGCAGACCACTGATCAGCGCCGAGATGTAGGCAATGACTGCCACACCTGCCGCCACGCCCACGATGATGAGCACGGTCTGCATGCGCCCCTCGCGCAGAAACCGCAGCGCCACGCGCAACTCGAAGCCGGGCCAGACCCACATGGCGACTCAGCGGCCCATGGCGTTGGTGAGGGCAGCACCGGCGTCAGCACCTTGCGCTTGACCTTGGGCTGCACCGGCTGCGGCGGAGCCCGCACTCCACTCCACCGTGCGGGCACGTACGCGGTCGCCCGCCTGCACGGCGCCGCCCCGCAGCACGGTGTCGCCTTCGGCCAGGCCGTCCAGCACCTCGACCGCGTCCAGTGTGCGCAGCCCCAGCCGCACGGGGCGGGCCTGGGCGCGCCCCTCCTGCAACACCAGCACCGTCGCCTGGTCGCCCTCCACCGGGCCGCGCAGGGCAGCCTGGGGCAGTACCAGGGTCCGCTCGCGCCGCGCAGTCTCTACCTCGACCGATAAGGTCATGTCCTCGCGCAGAAAGGCGGGGGCCTGCTGCTCCAGCGCAAACTTCACCTCGATGGCACCGCGCTGGGCATCCACCGAGGGTGCGATGGTGAGCACACGTGCTGCAAAACGCTGGCCCGCAAAGGCATCGGCCACCACCGAGGCCTTTTGACCCGGCAGCAACTGGTCCAGAAAACGTTCGTCCACCTGGGCCACCAGCTGGGTGGGCCCGGCCAGCGCAAGGCTGAGCAAGGCCTTGCCAGGCTGCACGATCTGCCCGGGCTCGACGTCGCGCACCAGCACGCGGGCATCGGCCGGGGCTACCAGCGTGGTCTGCGCCAGGCGGGCCTGGGCCGCCACGGTGGCCGCTTGGGCCAGCGCCAGCTGCGCCTGCGCCTGGACCACGTCAGTGCCCGCATCGGCGTTGGCCTGGACCTGTGCCTGCGCGCTCAATTGCTGCGCCTGGGCCACATCGACGGCGCGCTGCGCCTCATCGAGCTGCGCGGCGCTATAGAACCCCTGGGCCACCAGCTGCTGCACCCGCGCCAGACTGGCGCTGGCCGCTTGCAGGGTGGCATTGGCCTGCGCGCGCGCTGCCTGTGCAGCGCTGCGGCCGCTACTGCGCAGGCCCACCAAGCGGGACTGCGCCTGGCGCTCGGCCGCCACGGCCTGCGCCAGCGCCGCCGCGAGCTCGTCGGACTCCAGCTGCACCAGCACGTCGCCCTGGCGCACCTGCGCGCCTTCTGCCACCCGCACCTCGGCCACGCGGCCGGTGATGGTGCTGCCCACATCCACCCGCGAAAACGTGGCCACGCGCGCCGAAAACTGCAGCGTGCGCACCAGCGGCGCCGACTGCACCAACAGGGCATCGACCTGCGGACCACGCAGCGCCATCACCCCGGTGAAGGCAGCCACCACCAGCACGATAGCGCCCAACACAACAGCAAACCAGCGCCTATTCACAGATCTGCCCTGGTTGCCATGCGCTGTGCCTTCCGTCATTCAGAAAACAGCCCGCCAGCCGCCTTGGGCGGCGCCACCCCCAGATGTCGGAACGCCGCCAGCGTGGCAATGCGCCCACGCGGCGTACGCTGCAAAAAGCCTTGCTGGATGAGGTAGGGCTCGATCACGTCTTCGATGGTGCCCGCCTCTTCCCCGATGCTGGCGGCAATGTTGTCCAGCCCCACAGGGCCGCCATCAAAGCGGTGGATGACCGCCTCCAGCAGCTTGCGGTCCATCACGTCAAAACCCTGTGGGTCCACATCCAGCATGGCCAGCGCCTTGTCGGCAATGGGTTTGGTGATGCGCCCGTCGCCCTTGACCTCGGCGTAGTCGCGCACGCGGCGCAGCAGCCGGTTGGCAATGCGCGGCGTACCGCGCGAGCGGCGGGCGATCTCGAAGCCGCCTTCTTCATCCATGGGCGCATTGAGCAGCCCCGCGCTGCGCTTGACAATGCGCGCCAGCTCTTCGGCTGTGTAGAACTCCAGCCGCGCCACGATGCCAAAGCGGTCGCGCAGCGGGTTGGTCAACATGCCCGCACGTGTGGTGGCGCCCACCAGCGTGAAGGGCTGCAGGTCGAGCTTGATGCTGCGCGCCGCAGGACCCTCGCCGATCATGATGTCGATCTGGTAGTCCTCCAGCGCGGGGTAGAGAATTTCCTCCACCACAGGCGACAGGCGGTGGATCTCGTCAATGAAAAGAACGTCGTTCTTTTCGAGGTTGGTCAGCAGCGCCGCCAGGTCCTTGGGTTTTTCGAGCACAGGGCCACTGGTCTGGCGCAGGTTGACCCCCAGCTCAGCCGCAATGATGTGGCTGAGCGTGGTCTTGCCCAGACCGGGCGGGCCAAACAGCAGCACATGGTCCAACGCCTCGCCCCGCTTCCTCGCCGCGCCGATGAAGATCTCCAGCTGCTCGCGCGCCTTCGCCTGGCCCACGTACTCCTGCAGGAGCTTGGGGCGCAGCGCGCGCTCAATCGCCTCCTCCTGGGGCGATGCGGGCACGGCCGAAATGACGCGTTTTGCGGGGGCGGGGGCGAAGTCGTCGGTCTGGATGGTCATGCAGCGCGGTTACTTGTCCGCCCAGACATAAAAGCCAATGCCTTCTTCAAGGTACTGCTGGCTCAGGTTGGCGTTGATGTAGTTGCGCTCCGCTGCACTGGTTGTGTAGAAGTAGGTGTTCGTGCTGCGGTTGAAGTAGCGGTAGACAGGCATAGCACCATTGCCCGGTGCAGCCTGCCCCCACCATGCGGTGCCTTCCAGCGCCACAGTGGGGAAAGCACGGATCAGACCATCACGCTCTGCCGGGTTGGCCGTGTAGAGATGCATCTTCCGCGCCAGATCGACCAGGCGGTACACGGGGAACAGATTGGAGTCTTGGTTGGAGCCTTCAACGGGGTAAGCGTAGAAGATCGGACCTTCGTAGATGAAGTTCGATCCAAACTGTTTGATCAGGAGATCCCGCTCGCCAACATTGCTGGTGTAGAAATGCTCCAGGCCAGCGCTGTTGTAGAAGCGATAGACAGGCACCCGCCCCGTGGGGCCAGTGGGTGGCGTGGCAGACGACAGCCAGTTCTTGAGCGCTGCGTTGAACGCCACGTCAAAACGGCCATAGTAATCGGGGACCGTGGTGGCCGTGCAGCTGGAACCGCCGCCGTAGAGCGTGCCGATCACATGTGTGCCACCCTTGAACAAGGCCGAGCCACTGCTGCCACCTTCGGTGGTGCCCTGGGTCCAGTTCACCTGGTAGTAGTTGCCCGTTGTGCCGCTGCACTGGAACTGGGTTTCACTGGTGGGAGTGCAGGAAATCAGGCTGTTCAACGTACCCAGGCTGACCTTGAGCAGGTCGCCCCGGGGATGGTGCAGGCCCACCACAGGTGTGCTCAAAGCCTGGGTGCCCGCATCCCAACCGGCAAAGACGGCCCCTGCAGGAGGTGTGTCGTTCAGCTGCAGCAGGGCCATGTCCATGGCACCCGAGGCGTAGAGCAGCGATGCGCCGTTGACGCGCTGGACGGTAGCACTCGACAGGGTGCGGCTGTTGCACGTTGGCGAACGGAAGAACCAGTCGGTCTGCAGCGAGGCAGCTTCGGACTGCTTGGAGATGCAGTGGTTGGCCGTCAAGAAATACGGCGTGCCAGAAGACCGGCTGTCATTGAGCAATGTGCCCGTGCACAGATAGGTGTTGGCACCGGACGTGAACAACATGCGCGCCACGGCATTGCGCTCGGTCGCATAGGTATCGTAGCAAGTGGCATCCAGGTGGCACGAAGCCGATTCATTGATCTTGGTGGAGAGTTCTGCCTCCGTAGGGATCGACAGGTTCTCGAAGATGTGCGACACGCGCGGCACCGAGATGTCCACCGTGCTGGCATCCGCACCTACGGGCAGCTCCAGCTCCAGCGTGGCCTCGTCCGATCCGGTATCGGGCGTCCACCAGGTCTGACCGTCCAGGGTGGTGTCGCCCGCCTGCGCATTGCGCTCAATGCGCTGCAGCACTTCCTGGCCGGAAATCTGGAACACCTTGGAGGCGTTGGCCTGGCTGTACACACGCAGCACTGTGCCTTGTGGCAGCGCCTTGACCACTACGCCCAGGCGCAATCCGTACGCACCTTCGGCCGAAAAACTGATAGCAGCCACCTTACCGCCAGTGGCGGTGGGCTTCCACTGCAACTGCTGCTGTGTCTGGGCTGCGGCGCGGGTGGCAACCACATCGCGCGCTGTACCCACCTGGCGTGGGCCGATACCGCCACCCAGCGAAGCCGTCTTGGAGGCATCCAAGGCTCCCAGGCTCACCCGGGAAGGCGTGGGCGCTGTGACAAGCGCGCTGCGGGATTTGATGTTCGAGACACCCTGATCCACGCTGGCGGGCTGCACCCAGCCATCCACCATCAGCACAGAGGCCGCCTTTTGCGCGCTGGCCTCGGTACCGCTTCCGCCGCATCCGGCCAACAAGGCAAGCGCCGCACCCCAGGCAACGCCCATCCGCCACATCATTCCATTTTTCATTTCTTTCCCTCGCTCCGGTCAAAACCGCCATTGAACACGAAAACAACTGCCGCAACAAACCCGCAAGTGCACTACCTGGCCAACGCCTTCAGTGCCAGTTTGATGCCATCGCTCACACCCACCTCTGGTGGCAGGGCCTTGAGGGCCGCCGCAGCCTCTTTGTCGTTGTAGCCCAAAGCCAACAGTGCCTGCAGAATGTCGGCCTGTGCGTCACTGGCAGCGGGCCCGTGGGCAGCGCCCATGTCGGCCCCCAGCTTGCCCTTGAGCTCCAGCAGCAGCCGCTCGGCCGTCTTCTTGCCAATGCCCGGCACCTTGACCAGGCGGCCTGCCTCCTGCAGCGTGATGGCCTGGGCCAGATCCGCCACGCCCATGCCGCTCAGGATGGACAGCGCAGTGCGCGGCCCCACGCCCGATATCTTGATCAGCTCGCGGAACGCCTGGCGCTCGGGCGCCGTGGCAAAGCCATACAGCAGCTGCGCGTCTTCGCGCACAATGAACTGGGTCAGCAGGCTCACCCGCTCGCCCACGGCGGGCAGGTTGTAGAACGTGCTCATGGGCACATTCACCTCATAGCCCACGCCATGGCAGTCCAACAGCACCTCGGGGGGATTCTTCTCCAGCAGGGTGCCGGTCAATTTGCCTATCATTGATGTCCTTTGCCGCGCACTGCGGCGATCCAACGGGAATTATCCGCGTGATCCTGCGCCACACCTTCACCCCCCACAACAACACCCGGCTCACGCACCTGTGTGGCCCGGCCGACGCGCACCTGCGCACCATCGAAGTGGCCCTCTCGGTGAGCATTGCGCACCGGCACGAGCAGTTCAAGGTGGACGGCCCCAAAGCGAAGGCCACGCAGGCGATGGAGCTTTTGCAGGCGCTGTACGAGATGGCCGAACGCCCGATCACCGAGGACCACCTGCAGCTCATGCTGGCCGGAGACAGCGCCCTGGTGGAGGCGCCCGAGGGCGCCATCGTGCTCAACACCCGCCGGGCCGACCTGCGCGGCCGCACGCCCACACAGAACCTGTACCTCGAAAACATCGCCAGCCACGACATCACCTTTGGCATCGGCCCTGCAGGCACCGGCAAAACCTATCTCGCCGTGGCCTGCGCCGTGGATGCGCTGGAGCGCAGCGCCGTGCAGCGCATCGTGCTGACCCGCCCAGCGGTCGAGGCGGGCGAGCGCCTGGGTTTTCTGCCCGGCGATCTGGCGCAAAAGGTGGACCCCTACCTGCGCCCGCTGTACGACGCGCTGTACGAACTGATGGGCTACGACAAGGTGATGAAAGCCTTCGAGCGCAATGCGCTGGAAATCGCGCCGCTGGCCTTCATGCGCGGGCGCACGCTGAACAACGCCTTCGTGATCCTGGACGAAGCGCAGAACACCACGCCCGAACAGATGAAGATGTTCCTCACCCGCATCGGCTTTGGCGCCAAGGCCGTGGTCACGGGCGACGTGAGCCAGATCGACCTGCCCAAGGGGGCCATGAGCGGCCTGATTGATGCAGAGCGGGTGCTCAAGCGGGTGAAGGGCATCTCCGTCACCCGCTTCACCACGGCCGACGTGGTGCGCCACCCGCTGGTCGCGCGCATCGTCGATGCCTACGACGCACCGCGCCGCGCCCCGGCTTCTCGCAGCCGGGACTAGCACTATCATTTTGATAGCTTTCAGCGCTTATCCATCAAGCGCTGACGGCCAAAAATAGCAAAAATGTCTTTAAACCAACTCTCTCTGTCGCTGCAGTTCGGCAAGTTTGAAGGCGCGACCGCGCACCGCGCCGTGCTGCCACGCCACAAGGTCACCCGCTGGATTCGCCACGCGCTGGCCACCGATGCCGAGATCACCGTACGCATCGTAGGGGCCGAAGAAGGCCAGCAGCTCAACCGCGAGTACCGCAAGAAGGACTACGCCACCAACGTGCTCACCTTCGACTACACCCAGGAGCCCTTGGTAACGGCCGACCTGGTGCTGTGCGCCCCGGTGATCGAGCGCGAAGCGAAGGAGCAAAACAAGAGCCTGGAAGAGCACTACGCCCACATGCTGGTGCACGGGGCGCTGCATGCGCAGGGTTGGGACCACGAGACCAGCGAGGAGGACGCGCAGGAGATGGAGACCTACGAGACGGACATCCTGCGCGAGCTGGGGTTTGAAGACCCTTACGCCACGGGTCCATAGCTCCTCTGTTTCGGGGGGCACTCAGCCCCAGTCTTTGGAACCCAGACCAACGCGCCCCCGGAAACAAAAGGTATCATTTTCTTCTGTTCCCTCTTCTGTTCCTTTACCAGATGGTATAAAAGTTTCCAACTTTCAGGGAGTTGGAAAGAATGCACTTGCCAAATGTGAAGGCACTGCGCAGGCTGCTGCGCACCTTTCAGTTCAGTACAACGTACGTTGTTGCTGCTTTGGCGATCAGCGCCTGCGGTGGAGGCAGTGGCGATGCGTCCCTGGACAAAGCAACCGCCCCCTCAGGCTTCTCGGTCAGCTACGACACCAAGGGCTACCTTTTCCACTGGGACGCCACGGCTGGCGCCACACACTACGAATTGTTTGAAGACCCTGATGGTCTCAGCCCCTTGCCCGAAGCCCAGGTGGGTGGAGCCATCGCCCCCACCAGTTACGCGCACAGCCTGGCCGCACAACTGTTGCATGAGCGTGTGAACGCCAACTACCGATTGCGCGCCTGCAATGCCAGCGGATGCGGCGCCTTCACCAGCGCCGTGGTGCCCGACCTGGCCAAGGCCATCGGCTACTTCAAGGCCAGCAACAGTGACCAGGGCAAGGGCTTGTACGGCGCTAGCGTTACGCTGTCAGCCGATGGCAGCACCCTCGCGGTCGGGGCGCCTGATGAAGGCAGCAAATCTACCGGCATCAATGGCGACCAGGCCGACGACTCTCTCCGATCCGCCGGGGCCGTGTATGTCTTCACGCGGTCCTCCGGTGGATGGAGCCAGCAGGCCTATATCAAGGCCAGCAACAACCGGGAAGTCCTCCTGTTTGGCAGCATTCCACTTGCCACCGCCCGGTTTGGCACCAGCGTTTCGCTCTCGTCGGATGGCAACACGCTGGCCGTGGGTGCACCCGACGAGTCCAGCAATGCCAGAGGCGTTGATGGCAACCAAACGGATGCCCAGACCCCCGGCGCAGGTTCCGCCTACGTTTTCACGCGAAGCAGCGGCGCCTGGAGCCAGCATGCCTACGTGAAGGCCAGCAATACGCAGGCCAAGGCCGATATCGTGATTGGCCTCGGGGTCTTCGGCGTGCGCTACCCCGCCCAGTTCGGCAGCAGCGTGGCGCTGTCCGCCGATGGCCGCGTGCTGGCGGTGAGTGCGCCAGGTGACACCAGCAATGCCAAAGGGATCAATGGCAACCAGCAAGACACGTCCGCGCCATTTGCTGGCGCCGTGTATGTGTTCGCCCGCACCCCCGCCAGCTGGACCCAGCAGGCCTACATCAAGGCCAGCAACACCGCCGAACAGACCCAGTTCGGCAGCGCCCTTGCGCTGTCGGAAGACGGGCGTACGCTGGCTGTAGGGTCCAAACATGAGCACGGCGCTTCTAGCGGCATCAACGGCGCCCAGACTGGCTCCGGTGCCCTATTTTCAGGCGCCGCCTACGTGTATGTTCACAACGGCGACGGTCAATGGAGCCAGCAAGCCTACGTGAAATCCAGCAATGCGGACGCGTTCGACTCCTTCGGCTACAGCGTTGCCCTGTCGGCCGACGGAAACACCCTGGCCGTGGGTGCACCCAAGGAATCCAGCGACACGGACGGGATCAACAAGGCACCCGGTCCGCGCTCTCTGATAGGTGCTGGCGCCGCCTACGTGTTCACACGCAGCAACTCCAATTGGAGTCAGCAGGCCTTCATTAAGCCCAGCAAAGCCGGGGTCAATGCCGCGTTCGGATCGAGCCTGGCGCTTTCGGCCGACGGCAACACGCTGGCCGTGGCTTCGACGTCTGAAGCCGGCAGCGGCAAAGGCTTCAACGCCAATCAGGCTGAGCTGTCGGCCGGGGCCGCAGGCGCTGCATACATATTTCAGCGCAGCGGCAGCGCCTGGACGCAGAAGGCGTATGTGAAGGCCAGCAACACCGACCCCTTGGACCACTTCGGTGCCAGCATTGCACTGTCTGCAGATGGGACCACCATGGCCGCGGGTGCAACGGGCGAAGGCAGTCTGGCTACGGGCATCCAGGGCAACCAGGCCGACAACAGCGGGGCTCCCGTCATATCCGCCGGGGGCATGGCGGGCGTTGGCGCGGTGTACCTGTACTGACCAGGGAGAGACCCACACGCACCATTCCGCCGGACAGCAACACACCATCACCCCCAGGAAACCCACCATGCTATTGATCCCCCGGCGCCTGAGCGCCTTGTTGCTCGCTGCGCCCCTGGCGCTGGTTTTGACGGCCTGCGGTGGCTCCGGCAGCGCCGAGCCCTCTGATCCTGCGCCCTCAGGCCCTGTGTCCCCCACGGGCTTCACCGTGGGCTATGACGTCAAGGCCTACAACTTCAGCTGGAACCCCAGCACCAACGCCACACGGTATGAACTGTTCGAGGACCCCGATGGCGCAACGGGCTCCCAGCCAGAGATGCAGATCGGGGGCGCGCTTACAAACACCGCTTACGCACACAGCCTGACATCCCAGTTGCTGCACGAGCGGGTGAATGCCAGCTACCGCGTGCGCGCCTGCGATGCCAGCGGCTGCGGTGCCTTTACCGCCGCGCTGGTACCCGACCTCACGAAATCCATTGGCCAGATCGAGCCCAACCACACGGGCCTATCGGCCCGATGGGGCAGCAGCGTGGCCCTCTCTGCCGACGGCAGCACCCTGGCGGTGGGAGCATCGGATGACCGCAGCAGTGCCACCGGTATCAATGGGGACGCGGCGAATACCGCCGCGCCCGGCTCCGGTGCTGTGGTGGTATTTGTGCGCAGCGGTGGCAGCTGGATCCAGCAGGCGTACATCAAGGCCAGCAATACCGCCACCTATACGCTGTTTGGTTTCAGCGTGGCTCTGTCGGCCGACGGCAATACGCTGGCCGTGGGCTCCATCTGGGAAAGGGGTGGTGCCACGGGTATCAATGGCGACCAGAGGGACACCTCCAAGCCGGGCAGCCCTGGAGCAGCGTACGTCTTCACCCGCAGCACCAACCAATGGACTCAGCAGGCCTATGTAAAACCGAGCAACACCGGCGTGGCCCAATCGTTCGGATGGAGTGTTGCGCTTGCGGCCGATGGGAACACGCTGGCCGTAAGCGCGGTGGGTGAATCCAGCAACGCCACGGGTGTCCATGGCGATCAGACCAATTCCATGATGCCAACCGCCGGGGCCGTTTACGTGTTCAGCCGTTTTGAGAACACCTGGAGCCAGCAGGCGTATGTAAAGGCAAGCAACACCGAGCAGACGCCCGAATACGTGACGATCCCGGGGTTCACCAATGTCATCGCCAACGCACAGCAATTTGGCACCAGCCTGGCCCTGTCGGCCGACGGAAACATGCTGGCAGTGGGTGCACCGGGCGAGCGCAGTGCGGCAACGGGCGTCAACGGCAACCAGGCAGACCGCTCCGCAAACAGGGCGGGGGCCGTGTACCTGTTCACGCGAAGCAGCAGCGTCTGGAGCCAGCAGGCCTACATCAAGGCCAGCAATACCGACGCCAGCGACTTTTTCGGTTATCGCCTCGCCCTTTCGGGGAACGGTGCAACGCTGGCTGTGAGCGCGCTGGGCGAAGCCAGCAAGGCCGCAGGCATCCAGGGGGTACAGAGTGACAACTCTGCACAAGGTGCCGGGGCCGCCTACGTCTACACGCGCGGCAGCAGCGGCTGGAGCCAGCAGGCCTATATCAAGGCCAGCAATACCGACACCGGGGACGTGTTCGGCAATGCCCTGGCGCTATCGTTTGACGGCAACACACTGGCCGTGGGCGCCCCCCAAGAGGCAAGCAGCGCCACGGGCATCAACGGCGACCAGACCGACAACACCGTCTGGCAGGCCGGAGCCGCCTATGTCTACCGCCGCGATGGCAGCACCTGGGGCCAGCGCGCCTATGTGAAACCCGTGAGCACCAAGAGGTCGCTCGCCTTCGGCCGTACCCTGGCCCTGTCGGCCGATGGAAACACGCTGGCTGTAGGGGCCGACAACCAGTACGACGGCGCACTGTACCTGTACTGACCGCGCCCAGAGAAAGAAACACCAATGCCTTTGATCTTCCGCCCCCTGGGCACCTTGTTGCTCTCCGCGACGCTGGGGCTTGCTTTGACCGCATGCGGCGGCTCCGAGGCCTCCGGCCCCGAAGTCCCTGCCGGATTCACCGTGGGCTACGGCGTCAAGACCTACAGCTTCGGCTGGAACGCCAGCGCTAACGCCACGCGGTACGAACTGTTCGAGGACCCCGACGGTGCTGTAGGCCCTCAGCCCGAGGTGCAGATTGGTGGCACGATCGGCAGCACCTCCTATGCCCACAGCGTTGCATCCCAACTGCTGCATGAACGGGTAAATGCCAGCTACCGCGTGCGCGCGTGCGACGCGAGCGGCTGTGGCGCATGGACTGCCGCCTTGGTGCCCGACCTGGCCAAGGCCATTGGCTATTTCAAGGCCAGCAACAGTGGCGAAACGGAGGGATACGGGGCCAGCGTTGCACTCTCGGCCGACGGCAGCACCCTCGCAGTGGGCGCGCCCGGAGAGGCCAGCAAGGCGATCGGCGTGGAGGGCGCCCAAGCCGACAACTCCGTCCCCGGTGCGGGCGCTGTCTATGTGTTCACCCGCTCGGCCAGCGGCTGGCGCCAGCAGGCCTACCTCAAGGCCAGCAACACGCGAACCATTCCCATCCCCGCGCCGTACCCCGCGTCGATGGGCCGAGCGCTGTTTGGCACCAGTGTCTCGCTGTCTGCCGACGGCAACACCCTTGCCGTGGGCGCCCCTGGCGAAGCCAGCAACGCCCGCGGCATCAACGGCGATCAGAACAACACGCAGGCGCCCGGTGCCGGGGCGGTGTACGTGTTCCAGCGCACCGGCGACACCACCTGGGCGCAGCAGGCGTACGTAAAGGCCGACAACACCGTCGCCGCCACCACATACCGGCTGGATGTACAGGGCTACTACTACCTGAACTCCGCCCACTTTGGCAGCGGCGTGTCCCTCTCGGCTGACGGCAGGCAACTGGCTGTGATTGCCCCCAGGGCTTCCGAAGAAGCTCTATCCGCTGGGTCCCCTACAGTGTTTGCGCGGGCCGCGTATGTGTTTTCGCTACAGGACGCCGCCTGGCGGCAGCAGGCCTACGTCAGCACGCCCCACGCTTCCGGCTTCGGTAGCGCCTGGAACGTGGACTCCAGCATTGCAATGGCTGCGGACGGCCGCACGGTAGCACTGCGCAGCTGGCCGGACGAAGATCTTCTGGTGCTTGCCAACGACGGGGGCACCTGGAAGCAGCAGGCGCGCCTTCCCTTGCCGGGCGTGCGGATGCGCGGCTTCGTCGTGCCGAGCACGGCCCTGGCGGCCGACGGCAACACGCTGGCGGTAAGCACCGCAGATTCCGCCCTGGTGTTTGTGCGCAACCAAGGCGCCTGGACCGAGCAGGCCGCGCTGCGGCCGAGCGCCCGCCGGGACGAGTACCTCACCCTGGCGCTGTCGAACGACGGCAACACCCTGGCCGTGAGCACCTGGGCCGATGCCAGCGGTGCCACCGGTATCCAGGGTGACCGGGCGGACACCTCCGTGCCCGACGCCGGCGCCGTGCACCTGTACCAGCGCAGCAGCGCCGCCTGGACACAACGCGCCTACCTCAAGGCCAGCAACACCAACCAGGGCGACCGCTTCGGGCGCAGCGTGGCGTTGTCGGGAGACGGCCGCACTCTGGCCGTGGGCGCCACCGGCGAAGACAGCAAAGCCACCAGCATCCAGGGCGACCAGTCCGACAACAGCAGTGCCGACATCACTCCAGGTATGGAGCCCTACTCCAGCTACGGAGCGGTCTACCTGTACTGACCACTAACTGGCGCCGTGCTGCGCAAAACACCTGCAACCGAAGGCCGCCCAATGGGCCGCTAGGCAGCCGCTAGGATCGGACACGGGAGTGACCATGTTCGAGACCACCTTACTGCTGACCGCCGCCTTCCTGGCGGGCGCCCTCAATGCCGTCGCCGGGGGCGGCAGCTTTCTGACCCTGCCCGCCCTCGTCTTCACCGGCGTGCCGCCTGTGGTGGCCAATGCCACGGGCACGGCAGCCCTGCTGCCCGGCTACATGGCCGGCGCATGGGGTTTCCGCGAAGACACGGCCCCGCCGCCGGGGCTGTCGATGCACCTGTTGGTGGTGCTCTCGCTCATCGGGGGCGCGGCCGGGGCCGCGCTGCTGCTGGTCACGCCCGACGCCACCTTCCGCCGCGTGGTGCCGTGGCTGCTGCTCGCGGCCACGGCGCTGTTTGCCTTCGGGCCGCAGTTGCGCAAGGCACTGGCGGGCGGCCACCCATCGACCGCCAAGGCCACCGTGGGCGTGCTGGCGGTGGCCGCGTACGGCGGCTACTTCAACGGGGGGCTGGGTATCTTGCTGCTGGCGTTGTTTGGCCTGCTGGGACAGACGAACCTCAACGCCATGAATGGCCTGAAAAACTGGGTGTCGGCCCTGCTCACCGCCATTGCCGTGGCCATCTACGCCGCTGGCGGCGTGGTGCTGTGGCCGCAGGCGCTGATGATGATGGTGGCCGCCACCGCAGGGGGCTACGGCGGGGCACGGGTGGCCCGCAAGCTGCCCCCGGCGGTGTTACGCTCGGGAGTCGTGGCCACCGGCCTGGCGATGTCGCTGGTTTTTTTTGCGCGGCAGTAAAAGTCAGACGTCCGCGGGGCAACGTGGGTGCTGCTGCCTCTTCCGAGGCGCGTGCGCGGGACCGTCAACATGGGCTTGCGCAGCACCGTCCCTTCAACGATGCATCCATCCGCCCAGGCAGTTATCCGCCCACTGAGGGGATCTCATGTCTAACATCACACCTTTGCTCAGTTCCGTCACCGCCAACGCGGCCCTGCACAGCCTCGGTGGCCTTGCCACGCCACGCTGGCGCGCGGCAGGCATAAGCACCAGCCTGATGTTGTCGCTGCTTCTTTCCGCCTGTGGCGGCGGCAATGGAGACAACGTCAGCGAACCACCGCCGCTGGCCCCTACACCTACCTCCGTGCCGGTTCCCGGGACGCCCAACGGAGCATTCGACACCATCGGCACAGCGGAATTCAGCCTGCGCTACGGGGTGGAGCGCTACGACTTCGTCTGGAGCCCCTCGGCCCCAGCCACGCACTACGAGCTCTGGGAGGACCCGGACGGCCCGGGTCCGCTGCCCGAGGCGCAGGCCGGCGCCGCGATCACCGGCACACGGCACACCTTTGAAATCAAGCAGCTGCACCAGCGGGTGAACGCTACCTACCGGCTGCGCGTGTGCGATGGCACCATCTGCACTTACCGGGCCACCACGCTCGCACCGGACGCGCTGCGCGCGCACTTCCTCTTTGACCGCCAGGGCAGCAGCGTGCTGGCGCCGTTCGATCCCACCGCTGGCACCCCGGCGCTCGTCTCAGCGGACCTCAAGACGCTGGTGATCGGAGCGCCCGACCCGGTGAGCACTACCACCTTGCCCCGAGCAACGCCCGCCGTTGACGACAGCGCCGTCCACGTCTTCGTGCGCAGCGCCGTGGGCGAGGCCTGGCAGCCGCAGGCCCGACTGCAGGCGAGCAATGTGCGTGCGCCAGCCTGCAACAACGCAGCCCAGGATTACTGCCACTCGTCCTCCTTCGGCGCCCAGCTGGCGCTGTCCGCCGATGGGAACACGCTGGCGGTCAGCGCTACCGGAGAGACCAGCAACGCCCGGGGCGTCAACGGCGATCAGGCCAACACCGACAGCCTGGCCGCGGGCGCGGTGTATATCTTCGCCCGCACCGGCGGAAACTGGAGCCAGCAGGCCTATGTCAAGGCCAGCAACACGCCGACACGCAACAACACCTGGTGCAACCTTGTTTATTGGGCCACGCTGCCCTGCGACGGGCAGTACTTCGGCGCCAACGTGGCCCTGTCCGCCGACGGAAATCTGCTGGCCGTGGGCGCCACCGGCGACGACAGCAAGTCGACTGGCGTCAACGGCCATGCGAACGACACCTCGGCGGTCTTTGCGGGCGCCGTTCACACCTATGCCCGCACCGGCTCCACCTGGGCGCCGCAGGCTTACCTCAAGGCCAGCAACACGGATGCTGGCGACGGGTTCGGTACGTCGGTGTCCCTTTCGGCCGATGGCTCGACCCTGGCCGTCGGCGCCATCTTCGAGAGCAGCAGCGCCACCGGCGTCGGTGGCAATCAATCAGACAACGCGCAATCGCCCTTTGGAGCCGTCTATGTCTTCAGCCAGGACCGCGGCAGCTGGAGCCAGCAGGCTTATGTGAAGGCCACCGTGAACACGGTCGTCGGCGGCACCGAGCCAATGAGCTACTTCGGCGGACGCACAGCCCTGTCCGCCCATGGCGAAACCCTGGCGGTGGGCTCTGTGCGGGGCATGGCTTTCGTTTATGCACGAACCCAGAACACATGGCAAGCCCAGGCCCACATGTTCCCAGCCGGGCCCAACGTCATTCGATTCGGAGAGGCGGTGGGTGTGTCGGCGGACGGAAACAGCGTGGTCACTGCGGCGCAGGATGTGGGGAGCGAAGCCTCCGCATTTACGCTTTACTTCTTCAGCCGCACCGCCGGCACCTGGAGCCAGTAGGCACCACGGAGTCAGGCGGCACCACGCCCCAGCAACGGCGACCGCGGCAAGAAGCGAAACGCGGTCGAGGCCGCTGCCAGCATGCACGCGATACTGACCATGACCGCCTGGTAGGGCTCGTGGCCATGGCGCTGCGCCCACGCGGCCAACAGCCCCGTGAGCGATTGCATCAGCGCCACGCCCAGGAACATGGACATGGTGTACAGCGACAGCGCGCGGCCCGTCATTTCAGCGGGGTAGGACGAACGCACGTCCGCGTACTGCAGCACGCCGTAGCCCGACAGCAGGCCCATGAGGAAGATCAGCGCCACGTTGGCAGTGGCGTGATGCCAGAAGGCCAGCAGCAGGAACAGGCTGCCCATGAGCAGGGAAAAGTGGGTGATCCAGCGCCGCCGCCGTGTGGGCCCGGGGTCCATGCGGCCAAACGCGGCGGGCACGAACAGCGCGAGCATCGACAGCACCAGGGCCACGTTGCCGCTGTCGATGAGCGAAAACCCATACCGCCCCATCAGCAGGGGCCCCAGCCACAAGCCGCGCAGGGTCAGGAAGGCGGCGTAGCAGGTCATGCCCAGGATCGGGATGCCCCAGGTGTGCGGCACCTTGAGCAAGCTGCCAAACCGCCCCGCCGCCTGCACCCACGACTCGCGCGGACCCTGGGCGGCTTGCGCCAGTGCGGGCTCGTGCACACGCAGAAAGATCAGCAGCCACGACAGAAGCGAAAACACCGCCAGCACCGCGAACCCCGCGCGCCAGCCCCCGT
>NZ_JAMXAX010000270.1 GCF_023913775.1 Acidovorax facilis
GCAACGCTGAGCCAGCGCGCAAACAACGCGATCGTCGCCACGCAAACTGCATCCACCTTCTTCATCATGCCCGCGATATTCGCGGGACATGTGGCTCAACTCAAGATGCCTCGGCTGGACGCTTACAGTTCTCATGCACCACCAAGCCGACAAGCCCTGCAGCAGAAAGCGACAGGGCTGAAATCAGAACGCGGGGCGACACCTGGCCGCGCTGACGGCTTCCGTTTGGCTTGTGTTCGCTGCGCCCACCCCACGCGGTGATGCCTACAAGCAGCAGCACACCGAGCATGCCAAGGAGAAAAGCGGTTGTGATTCCCATGCCACGACTGTCGAGGTCGAGCTGGAAAAAACTAAGGCCGACATATGTCGGCCCGAAAAAGCATGGGAATCTCTAGCGCCTCATCCGTAAAGACTCATCGGTTTTTTGGCTGGAGCTAGTCACCCTCATCGGGCGTATAGGGGCCATCGTAGGTTTGTGCAATCGCCAGCAATTCTTGGAGGACTTCGCTTGGTCGCGCACGCCCATGCAAATCCATCATGAGACTCCGCTGAAATACGTATCTTGTGGACGAACTAGGGTCTTTGATGTCTTCCACCAGTTCCTTTGAGCACATGCTCAGCGCCGATTTCACTGCAGCTTCAATTGCGCGCGGCAGTGCTTTGATCTCATCGGGAAGCCGTTCCCAACACTGCTCGTCAATTATCTTGTCGATTACTGAACGGTGCCAAACCGTACCGATTTGCGGATCAACGGTTTCCGTGACGCCAACTCTGCCGACATACACACCGACAAGTATGGCCGTCTCGCGGCCTCGAAAGTAAGTTGTACTTCCGATCCGTACGGAGCCGCTGGGGCTGTAGAACACGACAGGGGAACCGGACATCCCCTTGTGTGAGGCACTGTCAATCAGAAATTGAGGCTGTTGATTCAGCCCCAACTGTACTGATGAAGCAATGGTCGCTCGCTTCCAAACCGGCCGCGTAAGGTGGGCCTGAATATTTTCAGGATAGCCGGGAATAAATAACTCTTCTGTTACCTCTACACGTTCGAGCCATTCCTGCTCTAGCTCATGGTCGGAAATAGCGAACTGTTGAAACGCGCAACATTCGAACGTGATATCGCCATTGCCCGGTGCTGGGAATATTGAGCGGAGCGGCTGCTTGCGAAACTCGTCGCCAACATAGAACTCCATGTCAACAGAATCGAGATCAAATGGAATGGCTACTACGTCCACCCTTGGCCAGCCTTGCGGGTGGATGTAGAACAGGGCGTTCTTCTCGCCGACAAGTGGCACCCTGACAGAAACTGGATAAGGCTCTCTGTCATGCCCTTTGTGGTTGATCCTCATCCGGAGCGTGACCAAAATGTTGTCAGGGACTGCCGCAGTGCTGCTCTCACAGGTCAGCGTTTCGGAGTGCCGTCCAGTTACGTTGTGCCAGGCAGTGACAATAAAAAGCTTGCCATGTCGCTCGTAAAGGAAGCCGGTGCCAATAGCTAGCTTTAGATCTCCGAACCGCATGGATAGATGTACGACAGATATCTCTAGTGCGTAAGCGTCCAGCCGAGGCATCTTGAGTTGAGCCACATGTCCCGCGAATATCGCGGGCATGATGAAGAAGGTGGATGCAGTTTGCGTGGCGACGATCGCGTTGTTTGCGCGCTGGCTCAGCGTTG
>NZ_JAMXAX010000271.1 GCF_023913775.1 Acidovorax facilis
GCAGGGCTATCAACATGGCTTCACTCCCTGGGTGGATTGCAAGGACTCTATCAACTCCTTTAGAACCGCTCGCGCCATGAAGAGTGGATAGCGTTTGGAGTCTATGCAATCGTCCGGGATGTGACAGGTATGCACCCCGTGTCGTTCTAAGCGGTTGATTTCTCAAATTCGGCAGTACAACGCTCAGTGCACATCGACAGTCGCCTAGGCCATCGGCCCAGGAATCAGAAGGCGCTATGGCTCGATGGTTGTGCTAAGCCATTGATTCAAAGGGGAATTTGATGGTTGCAGAGGCCGCGGCGAATCCAATATCTCGTTGTCAGAGCGTGTTCCCGGTACGGGGTTCCAGCCCTTTGCCGCCAAGTTTTTTGCGATTGTTGCGACATATAGAACAGTCTTTTCATGATCCAGCGGTTTTCGCGCCGCTGGCATTGCATCCCCCGCTATGGCAGACTGCACCGCCCAACGCCTTCGGGAGACGCGCATGACTGAGCCGACCGCACTTTGCGACATTCTCGTTGTCACTACCACTGTGGCCACCGAAGCGGAAGCGCGGCGGCTGGCGCAACTGGTGTTGCAGGCGCGGCTGGCGGCCTGTGTGCAGGTGGAGCCCATCACGGCCTACTTCCGTTGGCAGGGCGCGTTGCAGGAGGACCGCGAGCTCCGGCTGGTGTGCAAGACCGTGCCCCGTGCGCTGCACCCTCTGCTGGCTTTGCTGCGGGCGCAGCATCCCTATGCGCTGCCGCAGCTGGCGACGCACGCGCTGCGGGGGTCCTCGGAATATGCCGACTGGGTGGATGCGCAGGTGGCCCACGCTACGGTGCTGGCCTGAAGCTTGGGCATTCCCCAGTTTGCCGACGTCTCGGCCGCTGGTACGGGTCGCTCAAACTCTTGAATCGCGATCACACGCTCAGGTCGATCTGCTGCACCGTGCCCGCGCTGCCGTTTTCTCGCAGGTAGATGCTGGTGGAGCGCACGGCGCCCAGGCTGTGGTTGTCAGCCGTGCGCAGGGCGAAGGGCGTTGCCTGGGCGGTGAGTTGCACCGCGCCCACGCCCAGTTCCTCCAGGGTCTGCAGGCTACCGCTGCCATCTGCATTCGGGGTCCACACGCGCAGCTGATGGAAGACCGGGTCGGCCTCATCGATCCAGCCGTTGCCGTCGCTGTCATGCCGGGCAAGTTCTGTAAAGCCGTTGCCCGTGTCCGGGCCGAAGAGTTCCAGGCCGCTGTCGATGCGCGCGTTCTGGTTGGTGTCCAGCGCCAGATACCCCCGGTTGCCAGCGAGCAAGGGCACTTGTTCGGTCTGCCCGTCGCCGTCCAGGTCGAAGGCAAAGCGCAGGTCCTGCAATTGGGCGGCGGTGCCGTCGAAGTTGATGACCAGCGGGTCCACCGCCACGGCGTCGCCCAGCCGCAGGCTCACGGAGGATTCCTCGCGGTAGCTGCGTTGCATATCCAGCTGCAGCGTGAACCGGATTTCCCGGCCATCAGAGGTGCGCACAGTGCCCGCTGCGGCAAACTGGGTGCGCTCGGTTTCTTCCAGCACTTCGCGCTGCTCATAGATCAGGCCAAAGCCCGCGCGCTGGCGCGGGGCTG
>NZ_JAMXAX010000272.1 GCF_023913775.1 Acidovorax facilis
CGCCCGGCGCCAGTTGCTGGCTGCCGCGACCGCCACCATCAGCCTGCCCTGGCTGGGGCTGGGCAGCGCCCGCGCACAGGAAGGGACCATCCGTATTGCACAGTCCACCGCCCTCACCGGCCCGCTGGGCGATCTCGGTTCGGCCATGCACCAGGGTGCCAAGGCGGCGTTTGCGGGCATCAATGCACGGGGTGGCATCCACGGCAAGACCATTGAACTGGTCACACAGGACGACACCTACGATGTGCCCAAGGCGCTGGCCAATGTGGAGCAGTTCCTGGCAGACCCTGGGTACTTTGCGCTGTTCAACTGCATGGGCACCCCCATGATCGACGCCATGCTGCCCAAGGTGATCGAGAGTGGCATTCCGTTTTTCGCCCCCTTCACCGGCGCGCAACTGAGCCGCACCAAGGCCCGCAGTGTTTTCAACATCCGCGCCAGCTACGCCGACGAGGCCGAAAAGCTGGTGCAACACCTATCGACCATCGGCATCCAGCGCATCGGCATCGTCTACCAGAACAACGCGTTCGGCAAAGAGATCTTTACCGCCGCCAAACAGTCGATGGACCGCCTCAAGCTGCCCGAGGCGCTGACGGTGACGGTCGAAAACAACGCGTCGGATGCCGGCGCCGCAGCCACCAAACTGGCAAGCGGCAACCTCGAAGCCATCGTGATCGGCCTGGCAGGCAAGCCCACGCTGGAATTCGTGAAGGCGTTTCGCGCCATCAAGCGCGGCGTGACGCTGTATGCACTGTCGGTGATGGGCACCCCCGCTACCGTGAAGGCCCTGGGCGCAGATGCCACGGGCATGGCCATCTCGCAGGTCGTGCCCCTGCCCTCCAACGTGGTCATGCCGGTAGTGCGCGACTTCCAGGCCGCCTGGAAGGCCTCGGGCGCCACGGCCGATCCCTCGCACCTGGCGCTGGAGGGCTACATCAACGCCCGCGTCTTTGCCGAGGCCCTGCAGCGCGCGGGCCGCAACCCCACACGAGCCGCCTTCATCGACGCCACCTGGAACCTCAAGAAGTGGGACCTGGGTGGCTTCGAGATCAACGCCAGCACCCCCGACCGCAATGCATCGCGGTTTGTGGAGCTGACGCTGGTGGGGCGCGACGGCAGGTTTATCCGCTGATCCCCGGGGTTGCTGCGCCGTCCCCCGGACTCTGGTGGGCCGGTGATGCCGACTCCACCGTAGCTCTCGCTTTGCGTGGAGCCAGGTGCTGAAAGCACAGCGCCTCACAAAACAACTATCAAATAGATAGCTATTAGCGCTTACTGGATAAGCGCTAGAGGCTGTTTTAGCTCATGTTTTTTACTACTGCGCCGTTACCCCATACCGGTAGCCCTTGAACGACCAGACAGTACGCCCAGGCTCGATCTTCTCCAGCACCAGGCCGGGTGCCGCCTGGTCGCCTTCGTGCAACACCTGTCCGTTGACGATGGCCATGCGGTAGGCCGGATTGTTCGAATGGGTGGCGCCCGTCACCTTGAGCGCAGGCAACTGCGTGCGCAAGGCCTCGGGCAGATCTCCCTGCGCAAACACGGGGCTGGCGGGCGGCGGGGCCACCCCGGCGTCTGGTGACG
>NZ_JAMXAX010000273.1 GCF_023913775.1 Acidovorax facilis
TCTTGACCACTTGCAGCTTGAAGGCTGCGTCAAACGCCCTGCGCGCTCTTTTGTCTTTCATGTTCGTCATTTCCTCTGGGGTCTATGGGCCCCTATCGAGGTGTCCTATTTCATTGGACCATGACAGCTTCTTGGATTGAGATAGCCGCGACGGCCATCGCGCCCTACGAGTCGCGTGTTGCCGCAGCCACTAGCCGCGTACCGGCAGAGTATGGTGATAGCGAAGAGGAGGCTGACGATGTGAGTGAGCCTCCCATTCTAGGGAGCGACGCCACCTCGCATCATGAATCGCCCCCACCAGCTCTTAACACCATCTTGTTCGGCCCGCCTGGTACCGGCAAGACTTATGCCACGGTTGAGGAAGCGCTGGCTATTCTCGATCCAGACTTCCTCCGGAAAAATCCGGAACTACCTCCAGCCGACACAGCAGCATGCGCAGCGCGTCGCGAACACCTGAAGGCAAAGTTTGATGAATTCGTTCGTGACCAGCGCGTGAGATTCGTGACCTTCCACCAGAGCTTCGCATACGAAGATTTCGTTGAAGGACTGCGGGCTACATCTACGACAAATGGCGCACTGAGCTACGACGTTTCAGACGGAGTGTTCAAGCAGCTTTGTGATAGTGCATCGGTCCGCGTGACCGGCGACCGCGTTGAGCCTGAGCCGCTAAACCTCACTGGCAAGCGCATCTGGAAAATGTCATTAGGTAACAGCCTGATCCCCGATGAGTCTGCTATCTACGAAGAATGTATGGCCACGGGAGTAGCGCTGCTCGGCTATGGTTCTGGCATTGACTTCAGCGGCTGCCAGTCTCGCAAGGATATCGTTCAGCGGTTCCAAGCTGCCAATCGCAACGTTGAGAGCGACGAATATGCCGTCACAGCTGTCAACACCTTTGTCGTCAAAATGAAGGTCGGTGACCTCGTCGTGGTGTCTGACGGACTTTTCAAATTCCGTGCTATCGGCATCGTCGAGGGTGGGTACGAGTTCGTTGGAGGTCAGCCGGACTTTGACCAGAGGCGCAAGGTGCGGTGGCTGCGTCAATATGCACCTTCACTCCCTCACAGTGACCTGATGAACAATCAGTTCAGCCAGATGACCATCTACCAGCTTCATCTGGGTGCTTCTATTGATGAGGGCAAGCTGCGAGGGCTTCTCGCAGAGCGGGCGACAGGCGAGCCGGACCGCGCCCACGCTCCTCGCGTGCTGATAATCGACGAAATCAACCGGGGGAATGTATCGAGAATTTTCGGTGAGTTGATCACGTTGATTGAGCCGAGCAAGCGGCTTGGCGCCAAAGAGGAGTTGACGATTACCCTGCCTTATTCAAGGAAGCCTTTCGGTGTACCGAGCAATGTCTACTTGGTAGGTACGATGAACTCCGCTGACCGCTCGCTGACGGGGTTGGATGTGGCACTGCGTCGACGCTTCACGTTCGTAAGCGTCCAGCCGAGGCATCTTGAGTTGAGCCACATGTCCCGCGAATATCGCGGGCATGATGAAGAAGGTGGATGCAGTTTGCGTGGCGACGATCGCGTTGTTTGCGCGCTGGCTCAGCGTTGC
>NZ_JAMXAX010000274.1 GCF_023913775.1 Acidovorax facilis
CATCAGCGCCTCCCCCCTCTGAAGCCACAACAGGCGTGGACATCGCCCCGCCCGGGGCTGGCACGGACCACACGCCCAACACGGCACCACCACCTGTGCGCCTGCCCCCGCCTACACGGCTGGCGTTTGATGTGAGTGGCCAGGCAAAGAAATTTGCCTACAACGCCCGCGCCGAGCTGCTGTGGCAGCACGATGGCAGCCGCTACGAGGCGCGGCAGGAGATCAGCGCGTTTTTGGTTGGCACCCGGGCGCAGCGCAGTGTGGGTGCGATCACGGCCCAGGGGCTGCTGCCGGAGCGGTTCTCGGACCGGTCGCGCAGCGAGCAGGCAGCGCACTTCGACTACACCAAGGGCCGGGTCACCTTCAGCGCCAACACGCCGGACGCCACCGTGGGCCCGGGGGTGCAGGACCGGCTGAGTGTGTTCATCCAACTCGGTGCCCTGCTCGCCGCCGATCCCGCCCGGTTTGTGACCGGCACCCAGATCACGCTCACCACGGTGAGCGCGCGCAGCGCCGACCGCTGGACCTTCACCATCGAGGGTGCAGAAACACTGGACCTGCCCACCGGCGCCACGCCCACCCTCAAGTTGCAGCGCCTGCCCCGCAAGGACTACGACCAGAAGGCCGAACTGTGGGTGGCCCCCGCACTGGGTTATCTGCCAGTACGCATCAAGCTGACCCAAGCCAACGGCGACTTCGCCGACCTGCAATTGAGCCGCAGCGGCCCGCCTTGATGGTCTGGAGGGGTCTTGTTAAAAAGTGTTGCGCAGGAGCGCCATCCCACCAAAATAGACCCGCGAAACCGGAAGCACCGGGTTTTCATGAAATACTGCATCGGCAAGGGGACAAAAGCCACGGGCTTGGCCTGTGCCACTTGAACTCTGCGCACCCGCTGTCATCTGACATCTATATCGACAAGGGGAACACGATGCACATGCTCTACGACTCAGAATCCTTCGTGGTGGTCCACATGCTGCCCGACGCCGTGGAGAAAAAGAGCGCCCAGGTGCTCAACGACACCGCCCCCGCCGTTCCCCAGCTCGCGCGCCACGGCTTTGAAATCGTGGACAAGCGCTCCGGCAAAGAGGTGTATCTGGACGGCTCCTGGGCCGAGATGTTCCAGGAGCAGATCCTGGCCTGGCAGCGCGACACCCCCACACAGGAAGAAGTGGAAGACGCGCTGGACCGCTATGCGGGCCTGGCACAGAACCCGGTCGTGGTGCACTGACCGCATCCTCCACAGCAGCCATCCCTGGATGGCCCGGGAGGCCCAGATCGGTCTCATCCATTCTCGACAGACTGGGACAGCGCCCCCAGTCGTCACACCTCAATCACCTCGGGCGGCAGCCCCTGCAGGTGCCGTTCATGCATTGCCAGATAGGCAGCCTCGATATCGCGCGCAAACTGGTGGGTGTTGAACAAGGGGGACTGTAAGCGGCCAGCCATGCCACCTTGACGGCGATGTCGGCTCCCTTCAGCAGCCGTTGATCTCGTCAACCGCGTCCCCGCCGTCGTAGAACTTACCGATGGCTTTGTCCAGCCTCTTGAGCAACGCGT
>NZ_JAMXAX010000275.1 GCF_023913775.1 Acidovorax facilis
ACACCCACCTGGCCAGCCCACGGCGCGAGGGCGCTCATGGCGGCAGCAGACGGTGCGAAGAGGAAGAAGTGGTTCAAGCCTGACAACCCGAAAACATCGAAGGACGGTGGGTGCTGGCTGCAGCCTTAGAGCAGGTCTAAGGGGGAGGCTGTGGCTTGCGGGAACGCAAATTTTACAGTGCAAATGGGAATTGTTTGTATTTGTAGTGATGTGGGGATGGGTGTGTTGGGAAAAAGCCCGGTCTCACGTGAAGGGAGTTGGCACGCCAAACATCCAAGGATGCGAAAACAGAGATTTAGACGAAATGGGATTGCATCGAGGTCTCCCATTGAAATGGCGGTGCAACCTGTGGGACGATGTTTCATCTGAACACAAACACCATCTATGAGATTGCCTCCAAAGTTCTACAAGTACCGCGGAATGAGTAACGGGAGCGAAAAGTTTGTTGAACGCACTGTTCTCAACGACGAGCTCTACATGGCCACGTCAAGCTCGTTCAATGATCCATTTGACTTGAACCCCGTGTTTTCGTTTGAGGGCTCAAAGGAAGAGCAGATTGAGGATTACATCCGACTCCATGAAAAGTTTGGAGTGCAATGTGACGGCGATTTGCGTGAAATAGCGACGGCGCTTGTTGAAGAACGGCTAAGTGCAGACGCCATTGAGAACACTGAAGCCACGATGGGCATCGCGCACCGCCTCGCCGTGGCCGACGTCACGGGTGTGTACTGCCTCACAACCGAACCGGACAACCTCCTGATGTGGGCGCACTACGCCGACAATCACAAGGGGATCTGTCTTGAGTTCAGCAACCAGATCGCGCTGGAAGTCGGCGTCCCGATGAAAGTTGCGTACTCTCACCTAAGAACGCCCATTCGAATGTACGGAGCCCAGGAGAATTCGTTGGAGTTGTCCCTGTGCACAAAGTCCTCGCACTGGGCTTACGAAGAGGAATGGAGGTTGATCCGTCCTCAATACGATGGAGGAAAAGGGGTGGCGGTCTTTCGTCCTGCGTGCCTAACGGGGATCATCATTGGTGCGCTGGCGTCCCCCGAGACAATTGATCTTGTCCAATGCTGGGCGAGGACGCGGAAGGAACCCTTGCGCCTTTCCCGAGCAGTCTTAAGTAAGCGAGAGTTCGCGCTGGAATTGCGTCCCTTTCCTAGATGATGTCTAGCCTGCACGGGCGTCGTGTTTCTGGGCCAAGATTTTGTGCGAATGCGTTGTGCAACTTCCCTATGCCAAGCTGCGTCACCCCGTGCCCGATGCGCCAGATCGTCCTTGTTGCTGCGATCGAAATGATCGTTAGTCTCAAGCTATCCGAGCGTCAGCTTGTACAACGCATCTTTGGGTAAAGTCACCCCACGCCCCGCCTTTTGCCCTATGGTAAGCGTCCAGCCGAGGCATCTTGAGTTGAGCCACATGTCCCGCGAATATCGCGGGCATGATGAAGAAGGTGGATGCAGTTTGCGTGGCGACGATCGCGTTGTTTGCGCGCTGGCTCAGCGTT
>NZ_JAMXAX010000276.1 GCF_023913775.1 Acidovorax facilis
GCAACGCTGAGCCAGCGCGCAAACAACGCGATCGTCGCCACGCAAACTGCATCCACCTTCTTCATCATGCCCGCGATATTCGCGGGACATGTGGCTCAACTCAAGATGCCTCGGCTGGACGCTTACGGCTGACGTCCTTGTGATCGGCAAAAAGATCCGACTACGCTTGGACGGACGGACGGTGTTCATCGACCAGAACAAAGTGGATAGCCTGCGCAGGGCCTTCAACCGGACTAAAACTAGGGGACGGCAACTCATTCAGCATTCCAAGCACAGCTTGGTACATGACCAGGTGCTCGCAGAGATCGCCCCTGACAGGTTCCAGCGGATTGAGCGCAAAGCACCGCCATTGGTGCAGGTACGAAGAGAGAACGCAGTTCAGACCGCGTATCGCGAGCGCGCGGAGCGGCGCGCTAGCATTCAATCCGTACAAACGCAGGTCGATGTGCTGGCTGCCGAGGCGCCTTCTGAGTTACTGAGACTGCACGCGGAAATCGAAAGAGCTACGCTGACCGCCATGATTGGGCAGTACCGGGAAATGCTCAACAAGAGCCTCAAGGAAGCACAGTGGCAACGCTTCTTTGAGAAACACAAGTTCGTCCTGAGCCTGGCTTTCGCTCGGCCCGTCGAGCTGTCTCACACCCAGTTTCACGCCCAAGGATCTACGCTTGCGGGAACGGGAGCACAGATTGGTGACTTTCTATTCAGAGAGCAAGGCCTGGCGCTCGCCATTGTGGAAATCAAAACTCCAGATGCTCCCTTGATGCGTTCCCGAGCCTATAGGCCACCGAATGTATTTGGACCAGACTCGGAGCTGAGCGGCGCTATCACGCAAGTGTTGCATCAGCAAAGCGAGTTGCGCATGCGATGGAAGGAACACGCCTTTGACAATCCGACCTTGCGTTCCTCCCGAGCAGATGTCGTCAGATGCATAGTGCTCGCTGGACGCCGGCCAGTAGAAGAGAATGAACTGCGTTGCTTTGAGGTGTTCCGCAACGCCTGTAAGGATGTGGAGGTGATCACCTTTGACGAACTGCTGGTCAAGCTTGAATACCTGCAGCAGCATCTGCAGCCAACTCTGGACGACGTACCGTTTTAGGGCTTCGCGTTCAGTGCTCGATCCTGGCGAGTGATCGCGGTACAAAGCCGCCCGAATACACCATGCCCTCAATGCGCAGCCGACTGGTCACACCTGAACGGGAACTCTGACAGGCAAATGCTGACGGACCCAATTGGATTGAACCAGAGCACGCACCCCGTCGGCATGAACTTGGCGGTTGGCGTCGAGTGAACGTAGGCTTACGACAAGGGCGACATTCAAGGGTTCGGCCAAAGGTGGCTCGTTAGCCCGCAGTAACGCGTCTAGTGTAAGCGTCCAGCCGAGGCATCTTGAGTTGAGCCACATGTCCCGCGAATATCGCGGGCATGATGAAGAAGGTGGATGCAGTTTGCGTGGCGACGATCGCGTTGTTTGCGCGCTGGCTCAGCGTTGC
>NZ_JAMXAX010000277.1 GCF_023913775.1 Acidovorax facilis
GCAGGGCTATCAACATGGCTTCACTCCCTGGGTGGATTGCAAGGACTCTATCAACTCCTTTAGAACCGCTCGCGCCATGAAGAGTGGATAGCGTTTGGAGTCTATGCAATCGTCCGGGATGTGACAGCTAACTAGCATGTCGTCGTGGGTTGTCAGTAAATCGTCCTTGCGACTGAACAGCATCGACACCGGCCATGAACCTCGAGCGATGCAGAGCGCAAGATATTCGTAAGCTGTGTAAACTTCAGGCGCCAGGAACGTGGATTCGAATTGATCAACAATGAACACCGCGTGCTTGTCGGCAAGGTTTTCGCTCATCCGCGCGATTGCGTCATTCGCTTCCTCGAATGACGCGAGCTTGTAACTCGGACCGACAAATCGCTGGATTAGCTTCAAGACATCTTCTCCAGATTGCACATCGCGCGCGTCGTGCAACTCAACTCTGTGGCCTGCTGTTGACCATTGATGCGCTAAGACAGACAAGAGGCTGCTCTTGCCCACCCCAGACCGTGCCTTAAGTTCCACGACCAGCCCAGTTCCTTGGCCGCTTACAAGCGCGCCCGCTCGCTGAATCTTGTCTTTACGTCCGACGAAATGTGCAAAGCCTGCTGGCCGTCTGTAGTCGAGCCAGTCCACAGCAGTAATGAGGCCGCTCGGAATTTCCCGTGCCGGGATATTGATGTTTAAAGGTGCTGACTTCTCCCATACAGCTTCCAGCTCCTGCAACGCTGGCAAGCTCGTACGGAGCATCTGAAGCAAACTCTGATCGCTGACAGTCGAGCCGCTCGAACCAACGAGTGCGAACCGGTCGTCGAATGCACCCTCCTGACCAGATCCGACCACAGCGATGAACGTTCCGCGATTGGTGTGGACGATGCTCTGGGTAGACGCAAAAGGAACTAGCTCTTTGGTGGTGGACTTGGCACCGTCAACAGTCGGGAGCTTTAGCACTTCGCGAATGTGAGACTCCAACTCCGACCCACATTTCACACTCAGACGGAAAGACGTTTTCTCGTGAAGATTTCGTAGATAGTCTTCAGCTTCAGGAGAAAGCGAACTAATCGACAAGAAAACGGCGCTGTATGGAGGGGTCTGTACAAGGAATGGAAGGGCCTTCCCCACAAACGCCGAGACTTCTTTCCCTCCAATCGTCTCAGTGTGCGCTTTCGCTTCGCCAATGAGGGGGTGGTTGTCAACATCGTGACGGCCATGAAGGTCGTACTCAAGTGATGATGTCTTCCGACGATTAATGTCGACCTCGAATCCAGAGCCGCGAAGGTAAGTGCGGAGAAGCTCCTCGAATAACATTCCGCGATGGAAGGAGGCGTTAGAGGAGTCCTGTGCGGTGGAGTAGAAGTAGATCAAGGTTGCCCCGCCATGATGGTGTAGTTTCAGGCATTAATTGGTGATGCTACGGCATGTGGTCTACAGAGAAACGGCGCCTTCAAACTCGTGGGCCGCCCACTTGTCTACCG
>NZ_JAMXAX010000278.1 GCF_023913775.1 Acidovorax facilis
GGTACGCCGCGTCGCATATCTCGGTGTCTCTGAATCTTTGAGCATGGTGTCCACGATGGTTTACGTGCACACGATCTTGCGAGATGTCGCGGGACTGTTCAAGGTGGTACGGCTGGTCGCTTACCCTTCAACCACAAGGGAAATTTCCACACCAGCATCTATGTCAGCTCAAAGTGGGTTGACGCCTTCGAGCCTAACGGAGGTGACTTGGCCAGCCCAGACGCGACGGGCTTCGAGTCGGAGACGTGGCGAAAGGTGGCGCGCGAACTCAATAAGATCACCAGCTCTGTATATGAGGACTTCCTGCGCAAGCAGTTTGAGCGGGAGATTGAAGGGTACATCGCAGATGGCGTTTTTCCGACCTATGCGGGCCTACCCGAGGACTACAAGAAGTGGCGGTTCGAGAACACCAAAAGCATCCTACGCGCTGTATACACCGCCGATCCGACGACGTTGAAGTCCCTTAAGAAGAACCAGAAAAAAATCATCGTGCGGCTGCTCGACAAACTGTCGGTCTCCAACGAAAACGATGCCATCTTCGAGGTACTCAACAGCGTACTAGAGCTCGACGACGTCTCAACCAAACTGTTTGCCAAGCAGCTCAAGAGCGTGTCGCTACAAAGCATTGTGTCGGCCATTGAAGTCCTGCGCCGTAGACACGAAGTGGCCGAAAAGCTGCGAACGCTGATGAATGACCACTATTTGGAGACGCTTGAGACGCCGGACTTGCAGGGCATCATCGAGGCCAACACGTGGCTTTTCGGCAGTTCCTACGAAACGCTCGGAGCAGAGGAAGACACGTTCACCAAGATCGCCAAATCGCTTCGCGACGCGGTCAAGGGGATCGACGACATCACTTTAGACGACTTGGACGCAGATGAACCTACTGCCATCGAGGGCGCAAGCAAACAGCCAGATTTGTTCCTCGCACGCAAGGTTCTACACCATGACTCGATGGGCAGAAAGATTTATCGCTGTATCGTGGTGGAGATCAAGCGGCCAAGCCTCGCGCTCAATTACAAGCACCTCCAACAGCTCGATGGCTACGCGCAGCTCATCAAAAAGCACGCAGAGTTCGCTAGCAGCGATGCAATGCACTTCGAACTCATTCTGATCGGGCGCAAGATATCCGAGGCGGATACGGAGATTCGCAGTCGCATGCAGGGCCAAGTAGCCAAGGGATTGCCTGGTCTCGTTAGCGACGACGCACGCATGAAGCGCTTCGTGCTCAGTTGGTATACGCTGCTGGACAACTTCCTGCTGACCAACCAAGCCATGATCGACGCACTTAAGGCAACGCTGATTAAGGTCCACCATTGAGAGGGGTCAAACGTTATCCGCAGATGAAGCAGCAGACCTTGGCAATGGCCGCAGATCAAGACAACGGATTCGAGCATTCGCGCAAACCCACCC
>NZ_JAMXAX010000279.1 GCF_023913775.1 Acidovorax facilis
GGGAGTGTCAGAAAGTTTGTGTGTGAGGCATAGCATGTCGACTTGGAGCATGAATGCCACGCAAGAAGAAAACAGAAGCCCCTACGGGCAATACGGCGCAGCCGCAATTCTCAGCCGCAGCGCTTGAGCAGTTGATCCCTGGGCCGGTGACGCCGGCCGAGCTGGAGAACATCTTCCAGCAGTTCAAGAAGGCTGTGATGGAGCGCGCCCTGGGCGCGGAGATGAGCCATCACCTGGGCTACGCACCCGGCCAGGCCAAGCCCGAAGGGGCGGCCACCAATCACCGCAACGGCAAGAGCACGAAGACCGTCTTGACCGACGTTGGTGCGCTTCGCATCGACGTTCCACGCGACCGCGAGGGCACGTTCGAGCCGCAGCTGATCGGCAAGCACGAGCGGCGCTTCACGGGCTTTGACGACAAGATCCTGGCCATGTACGCCCGCGGCATGACTGTGCGCGAGATTCAGGGCTACCTGGCCGAGATGTACGCGGTGGACGTCTCGCCCGACCTCATCAGCCGCGTCACGGACGAGGTGATGAGCGAGATCACGGCCTGGCAGACGCGCCCTCTGGAGCCGATGTACCCGGTGGTGTTCTTCGACGCGCTGCGCGTCAAGATTCGCGAGGATGCCGTGGTGCGTTCCAAGGCCGTGTACCTGGCGCTGGGCGTGCTGCCAGACGGCACGCGCGACATCCTCGGGATCTGGATCGAGAACACCGAGGGCGCCAAGTTCTGGATGAAGGTCTTCAACGATCTGAAGACCCGTGGGGTCAACGACATCCTGATCGCCGTCACCGACGGCCTCAAAGGCATGCCAGAGGCGCTGGGCGCGGTGTTCCCGGCCACGACGCTGCAGACCTGCATCGTGCACCTGATCCGCAACAGCCTGGACTTCGCGGCCTGGAAAGACCGCAAGGCGCTGGCCGCGGCCATCAAGCCGATCTACACGGCGGTGAGCGCAGAGGCCGCTGAGAGCGAGCTGGACGCGTTTGAAGCCGGTCCCTGGGGCCAGAAGTTCCCCACGGTCGTCAGCGCGTGGCGACGGGCCTGGGACAAGGTCATTCCCTTCTTCGCCTTTCCACCCGAGGTCCGGCGCGTGATCTACACGACCAACGCCATCGAGAGCGTGAACGCACGGCTGCGCAAGATCATCAAGACACGCGGGCACTTCCCCAGCGATGACTCGGCCACCAAGCTGATCTGGCTGGCGCTGCGCAACATCACCGAGGACTGGACCCGACCGACTCACCACTGGAAAGCCGCCATGAACCAGTTCGCAATCCTCTACGAAGATCGATTCACCAGACCGGTGTCGTAGGATCCCCCACCGCCTTCACGAAATCGGTGAAGGCTCAACGAGCCTCACACACAGAAATTCGGACAGGCCC